>JBAXEN010000055.1:0-16484 GCA_037140415.1 Betaproteobacteria bacterium | reverse complement strand
ATGTGTAAGGCATGCCGCCAGCGTTCAATCTGAGCCAGGATCAAACTCTATAGTTTAATCACTGCAATAAAACTCCCCACCTTTCGGCGAGAAGAAAACTCATAAAAACGGAATTGAAGTGAACTTCACTTCTATCTCTATAAGCGTTTAAGGTCGGTTAAGACCTGGTCAACCACTTGCGCGGCCAACCTGGCAATCGCCTTCAAACGCCCATACTTATCGGCTGTAATTTGTTAATGATCCACCAGCTTCCAACTACCTTGACTTGCTTGACAGTTGCCTGCCGTTTAGTCTCAGCGCCTTGAGCCGCTTTGCGTTCGCTACGATCAGCGAAGCCTTGCAGTATACACCGGTTTTTTCTGATTCGTCAACAACACTTGAAAAATTTTTTCTTGCGTGTCCAGCCTTGCGAGCTGTTTGACGGGATCTTTCAATCACCGCTCCTGCTATCCACTCTGCTGCTCCGTTTGGTGCTGCTGTGTTTAGTCGAGCCAGCTACTATAGCACTGTTTTTTTGGCGGCTCAAGCATTGCGCAAAAAAAGTTTCAAAGAGATTCGCCCACATCAGCTTTTCCTTCTCTTCAAGCAGCCCGGTTTGTCTTGTGCCTTGATTGATTTGCAAGGCCTGCACGGCGGCTGCGCCACAGCGCCCATACCCGTCATCGCCCCCGCTGTAGGGAGCGCGCTCAGTAACAGGCATCGGCCGCGGGCTGCGCTTGCTCGAGTCCAAGCCACATAATCGTTTCCCCTTTTAAACCCACCCCTTATGGCACTGATTACTCTGCTTGACGCCCAGCTGGCCTATGGCCACGTGGCCCTGCTTGACCACACCGACTTCGCTCTCGAGGAGCGGGAGCGGGTGGGCTTGATTGGACGCAACGGCACGGGCAAGTCGTCTTTGCTCAAGATCCTGGCTGGCCTGGAGCACGCCGACGACGGGCGCTTGCTGGTGCAGCAGCAACTGCGCATTGCCTATGTGCCACAGGAGCCACTGCTGTCGAATGACAGCACCGTCTTTATGGCAGTCAGCGAAGGCCTGGCCGCCCTACAGGGTTGGATCGCCGATTACCTGCAAGCGCAGGATGGAACGGACCTCAATGCCTTGCAGTCGCAGATTGAGGCGCAGGACGGCTGGAATTGGGAGCAGCGTGTGCAGGAGACTTTGCAGCGGCTGAAGCTCGACGGCGACGTGGTGATTGGCACGCTCTCGGGCGGCACCCTCAAGAGGGTGGCACTGGCCCGCGCCTTGGTGGCACGCCCCGATGTGCTGCTGCTTGATGAGCCGACCAATCATTTGGACCTCGACGCCATTACCTGGCTGGAGGATTTGCTCATCGAGTTCAAGGGCAGCGTCGTGACCATCACTCACGATCGTGCATTCCTCGATCGAGTGGCCACCAGCATCGTTGAGCTCGATCGCGGCTTGTTGCGTCGCTACCCCGGCAACTTTGCCCAGTACGTGACGCAAAAGCAGGAGCAAATGGCCCAGGAGGCGGTGGTTCAGGCCAAGGCCGATCGCCTGCTGGCGCAGGAAGAGATATGGATACGCAAGGGCGTGGAGGCTCGGCGCACCCGGGCCGTGGCTCGTATCAAGCGCCTGCAGGATTTGCGCGCGCAGCACGCGGCGCGGCGCAACGCGATGGGCCGGGTGAATCTGGACCTGAGCAGCGGTGACAGGAGCGGCAAGATCGTGGCCGAGCTGGAAAACGTCAGCAAGAGCTTCGACACCGGGTCCGGCCGGCACACGGTGGTCCATCAGTTCAGCGCGACCGTGCTGCGGGGCGACAAAATCGGCCTGATCGGCCCCAATGGGGCTGGCAAGAGCACTTTGCTCAAGTTGGTGCTTGGGGAACTGCCGCCTGACCCAAGCCAGCCACCGGGCACGGTCAGGCAAGGCACGCAACTGCAGGTCGCTTACTTTGACCAGATGCGCGATGCGCTGGACCTCAATGCCACGCTGGAGGACTTCATCAGTCCGGGTAGCGAATGGGTTGAGGTCAACGGCGAGCGCAAGCACGTGCGCAGCTACCTGGGCGACTTTCTTTTTTCACCGGCCCGCGCGCAGTCACCGGTGCGCACACTGTCCGGCGGCGAGCGCAACCGCCTGCTGCTGGCCCGCCTGTTTGCCCGTCCAGCCAATGTGCTGGTGCTCGATGAGCCCACCAATGACCTGGACATCGACACGCTGGAGTTGCTGGAAGAGCTGCTGCAGTCCTACGATGGGACGGTCTTGCTGGTCAGCCACGATAGGCGCTTTCTTGACGGCGTGGTCACCAGTGTCATCGTCCATGAGGGAACGGCTGAGCGCCCAGGGCTGTGGCGGCAATATGAGGGAGGGGTGAGCGACTGGCTGATTCAGTCTGCGCGGGCGCGGCAAATTGCGGCTGCACCTGCCGTCTCCAAACCTTCCACTTCCAAGGCCCCACCGCCCCCCTCTGGCCCTGCTGGGACTGCCAGCCCCGCTGCGGCCCCGCTGACGCCCAAGCGCAAGCTGAGCTATCGGGAGCAGCAGGAATTCAATGCGCTGCCTGGTCGTATCGAAGCCTTGGAGACGGAGCAAAAGGCGCTCGATCAGACCCTGGGTGAAGGCAGTATTTATGTCACCGACCCCGAACGAGCCGCCGAGCTCAGCCAGCGGGCTGGCCACATCGAAGAGGAGTTGCTGCAGGCGCTGATGCGCTGGGAAGCGCTGGGGCAATGAGGACACGGCCCGAGGCACTAAACTGATAAGGTCGGTCCGGGCGCAGCGCGCGCTCTGGTCGTCAGCCATGTCCGATCCCACCAGACCGTCCTCTCACGAAGAGCCCCTACAGGCCCCGCGCGCTCGGGGGCTGTCGCCGTTCGCGCCCCTGACGTCGCCCGTCTTTCGGATGCTGTGGGTGACGTGGCTGGCCGCCAATATCTGCATGTGGATGAACGATGTGGCCGCCGCCTGGCTGATGACCTCGCTGACCACCGAGCCGATTTGGGTGGCTCTGGTCCAGACGGCTGCGACCATTCCGGTGTTTCTGCTGGGACTGCCCAGCGGCGCACTGGCCGATATTTTGGACCGCCGCCGCTATTTCATGGCCACCCAGTTTTGGCTGGCCGCCAGCGCCACTGCGCTGTGGTTGGCCTGCATTTTGAACGTGATCAGCGCCCCTTTGTTGCTGGGGCTGACCTTTCTCAATGGCATCGGGCTGGCCATGCGCTGGCCGGTGTTTGCAGCGCTCATCCCTGAGGTGGTGCCGCGCAACCAGTTGCCCCAGGCCCTGGGGCTCAACGCGGTGGCAATGAACTCCTCGCGCATCCTGGGCCCCCTGGTTGCCGGCGCCTTGCTGGCCAGCGCCGGTACGGCCTGGGTGTTCGCGCTCAACGCCGCGCTGTCGGTGGCTGCCGGTCTCATCATCATGCGGTGGCGCAGGGAGCATCGCCCTCACCCACTGGGCCGGGAGAAGTTTTTCAGCGCCGTCCGGGTGGGCCTGCAATTTACCCGGCAGTCGCCGCATCTGCGCGGTGTGCTGGTGCGGGTGTTTCTCATCTTCTTTCATTTCACCGCCTTGCTGGCCCTGCTGCCGCTGCTGGCCCAAAGCCTGGGCGGCGGCGCCGGCGGCTTTACCCTGCTGCTGGCCTGCATGGGCCTGGGGGCCATCAGCGTGGCGCTGATACTGCCGCGCTTGCGCCAGCATCTGAGCGCACAGCGTCAGCTGACGCTCGGCGTCCTGGTGCAGGCGGCGGTGACGGCGGGGATGGCCTTGGCGCCCAACCTGCTGGTGGCCGCGCCCATCATGTACCTGTCCGGCATGGTCTGGCTGTCCAACGCCAACAGCCTGAGCGTGTCGGCCCAGATGGCTCTGCCCGACTGGGTGCGGGCGCGCGGGATGTCGGTGTTTCAGATGGGCATCATGGGTGGTACCGCGCTGGGCGCTGCGGTCTGGGGTCAGATCGCCACCATCACCAGTGTGCCGACCAGCCTGCTGCTGGCGGGCGCTTCCGGCGTGCTGGCCCTGCTACTGACCCGGCGGCGCCTGCCCGACCTGAGCATTGAGGAAGACCTGACCCCATCGCGGGTCTTGCAGCCCCCCCAAAGCCCCGCGCCTGCGCAAGGGCGCGTGGCGGTGCATATTGAATATCTGATCGACCCCCGGCAGGCCGAGCCCTTTTTGGCGCTGATGGAGGAAAGCCGCCGCAGTCGGCTGCGCCAGGGCGCGCTCGAATGGGCCCTGCTGCACGACATCAACGAGCCTGGGCGCTACATCGAGCAAATTGTCGATGAGTCCTGGACAGAACACCTGCGTCGCTTTGACCGGATCACCGCCACCGACGTCGCCCTGCGTGAGAGCAAGCTCGCCTTTCACCTGCCGCAGGAAGCACCGACCGTCAGCCGCTACCTGCTGCAAGATCCACGGGTCTGATTCTCAAAACGACTCGCGCGGGCCCAGGTAGCGCCACTGCCCAAGCGGCAGCTGACCCAGGCTGACCCGCCCCATGCGGATGCGCTTGAGCCCGGTGACTTGCAAACCCACCTGCTCGCACATGCGCCGGATCTGGCGCTTCTTGCCCTCGCGCAGCACAAAACGCAGCTGTTCCGGGTTCTGCCAGTTCACCTGGGCTGGCCGCAACTGCCGACCGTCCAGGCTCAGTCCATGACGCAAAAGACTGAGCTTGTCCGCCGGAAACAGCGCCTGCACCCCTTGGCTATGTTCGCCATAGCTGACCCGCACCAGATATTCCTTCTCAACGTCCGAGTCCTCGCCGATCAGCTGGCGGGCGATGCGCCCGTCCTGGGTCAGGACCAGCAAGCCGATCGAATCGATGTCCAGCCGGCCGGCCGGCGCCAGCCCTTTGAGCTGCTGCGGCGACCAACGCTGCGGGCTGCTGCAGCCCTGCCAACGGCTGCTGGCCTGCAGCAGGCTGACCGCCGGCTGATGGCCGTCTTCAGCCTGGGCGCTGACATAGCCGACCGGCTTGTTGAGCAAAATGGTGACCTGCTGGCTCTGGCGCTGACGGGCCTGCGGATCGACTTCAATACGCGCATGCATGGGCACCGCCAGCCCCAGCACGGCCAGCTGGCCATCGACCCGAACCCAGCCGCGGGTGATCCAGTCATCGGCCTGGCGGCGCGAACACAGGCCCAGATCGGCCATGCGCTTGTTCAGGCGCACCGCCACATCGCCCGGGCCCGGCGCACTGGCTTGAGCCGCCGGCACGCGCACGGCGGCAGGCCGCGAGGGCGAAGAAGTGGGCACGCGGGGGTCTTGAGTCATGTCTGAGGTAGGGGTCGTGGTGGACTCTCAGCCCTGAGAGAAATTGTCGCTGCGCAGGCGCGCCAGATCGAGCACCCGCAAACCGCCGTACTCCACACGAATTACCCCGTGTCGCTCCAGCGTCCGCAGCGCCTCATTGACCCGCTGCCTCGACAGACCGACCAGATAGGCCAACTCCTGCTGGGTGATGCGCAAGACTTCTCCGACCGAAGGAAACAGGACCGGATTGAATAGAGCCGCAAGATTGCGTGCCACTCGCAAATCGGGGTTGGTCAGGCGGTCGATCTCGCGTGCGGCGATGAACTGGGCCAGACGCTCATTGAGTTGACGCATGACAAAGCGGTTAAAGCCGATGGAATGATCGAGCAGCCAGTCGAAGGTCTCGACCGGCAAACCGGCCACCAGGCTGCGGCGCAGCGCCAGCACGTTGTAGCGGTAGGGCTCGTGCTTGAGCGCCGTCCCCTCACCGAACCAGCCCCCCGGCGGCAGGCCAGAGAAGGTCATGGTGGTGCCTTGCGCACTGTCAGTGCTCATCTTGAGCAAACCGTCAACGACGCCGAACCAGTAAGTCGCCTGGCGTCCGACCCGACAAATATGGTCACCCGGCACCGCCTGGCTGACCACCAGTTCAGCCACCGCCCGCTCTCGCTCGGCAGCCTGTAACAGCCCCAGCCAAGGAATGCCATCGAGCTCCTTGTCGCTCAGAGCGCGGCGTCTTTGATGGAGGGAAGGCTCAATCGTCATGGGCTGGACATGGCTTACAGGCTGCTTTCAGCATGGGCTTTCTGCCTAGGGTAAGTCCTAGTCAGTTAGACGGTAAATTGTCGTCGCAACGACAACCCGGCGTCAAAGCCAAGCCTAGGATAGCGAGTAACAAAAGTGACTGCGGGCAGCCGCCTGGCCGCGTTCCCACCAAAGGTTTTCCATGCAGACGACGTTTCCCAAGCTCATGCTCGAGCACGCCGCCAAACGCCCGCAGGCAGCAGCCCTGCGCGAGAAGGAATATGGCATCTGGCAGGCCCTGAGCTGGGCCGACCTGGCCAAGCTGGTCGAGCACATGGCCTGCGGCATGCACCAGCTTGGCCTCAAGCGAGGCCAGCACATGGTGGTGATCGGCGCAAACCGGCCTCGGCTGTATGCAGCCATGCTGGCAGCGCAGTCACTCGGGGCGATTCCGGTGCCACTCTACCAAGATGCGGTGGCCGCCGAATGTGTCTTCCCCATCACCAACGCCGAGATAGAACTGGCCTTGGTCGAGGACCAGGAACAGGTCGACAAGCTGCTGGAAATCCGCGACCGATGCCCGCTGCTCCAGCAAATCATCTACGACGACCCGCGAGGCCTGCGCAACTACGACGCCCCCGGCTTGGTCGGCCTGGACCCGATGCTGGAGCAGGGTGCGGCCTGGGCCGCCAAACACCCTGGCTTTTTCAGCGAGCAGGTCAGCCTGGGCCAGACCGGCGACGTCGCCGCCATGTTCTTTACCTCAGGCACCACCGGCAATCCCAAAGGCGTGGTGCACACCCACAGCACGCTGATGGACCGAGCCCAAGCTGGCGCTGAATTTGACAAGCTCAGCGCGCGCGAAGAGGTTCTGGCCTACCTGCCGCCGGCCTGGATCGGCCAGAACATCTTCAGTTATGCGCAGTGGCTGGTCTGCGGCTATGTGGTCAACTGCCCTGAAAACGCCGGCACCGTCTCCATCGACCTCAAGGAAGTGGGACCGACCTATTACTTCGCGCCGCCACGGGTCTTCGAAGGCATGCTCACCAGCGTGATGATCCGCATGGAAGACGCCGGCGCCCTCAAGCGCAGCATGTTCAAGACCTTCATGGCGCTGGCCAAGCGGGTCGGCCCGCAACGCATGGACGGCAAGGCCCTGAGCTTGAACGACCGCCTGATGTACGCGCTGGGCGACCTGCTGGTCTACGGCCCCCTGCGCAACAACCTGGGCTTTTCGCGGGTGCGGGTGGCCTACACAGCGGGCGAAGCCATAGGCCCGGACCTGTTTACCTTCTACCGCTCCATCGGCATCAACCTCAAGCAGCTCTACGGCTCGACCGAAACCGCCGTCTTCGTCTGCCTGCAGCCCGACCATGAAGCGCGCGCCGACACGGTGGGGGTGCCCATCCGCGGGGTCGAAATCAAGGTCGCCGACAACGGTGAAATTCTGGTCAAGTCGGCCGGCCTGCTCAAGGGCTATTACAAGAACCCCAAAGCCACCGAGGAGGTGCTGACCGCCGACGGCTGGTACCACACCAGCGATGCGGGCTTCATCGATGCGCAGGGTCACCTGAAGATCATCGACCGCGTCAAAGACGTCGGTCGCATCAAGGGCGGCCCCAACGACGGCGCCATGTTCGCCCCCAAGTACGTCGAGAACAAGCTCAAGTTCTTCCCCTTCATCAAGGAGGCGGTGGCTTTTGGTGACGGCCGCGACAAGGTCTGCGTAATGATCAACATCGACTTCGACGCGGTCGGCAACTGGGCCGAGCGGCGCAACCTGCCTTATGCCGGCTACACCGACCTGGCCGGCAAGAGCGAAGTCTATGAAATGATCCGCGAGTGCGTGGAGCAGGTCAACGCCGACCTGGCCGCCGACGAACTGCTGGCCGGCTCGCAAATCAGCCGCTTCCTGGTTCTGCACAAGGAGCTCGACGCCGACGACGGTGAGCTGACCCGAACCAACAAGGTTCGCCGCGGCTTCATCGGCGAGAAATACCAGCCTCTGGTCGATGCCCTGTACGCAGGCAAGCAAGAGCAGTACATCGAGACAACGGTCAAGTTTGAGGACGGCCGCAGCGGCAGCGTCAGCGCCATGCTGCGCCTGGGCGATGCCAAGACTTTTCAGGCCGTCAAGGCCGCCGCCTGAACGCGCTCCAGCGCAAGCCCCATCATGACCCAGAAAAAAATCGGCGACGTCATCCTCGACGTCAAGAACATTTCGCTGAGCTTCGGCGGCGTCAAGGCCCTGACCGACATCTCCTTCAATGTCCGCGAGCACGAGATACGGGCCATCATCGGACCCAACGGCGCGGGCAAGAGCTCGATGCTCAACTGCATCAACGGCGTCTACAAGCCGCAGGAGGGCTCGATCAGCTTCCGCGGTCAGACCTTTCGCCACATGAACAGCCATCAGGTAGCGGTCATGGGCGTGGCCCGCACCTTTCAGAACCTGGCGCTTTTCAAGGGGATGAGCGTGCTCGACAACATCATGTCGGGCCGCAACCTGAAGATCAAAAGCAATCTCTTCATGCAGGCCCTGCGCATCGGTCCGGCCCAGCGCGAAGAGTTTGAACACCGCGCCTTTGTCGAGCGCATCATCGACTTTCTGGAAATCCAGCCCTACCGAAAAACCCCCGTGGGCCAACTGCCCTATGGCCTGCAAAAACGGGTCGATTTGGGCCGGGCCCTGGCCATGGAGCCCCAGGTGCTGCTGCTCGACGAACCGATGGCCGGCATGAACGTCGAAGAAAAGCAGGACATGTGCCGCTTTGTGCTGGACGTCAACGACGAATTTGGCACCACCATCGTGCTGATCGAACACGATATGGGCGTGGTGATGGACATCTCCGACCGGGTGGTGGTGCTGGACTACGGCAAGAAGATCGGCGACGGCACCCCCGACGAGGTGCGCAACAACAAAGAAGTGATCAGCGCCTACCTGGGCACGTCGCACTAAGGAAAAGTTTCATGGCGTTCTTTTTGGAAACCCTGCTTGGCGGTCTGATGGCCGGCATGCTGTATTCGCTGGTGGCTCTGGGCTTTGTGCTCATCTTCAAGGCCTCGGGCGTCTTCAATTTTGCGCAAGGCGCGATGGTGCTGTTTGGCGCTTTGGCCATGGCGCGATTTTCCGAGTGGATTCCACTGTGGACGGGCCTCGAAAACAGGGTCTTGGCCAACATCGCTGCCTTCGTTATCGCCGCAGCCGTCATGTTTGTGGTGGCCTGGATGATCGAAGCGCTGGTGCTGCGCCACCTGGTCAACCAAGAGGGCGCCACATTGCTCATGGCCACGCTGGGCATCGCCTATTTCCTCGAGGGCCTGGGCCAGACCCTGTTTGGCAGCAACATCTACAAAATCGACATCGGCATGCCCAAAGAGCCGATCATGGCTTTTGAGCAGGTGTTCGAAGGCGGCATCCTGATCAACAAGGAAGACCTCTATGCGGCGCTGATCGCTGCAGTGCTGGTCGCTTTGCTGTCATTGTTCTTCCAAAAAACAGGCACCGGCCGCGCCTTGCGGGCCGTCGCCGACGACCACCAGGCGGCGCAGTCCATCGGCATTCCGCTCAACCGCATCTGGGTGATCGTCTGGTGCGTGGCTGGCGTGGTGGCGCTGGTGGCCGGCATGATCTGGGGCTCCAAGCTGGGCGTTCAGTTCTCGCTGACCACACTGGCCCTGCGGGCACTGCCAGTGGTGATTCTGGGGGGCCTGACCTCGGTGCCCGGTGCCATCATGGGCGGACTGATCATCGGCGTGGGCGAAAAGCTCTCCGAGGTCTACCTCGGCCCCTTCGTCGGCGGCGGCATCGAGATCTGGTTCGCCTACGTGCTGGCGCTGGGCTTTTTGCTGATCCGCCCGCAAGGCCTGTTCGGCGAAAAAATCATCGACCGCGTCTGAACTGAAACCCTACAGAGAAACCACACCATGCTCTACCGTGAAAACGGCCAGTTCAAGACCAGCTACCAGGCCGACCAGCAGATCTTCCCCATCGCCCAGGACCGGCTGGCCATTGGACTGCTGCTGGCCTTTGCCTTCGTGGTCGTGCCCATGCTGGCCAGCGACTATGTCTTTCGGGCGATTTTGATCCCCTTCGTCATCATGGCGCTGGCCGCCTTGGGCGTGAACATCCTGGTGGGCTACTGCGGTCAGATCTCACTGGGTTCGGGTGCCTTCATGGCCGTGGGCGCCTACGGCGCCTACAACTTCTTTGTCCGCATTCCCGACATGCCGCTGATCCCCGCCCTGCTGCTCGGCGGCCTGTGTGCCACCGCCTTCGGCATCTTGTTTGGCCTGCCCTCGCTGCGGGTCAAGGGCTTGTACCTGGCGGTGGCCACCCTGGCGGCGCAGTTTTTTTCCGACTGGCTGTTCCTGCGCATCAAGTGGTTCACCAACGACTCGCCCTCGGGCTCGGTGTCGGTCAACAACCTGCAAGTCTTCGGCATCCCGATCGAGAGCGCAGCCAGCAAATACCTGTTTTGCCTGGCGCTGCTGACGGTGATCGCGCTGCTGGCCAAGAACCTGGTGCGCGGCGCCATCGGCCGCGAATGGATGGCCATCCGCGACATGGATGTGGCCGCTGCGGTGATCGGCATTCGGCCCATGTACGCCAAGCTCACCGCCTTTGCCGTGAGCTCCTTCATCGTGGGCGTGGCCGGCGCGCTGTGGGCCTTCATTTACCTCGGGGCCTGGGAGCCGGCGGCCTTCTCGGTGGAGATCTCGTTTCGCTTGCTGTTCATGGTCATCATCGGCGGCCTGGGATCCATCATGGGCGGCTTCTTCGGCGCGGCCTTCATCGTGGTCGTTCCCATCTTGCTCAACCAACTGCTGCCCGCCCTGGGCAGCCTGTTCGGTCTAGAGATTTCCACCGCAGCCGTCTCACACGCAGAGCTGATGATCTTCGGCGCTCTCATCGTCTGGTTCCTGATCGTGGAGCCCCACGGCCTGGCCAAGCTCTGGTCCATCGGCAAACAAAAGCTTCGCCTGTGGCCCTTTCCTCATTGAATCAAGGATGACCGCAGCAGACGGTCAAAACATAAACCCCGCTTTTTCACCAAGGAGACTCTCATGAACCTTCGTAAGTTCGTCCTCAACACCACGCTGCTGGCAAGTGCAGCGCTCAGCGCCGGCGCCGCCCTGGCACAGGCCAAGGAGCAGTTCTTCCCGCTGCTGTCCTACCGCACCGGCCCCTACGCGCCCAACGGCACGCCCTGGGCCAACGGCAAGCAGGACTACCTCAAAATGATCAACGCCCGTGACGGCGGCATCAACGGCGTCAAGCTGACCTTTGAAGAGTGCGAGACCGGCTACGCCACCGACCGCGGCGTGGAGTGCTACGAGCGCCTCAAGAGCCGCCCTGGCGTGGCCTTGTTCGATCCGCAGGCCACTGGCATCACCTTCGCTTTGACCGAGAAGGTAGAGAAGGACAAGATCCCGCTGATCACCCTGGGCTATGGCCTGTCGGTGGCACAGGACGGCCTGGCCTTCAAATGGAACTTCCCGCTCATGGGCAGCTACTGGACCGGCGCTGACATCCTGATCCAGCACCTGGCCAAGAAGGAAGGCGGCTGGGACAAGCTCAAGGGCAAGAAAATCGCCCTGGTCTACCACGACAGCCCCTTCGGCAAAGAGCCCATCCCGCTGCTGCAAGAGCGCGAGAAGATGCACGGGTTTCAGCTCAGCCTGATCCCGGTGACCGCCCCGGGCGTGGAGCAAAAAGCCGCCTGGCTGCAGGTGCGCCAACAGCGCCCCGACTTTGTGCTGCTGTGGGGCTGGGGCGTGATGAACTCCACCGCCCTCAAGGAAGCCCAGGCCACCGGCTACCCGCGCGACAAAATGTACGGCGTGTGGTGGGCCGGCGCCGAGCCTGACGTCAAAGACGTCGGCGAGGGAGCCAAAGGCTACAACGCGCTGGCACTCAACACCTCGGGCCAAGAGCCCAAGGTGATCCAGGAAATCCTCAAGAATGTGCACGGCAAGGGCCAGGGCACCGGCCCCAAAGATGAAGTGGGTTCGGTCCTCTACACCCGCGGCGTGATCATCCAGATGCTGTCCGTCGAAGCGGTTCGCCGTGCGCAGGAGCGCTTTGGCAAGGGCAAGGTCATGACCGGCGAGCAGGTGCGCTGGGGCCTGGAGAACCTGGCGCTGGACCAGAAACGGCTCGATGCCCTCGGCTTTAGCGGCATCATGCGCCCCTTGTCCACCAGCTGCGCCGATCACATGGGCTCGAGCTGGGCCCGGGTGCATACCTGGGACGGCGCCAAGTGGAACTTCAGCTCCGACTGGTACCAGGCCGATGAGCAGATCATCAAGCCCATGGTCAAGGCCGGCGCCGAAAAGTATCTCAGCGACAAGAAACTGACCCGCCGCAACGCGCAGGACTGCCAGTCCTGACATCAAACACCCCCTGAGCGCTGCGCCCAGGGGGTTTGCGTCGCTGGCACCGGCCAGCGACCATTTGCAAGGCAGGCCCACCGCGCCTTGCAAATGGTCAAAGAGGAAACACCATGGGTTCTCCCACTATCGTTCTCAACGTCAACGGCATCGAAGTCATTTACAACCATGTGATCCTGGTGCTCAAGGGCGTCTCGCTGCAGGTGCCTGAGCAGGGCATCGTGGCCATCCTCGGGGGTAACGGCGCAGGCAAGACCACCACCTTGCGTGCCATCTCCAACCTGCTGCAGGGCGAGCGCGGCGAAGTCACCAAAGGCAGCATCGAGCTGCGCGGCGAGCGCATCGAAAACCTCTCGCCGGCCGATCTGGTCAAGCGCGGCGTGGTACAGGTCATGGAAGGGCGCCACTGCTTTGCCCACCTGACCATCGAAGAAAACCTGCTGACCGGCTCCTACACCCGCAGCAGCAAGGCCGAGGTGGCCGCCAACTTGGAGAAGGTCTACAACTACTTTCCCCGCCTGAAAACCCGCCGCGGCTCGCAAGCGGCCTACACCTCGGGCGGCGAGCAGCAAATGTGCGCTATCGGCCGCGCCCTGATGGCCAACCCCAGCATGGTGCTGCTCGACGAGCCCTCCATGGGGCTGGCGCCGCAGATCGTCGAGGAGGTGTTTGAGATCGTCAAGGACCTCAACGACAAAGAGAAAGTCACCTTCCTGCTGGCCGAGCAGAACACCAATATGGCTCTGAAATACGCCGACTACGGTTACATCATGGAAAGCGGCCGGGTGGTGATGGACGGTGCGGCGGCCGATTTGGCCAGCAATGAAGACGTCAAGGAGTTCTATCTGGGCGTGGGTGGCGGCGAGCGCAAGAGCTTCAAGGATGTGAAGAGCTACAAGCGTCGCAAACGCTGGCTGGCTTGAGGAATCAACGATGAACAAACACTTTGACGCCCTCGAAACCCGCTCCGCCGCCGAGCGCGAGCAAGCCCTGGCAGCCGCACTGCCGCGCCAGGTGCGCCAGGCCCAGGAGCACAGCAGCGCCCTGGCCCGCGTTCTCAAGGACATAGACGCAGCCAGCGTGAGCTCGCGCACAGCCTTGGCCAGCCTGCCTGTTACCCGCAAGAGCGAGCTGTTGGAATTGCAAAAAGCCGGCCGACCAGCCGACCCCTTCGGCGGCTTTGCCGCCGTGGTCAAAGGGCCGCAAATGCCGCGCATCTTTGCTTCGCCCGGACCGATCTACGAGCCCGACGTGGCCAGCGCCGATTACTGGCGAGTCGGTCGGGCGATGTACGCCGCCGGCTTTCGCGCCGGCGAGCTGGTGCACAACGCCTTTAGTTACCACATGACGCCGGGCGCTTTCATGATGGAGTCAGGTGCCCACGCGGTCGGTTGCTCGGTATTTCCGGCAGGCACCGGTCAGACCGAGCAGCAGCTGGCGGCCATTGTGGATCTGCAGCCGCAGAGCTACAGCGGCACGCCCAGCTTCTTGCGCATCCTGCTGGAAAAGGCCCAGGAGTCTGGTGTTGATGTTTCAGCGCTCAAAAAAGGTCTGGTCAGTGGCGAGGCCTGCCCACCGAGCCTGCGCGACTGGTTCACTGCACAGGGCGTGGACGTCTACCAGTGTTACGCCACCGCAGACCTCGGCCTGATCGCCTATGAAACCTCGGCCCGCGAGGGCTTGGTCATCGACGAAGGCGTGATCGTCGAAATCGTACGCCCGGGCACCAGCGATCCGGTCCCCGAGGGAGAGGTGGGGGAATTGGTGGTGACCACCCTGAACCCGCACTACCCGCTGATTCGTTTTGGCACCGGCGACCTGTCGGCGGTGTTGGCCGGCACTTGCCCGAGCGGTCGCAGCAACCAGCGCATCAAAGGCTGGATGGGCCGGGCCGACCAGACCACCAAGATCAAGGGAATGTTCGTGCACCCGAGCCAGGTGGCCGAGGTGGCTAAGCGCTTCCCGGAAGTGCTGCGCGCCCGCCTGGTGGTCAGCGGCGAAATGGCCAATGACCAGATGACCCTCAAAGCCGAAGTCCGGCAGACGCCCGACGGCCTGCATGAGCGCATCGGCGAAGCAGTGCGTGAGGTCACCAAGCTGCGTGGCGCCGTCGAGCTTGTTGCACCAGGCAGCCTGCCCAACGACGGCAAAGTCATAGAAGACGCCCGCAGCTACAAGTGAGCCATTGACCCTGAGCAAGGTCGCAGATAAGGGAAAGTCTGCGTCGACCGCGCTGATCCAACTTCTAGAATCAAGATCACTTCCATGGAGACCCCGATGAAAAAACTCATCACTCTGGCCCTGCTGGCCGCGGCGACCTTGAGCCTGCAGGCGCAGACCTACCCAGGCACCAAGCCCGTTTCGCTGATCGTGCCCTTTGCCGCAGGGGGTCCCACCGACCGCGTCGCGCGCGACCTCGGGGAAGCCATGCGCAAGGCCATGGGTGGCACAGCCAACTTTGTGGTGGAAAACGTCGCCGGCGCCGGCGGCACCATCGCGCCGACCCGGGTAGCCAAGGCCGCGCCCGACGGCCACACCCTGCTGGTGCACCACATTGGCATAGCGGCCGCTGTCGGGCTTTACCGCAAGCTGGGCTACAAGCCGCTGGAAGACTTCGAATACCTGGGCTTGATCAATGAAGTGCCCATGACGCTGATCGGCAAGCCCCAGCTGCCGGCCAATACCTACCGCGACTTTGAAAACTACATCCGGGCCAATGCGGGCAAACTCAATATTGCCCACGCCGGCCTGGGTTCAGCCTCACACCTGTGCGGACTGATGTGGCAGTCCCGCCTGCAGGCGGCCGATGCCATGGTCACCATTCCGTTTGGCGGCACCGCGCCGGCCATGAACGCCCTGGTCGGTGGCCAGGTCGACGTGATGTGCGACCAGACCACCAACACCACCGGTCAGATTGAGGCTGGGCGGGTCAAGGCCTTTGCGGTCACCACCGCACGACCGCTGAGCAATCACAAGCTGCTCAAGGACTACCCCACCCTCAGCGAAATGGGCATGCGCGGCTTTGACCTGACCATCTGGCACGGTCTGTACGCGCCCAAAGGCACGCCGCCGGCCGTTCTGGCTCAGCTTAACGACGCGCTCAAGAAGGCCCTGAAGGACCCGGAATTTGTCAAGAAGCAAGAGGGCCTGGGTGCCATCGTGGTCAATGACAAACGGGTCGAGCCGGCCAACCACAAGGCTTTTGTGGCCGCCGAGATTGCCAAGCTCAAGCCGGTGATCGAGGCCGCGGGCAAGTTTGCCGACTGATCCTTATCGGCACGAAAAAAGCGCCTGCCGGTCAGGCGCTTTTTTTCGCGTGTGCACCCTGCCAGCAGGTGAGCCGTCCCCTCGCTTAGTGATTTGCCCTCTGGCGCTTGCAGCCCGCATGGCTTAGAAACAAGCCCGTAGCGCCACCGCCCTTCCAGGAGATCCCATGAAAGCCCTGCACCTTGCCCTGAACCGCCGCCTCGGCCTGCAACTGGCAACAGTCACCCTGCTGGCCGCCACCCTGACCGGCGCCTGGGCACAAAGCAGCTGGCCGAGCAAGCCGGTGCGCATCGTCGTGCCCTTCCCGCCCGGCGGCACCACCGACATCCTGGCCCGCGCCGTGGCGCCGGAGCTGGGCAAGGCCTTTGGCCAGCCTTTCATCATCGAAAACCGAGGCGGCGCTGGCGGCAATGTGGGCACCGAGATCGTGGCCAAGTCGGCCAATGACGGCTACACCTTGCTCATGGGCACGGTCGGCACCCACGGCATCAACCGCGCCCTGTACGACAAGCTCCCCTACGACCCCATCAAGGACTTCCTGCCGATCACGCTGGTGGCTGCCGTTCCCAATGTGATGGTGATGAATGCCGACAAAGCACGCAGCTTGGGCATCAACTCGGTGCAGGACTTCATCACCTATGCCAAGGCCCGACCCGGCAAGCTGAACATGGCCTCCAGCGGCAGCGGCACCTCCATCCACATGGCCGGCGAACTCTTCAAAAGCCAGGCTGGCATCTTCATGGTCCATGTGCCCTACCGCGGCTCCAGCCCGGCGCTGCTGGACCTGATCTCGGGCACCATGGATGTGATGTTCGACAACCTGCCCTCGTCCATGCAGCACATCCGCTCAGGCAA
>JBAXEN010000054.1:0-16688 GCA_037140415.1 Betaproteobacteria bacterium | reverse complement strand
CCTGCTTATCGGCACCCTGACATCGCAGCCTCCGATCCAGCGCCGCATCGCCGCGGGGGCGCGGCTCCCACACCCATGCCACCGACCGCTCGCCACACAGACCCCAGGCCGCTGCGGCCGATTGAAGGGGATGGCGCTCGCCCAGCCCCGGGCGTGCGGGTGGGCGCTGCAAAGCGAGGTGAAGGAGGAGCCGAGGCGCCAGCCGAGGCGGGGGACACGAGCGGCGCAGTGCGCACCCGCATGCCCTGCTTATCGGCACCCTGACATCGCAGCCTCCGATCCAGCGCCGCATCGCCGCGAGGGCGCGGCTCCCACACCCACACCCACACCCACACCCAATATCGCAGCCCCCGGGAAATCCCCCTGGCCAGGGCCGGCCGATGGCTGGACAGTCGGCACATCCCCGCGAGAGCGCGGCTTGCACACGCACAGCCAGCCTCACAGCAGACGACGCAAGCCGATGAACACCGACCCGCACACACTGATCCAGGCCCTGCGCGCCATCGTTGGCGCTGACTATTTTTTGGAGGGCGAGAAGACCACGCCTTATGTGACTGAGTGGCGCGGCCGGTTTCGGGGCGATGCCTTGTGCGTGCTCAGGCCCGCCGACCGCGAGCAAGTTGCGGCCATCGTGCGGCTGTGCGCGCAGCACGGCGCGCCGCTGCTGCCGCAGGGCGGCAACACCAGCATGTGCGGCGGCTCAGTGCCTTACCCGGCCGAGCAAGCCAGGCCGCCGGTGGTCGTCAACCTCGCGCGGCTACGGCGCATCCGCCGGGTCGATGCGCTCAACAACTCCATCGAGGTCGACGCCGGCTGTACCGTGGCCGAAGTGCAGGCTGCAGCTGCCGCTGTTGACCGGCTGTATGCGGTGAGCTTTGGTGCTGAGGGCTCGGCGCAGATCGGCGGCTCGGTGGCCACCAATGCCGGCGGCACCGGGGTGCTGCGCTACGGCAATACCCGCGACAACGTGCTGGGCCTGGAAGTGCTGCTGCCCGATGGCTCGCTGTGGGACGGGCTGCGCACCCTGCGCAAAGACAACACCGGCTACGACCTCAAGCAGTTGTTCATTGGTGCCGAGGGCACGCTGGGCCTGATCACCGCTGTCACGCTCAAGCTGCACCCCCGTCCGACAGCGCAGGCCATGGCCTGGGTGGCGCCGCGCAGCCTGGATGACGCGCTGGCTCTGCTGGCGCTGGCGCAAGACCACTGCGGCGCCAGTCTCAATGCCTTTGAGATCCTCAACCACACCCAGCTCGAACATGTGCTGACCCATGTCCCCGGCCTGCGCGATCCGCTGCCTCAGCCCGCTGCTTGGAATCTGCTGATCGAGCTGAGCGACCGCAGCGACGACGCGCAACTGCAGGCCCGGCTGGAGCAGGTGCTGATACAGGCGGGCGATCTGATCACCGACGCGGCGCTGGCCCGCAGCCAGGCCCAATGCGAGCAGTTCTGGCGCATCCGCAGCTCGGTGTCGGAGGGCAACAAGAAGTCGGGCATGAGCCTGGTCTTTGATGTGGCTGTGCCCTTGATCCAGGTGCCCGCGTTCATCGCGCGGGCCGACGCCGCGGTGCGCGCCATCTGCCCCCCGGTGCGGGTGCCGGTGGTCGGCCACCTGGGTGACGGCAATATGCACCTGGTGATCGTGATGGCGTGGGAGTATTGGCAGAGTCTGAGCGAGCCGCAGGCCCTGCTGCAGACCCTGCGCGACGCGGTCTATGCGATCGTTGCCGAGCTCGGCGGTACCTGGAGCGCCGAACACGGCATAGGGCGCATGCTGCTCAAGGAGATGCAGCGGTACAAGAGCCCGGTTGAATTGAATCTGATGCGTGCCATCAAGGCCACGCTCGATCCGCAGGGGCTGTTCAATCCGGGCAAGGTGCTGCCGGGATAAGGCTGGCCTGCGGGCGCTAGGGCCGAGGCCGCGATGCGCCCTATAGCGGTCCATGCTCACACCCAGCAGGCGTGAAGTATTGGCCGCTCGGCCAAGCGCTGAGATGGACAAATGCCTCGGGAATCATTACGCTGAGAAACGTTCCCGAGGCATAGCTTGTACTGCCGTCCGTAAAGAATGGTGGATCCATGCGGCTTATGGACGATTTTTCAGGGTCGACTCATTAAACTGGTCTGGCTTGAACGTCAGTCTTACAAGCTACCACCCACCATGAGACAAAAAAATGACATCAGCTATCCATGGAGATCAATCCCAGGCCAATGATCGCGGGAGCTTCTTGTCGAAGCAACGCATCATTGCACCCGCAAATTTTGACCGCTGGCTGGTGCCTCCAGCCGCATTAGCGATACACCTGTGCATCGGCATGGCCTACGGCTTTTCGGTGTTCTGGCTGCCGCTGTCCAAAGCGCTGGGCATCAAAGAAGCGATCCGGTGTGGGTCTGAGATTGGCTTCTTCCAGGAGCTGTTCATCACCAGCTGCGACTGGAAGATTTCCACCTTGGGCTGGATGTACACCCTGTTCTTTGTGCTGCTGGGCTCCTCCGCTGCCTTGTGGGGCGGCTGGCTTGAACGCGCAGGCCCACGCAAGGCCGGTGTACTCAGTGCCTTTTGCTGGTGTGGCGGCATGTTGATCTCCGCATTGGGCGTGCATACCCATCAGTTCTGGCTGATGCTGCTGGGGTCGGGGGTGATCGGCGGGATCGGGCTGGGGCTCGGGTATATCTCGCCAGTGAGCACCTTGATCAAATGGTTCCCAGACCGCCGCGGCATGGCCACAGGCATGGCCATCATGGGCTTTGGGGGAGGCGCGATGATCGGCTCGCCCCTGGCTGCTGAATTGATGAAGTTTTTTGCCACCGACAAGGACGTGGGTGTGACTCAAACCTTCATCGTCATGGCTGCAGCCTATTTCATCTTCATGATGGGCGGCGCCTTGTCGTATCGGGTACCGGCTACCGGCTGGAAACCCAGAAACTGGACACCCCCGGCTGCTCAGAGTTCGAACGCCATGATTACCCAGCGCCATGTCCATGTCAGCAAGGTCTGGGGGATTCCACAGTTCTGGTTGGTGTGGATGGTTCTTTGTATGAACGTCTCTGCCGGCATCGGTGTGATTGGCATGGCCAGCCCCATGCTTCAAGAAGTATTCGGTGGGGCCTTGATCGGGGTCGACGCAAAGTTTGGCGAACTCAACAAAATCCAACTGACCGCCATTGCGGGTGTAGCCGCAGGCTTCACAGCCTTGTTGAGTTTGTTCAACATCGGTGGTCGTTTTGTATGGGCCAGCTTTTCAGACAAGCTGGGTCGCAAGACGACTTACATCGTGTTCTTTGTGTTGGGCGGTCTCTTGTATGCCAGCATTCCCGCAAGCGCAGGCGCGGGTAGCAAGCTGTTATTTGTCTCAGCCTTCTGCATTATTTTGAGCATGTACGGCGGCGGCTTTGCAACGGTGCCCGCCTACTTGGCCGACCTGTTCGGTACACAAATGGTGGGCGCGATTCATGGTCGCTTGCTGACCGCGTGGGCGACGGCCGGTATCTTGGGGCCTGTGGTTGTGAACTACATGCGTGACTACCAACTCGGTTTGGGCATTCCTCGCGAGCAGGTTTACAACCAAACCATGTACATCTTGGTGGGCATGCTGGCCATTGGCTTGATCTGTAACCTGCTGGTCAAACCCGTGGCGGACAAGTACTTCATGACGGACGAAGAATTGGCCCAAGAAAAGAAGCTTGCGCAAGAGCGGGTTGCCGCCACGGAGGTGGGTGCCCAGGGTGAGGCATCCCCTCACAGCAAATCGCCCATGGTTTGGTTGGCTTGGGCGGCAGTGGCTATCCCATTGGCCTGGGGCGTCTACCGCACGGCATTGAGCGTGGGCAAGTTTTTTAACTGATCGGGCCCAAACAGCGGGCGCTGGAACCGCCCCCGTTCACGCCATGGCCCACTTACGGACGGGGAAAACTCATGCGGGCCTGTGTCGTCCCAACGCTTGGGTTTTCTGGGTCTGAGCAGTCACTCCCCCGCCACCCAACTCCCACTCTTGCCGCCGCGCTTTTCCAGCACCTTGACATCGCTCATGACCATGCCGCGGTCGATGGCTTTGCACATGTCGTAGATCGTCAGAAGTGCGACTTGTACCGCGGTCAGGGCTTCCATTTCTACCCCGGTGGGGCCGACCGTCTCGACGGTGGCGGTGCAGCCTATGCTGCTGCCCGCGGCATCGACGCTGAACTCCAGCGCGACCCGGGTCAGGGCCAGGGGATGGCACAGCGGGATGAGCTCGCTGGTCTTCTTGGCGGCCATGATGCCGGCAATGCGGGCCACGCCCAGCACATCGCCCTTTCGGGCGGTGCCCTGCTCAATCACCGCCAGAGTGGCCGGCTGCATGTGGATGCGGCCGGCAGCCACCGCCACCCGGTGGGTGGCGGCTTTGGCCGCGACATCGACCATATGGGCTTGGCCTTGTGCGTCAAAATGGGTGAGGCCGCTAGAGGAACTCATCGCAACGATTCCTTTACAAAGACCTGCGATCATAAGAGCATGCCCGCCGCACCCCGAACGCTGACGTGACCCCCCCTCGTCCTACCTCCAAACTCCGCTGGCGTGCCGGCCTGGCTGCCTTGCTGGTGGCCCTGCACAGCTCGCTGGCGCCGGCTCAGACGGGCGGGGCGGCGCAGGCCCTGCCGGCGCTGGGCGACGGGGTGGATTTGTCTATCGCCAGTGAGCGGCGCCTGGGCGACCGGATTGCCCGCAGCATCTACCGTGACCCGGACTGGCTGGACGACGCGGTGCTCGGCGACTACCTGCAGGCGGTCTGGCAACCACTGGTGAAGGCGGCGCGCCTGCGCGGCGACCTCAGCGCCGATTTGCAGGAGCGCTTTGCTTGGGAGCTGTTTTTGGTGCGCGACCGCAGTGTCAATGCGTTTGCGCTGCCCGGCGGTTACCTGGGTGTGCACACCGGCCTGATCGCGACCGTGAGCTCGTCTGATGAGTTGGCTGCGGTGATGGGCCATGAGCTCAGCCATGTGACGCAGCGCCATATTGCCCGCATGTTCACCCAGCAACAAAACCAGGCGCCCTGGCTGGTGGCCGCCTTGATTTTGGGCGTGCTGGCCGCTGGCCGCAGCACCAATGCGGCCAATGCGGCTTTGGTGGGCGGGCAGGCGGTGGCGATGCAGGGCCAGCTCAATTTCTCGCGCGATATGGAACGCGAGGCCGACCGGGTGGGCTTTGGCGTGATGACCGAAGCTGGTTTTGGCGCCGAGGGCGCGAGCGCCATGTTTGAAAAGTTGCAGCAGGCCAACCGCTTCAATGACAACGGCTCCTTCCCCTACTTGCGCTCGCACCCGCTGACCACCGAACGCATTGCCGAGGCACGCACCCGCAGCCAGGGCGTGTCCGGCCAAAGCGCCTCGGCAGCACGTTCACTGAGCCTGCCGAGTGCGGCTTGGCACGCCATGATGGCCGGCCGCGCCCGCATACTCAGCGAGACCGGGCCTGACGCGCTGCTGGCGCAGCTGCAGCAGGCACGCCAGCTTGCAGCCAACGCGAGCCGGGAGCAGAGCTTGTCGGCGCTCTATGCCGGCGCGCTGGCCGCCGCGCGCCTGCGTGAGGCCGCCGAAGCCAGGCAACTGGTGGCCCGGGTGATGAGCCTGGCCGCTGGCGGTCCACAGATCGGGCAGGCGGCCAAACTGCTGGCCATTGAGGTGGAAACCATGCTCGGCGATGCCCTGCGGGGGGCTGCCTTGGTGAGCTGGAGTGCCACACCTTCTCGCGCCGAGCTGTTCACACAGAGCCGGGTGCTGATGCAGGCCGGCCGCGCGGACGAGGTGAGCGATCGCCTGCGAAGCTGGGTCAGCCTGCAAGCCCACGACAGCACGGCCTGGGGCTTGCTCGCGCAATCGCTGCAGCAGCAAGGCCTGGTGCTGCAGGCGGTGCGGGCCGACGCCGAGGGGCGGGCGGCTCAGTTTGATTTTCAGGGCGCAGTAGACCGACTCAAGGCGGCGCAGGACCTGCTCAGGCAAAGCAACACCGGCATGGCCGGCGCCAATTTACACATCGAAGCGTCGATCATCGACACCCGGGCCCGCCAGTTTCAAACCCAGTTGCGCGAGCAGGCGCTGCAAGAGCGCAATAGCCGCTGAGCCTGCGGCTCTGTTGGGACGAAGTCACGGCCGTGAGCCACTGCCCGGACCGGGCCATGCCGGGCCATGCCGAGCTGTACCGGCTATTGCCGTGCAAGGCCCGCGCCACGCGGCTCTGATTCAGTCGACTTTGGCCCCAGAGAGCTTGACCGCGGCCCGGAAGATCGCCTGGTCGGTCGTGAGCTGGGCCAGGTGCTGCTCGGGCGTGGTTCCAAGGGGATCGACACCCAGGGTCTCAAAGCGCTTGAGGATCTCTGGGGACTGCAGTGCTTTTTTGATCTCGGCCGAGAGCTTGTTGATCACCGGCTTGGGCGTGTTGGCGGGCGCCAAAACATGCACCGAGGGCACAAAGATCATGTCCTTGACGCCCAGCTCAGCAAAGGTCGGCACCCCCGGCGCCTGGGGCGAGCGATCAGGGCTGGCCACCGCCAAGAGCTTGACCCGACCCGTCGCGATATGAGGCGCTACAGCTTGATAGGCCGAAAAAAGAACCTGGATGTCACCGGCCAAGAAAGCGGGCGTCGATTGGGCGCTGCTTTTGTAGGGCACATGCGTGATCTTCAGACCCGCGCGCGTTTTCATCATTTCAGTGGCCAGGTGATGAATCGTGCCCGAGCCGGAGGAGCCGTAGGCAAATTTATCCGGATTGGCCTTCACCAGATCGACGAATTCCTTCCAGGTGTTCACGCCAAGCGCACTGTTGATGGCCAGGTAAAAGCGGGTCGTCCCGACCAGAGAGACCGGCGCGAGGTCGCGCAGGGTGTCGTAGGGCGATTTTTCCATCAGCAGGGGCGCGATGGCCGAGTTGGACAAGTCAGCCACCAGCAGGCTGTGCCCGTCAGGCGCTGCGGTGACCACGGCCATGGCGGCGATCACGCCCCCTGCGCCAGGGCGGTTGTCCATCAACACGGATTGGCCCCGCAGGTCTGGGCTGGCCGCCATGCGATCGCCCAAGATACGACCCACCACATCGGTCAGGCCACCCGGGGCCGAGGAGGAGACAAAGCGAATCGGCTTGCTGGGAAAGGCGTCGGTCTGCGCCGCTGCGGCGCCGACCAGGCCCAGCCCTGCACACAGGGCTGCGTAGATGAAGGGAAGTGCGCGCATGCTTGTGCCTCTCGGTTGGCGAGCGGCCATTCTAGGCGGCGCACAGGCTCACCTACCGGCAAGGACCGTACCTTCCGGGCGTGGCGCAGCACCTGCCACCCATTGGCCTTTGAGCTACCATGCCGACTCCCCAAGACAGTCTGCAAACCCAGCCGCCGCGACGGGCCACGGCCGACGCAGGCCGTGCCCGGCGACTCTTTTGAGCCAGCGCCATGATGGAGATGATTGATGCAAGTCGTACCGATTGAAAGCCGCACCCTCACTGCCTCCAACAACCAGATCCGCGACGGCGTCATTCGGGCCTGCCGGATCTTGGAGGGTGAGCCGGGCGCGGAAAACTACTCCCTCAAGCTGGTGAACATCGAGGGCGACTTTTTCTCGCCCCGCCATCGCCACAATTTCGACCAGATTCGGGTCCAGCTCGAGGGCCAGTTCGACTACGACAAGGACGGCTGCTTCGCGCCGGGGTCGGTGGGTTACTTTCCAGAAGGCACCCGCTACGGCCCGCAAACTTCAAGCGGCGTCACCTGGAACCTCTTGCTGCAATTTGGCGGGGCCAGCGGATCGGGGTACACCGCCGAGTCCGAGGAAGATCGCGCAGCCGGCGAGCTCAAGCAACAAGGCTCGTTTGAAAAAGGCGTTTTTACCCGCTACAAAGAAGACGGCACCAAGGTCAACCAAGATGCCTATGAGGCGATCTGGGAGCACATCCACGGCCGCCCGCTGGTGTATCCCAAAGAGCGTTATGAGCGTCCGGTGTTCATGAACTCGGGCCACTTCGATTGGGTGTCCGTGCCGGGTCAGCCAGGCGTCTTTAGCAAGCTGATGGGCGTCTTCAGCGAGCTTGAAACCAAGATCGCTTTTTTCAAGCTACAGGCCGGCTCCGAGCTCCCGCTTGAAGCCCACAGTTTTTACTTCGTCCTCTCCGGCACCGGACAAGCGGCGGGGCAAGCCGTCGGCAAGCACACCACGGTTCAACTGGGCCGCGGCGAAACCTCGGCCCTGAGCGCCAGCACCGAACTCGAGTGTGTGCAGCTGCGACTGCCGCGGCAACGCGAAAGTACGCCCCCGCAGAGCTGATCCAGGCCAGCCAGCCTGCGATCGGGCGCGTTGCTCGACCCAGCGCCCCATCGCTGCGAGGGCGCAGCTCCCACACCGTTGCTATGCCCTGTGGCAAACCGGTGGGGGGCCGCCCCCGGCCCGATGGTCTTGGCCGAGGGCGCTGCGCTCAAGCGGCCTGCTGGCTGGGTGCGCGGGCGGCGGCGCGGAAGGCTTGCAGCCGCTCCTGCCATTGCACCTGCGCCGCGTCTAGATGGCGCGCCTTCACATGGCCGAAGCCCTTGATCTGCTCGGCGATGCGCGCAAGGGCGATGGCCGCCGGCAAACTGGCGGCGTTCAGGCCCACCATGATTTCTTCCAGGCTGTCGAGGTATTGGCCGATCAGGGCGCGCTCGCTGCGGCGCTCTTCGGTGTAGCCGAACACATCGAAGGCGCTGCCGCGCAGGCCCTTGAGCCGCGCCAGCACCGCAAAGGCGGTTCGCACCCAGGGGCCGAAGCGGGCCTTGACCAGCTGTCCCTGCGCGTTGCGGCGTGAGAGCAGCGGCGGTGCCAGGTGGTGAATCACTTTGTAGTCGCCCTCGAACAAGCTCTCGATCTTCTGCCCAAAGGCGGCGTCGGTGTGCAGGCGGGCCACCTCGTATTCGTCTTTGTAGGCCATGAGCTTGAACAGATTGCGCGCCACCGTCTCGGCCAGCTCGCTGCGCCCGCCGGCAGCCAGCTCGGCCTGGCGCACCCGCTCGACCATGGCGCTGTAACGCTGGGCATAGGCGCTGTCTTGGTAGGCGGTCAGGAACTCCACGCGCCGCTGCACCAACTCGTCCAGGCCCTGGCGGCGCGGCGGCAGGCTGATGACTTGCCCTTGCGCGTATTGGCGCTGCACAGAGGCCGCATCGTGAGCGGCGCGGCGGCCCCAGGTGAAGGCGGCCTTGTTCTGGTCGACCGCCACCGCATTGAGCTCGATGGCGCGCATCAGCGAGGCCAGCTCCAACGGAATCCAGCCTTTTTGCCAGGCAAAGCCCAGCAGCATCGGGTTGGCATACAGGCTGTCGCCCATCAGCTTGAGGGCGGCGGTATCGACATCAAACGCTGCGACCGCGGACTCGCCCACCGCCTCGGCAATCTGCGCCTGGCAGGCGCCGCCCGGGCTGCTCCAGCCGCCGTCCTTGACGAAGCCGGCGGTCGGGGCGGTATGGCCGTTGAGCGCCACCTTGCTGCGACCGGCGCGCAAGCGCAGCAGCGTTTCCTTGTGGGCGCCGACGATGGGGTCACAGGCCAGCACCAGATCGGCGGCGGCGGTGGCCACCCGGGTGGTGTGCAGGTCCTGGGTGTTTTGCGCGATGAGCACATGGCTCCAGGTACTGCCGCCTTTTTGCGCCAGACCGGCCGCGTCCTGGGTGATCACGCCCTTGCCCTCCAAGTGCGCGGCCATGCCCAGCAGCTGACCGATGGTGATGACGCCGGTGCCGCCGACGCCAGCCACCACCAAGCCCCAGACCGGGTCGGCACGGCCTTCCAAGATCAAGCGCTGCGGCTCGGGCAGCACGCCCAAGCGCGCGTCGTCAAAGGGGTTGGGCAAACCTTGTTCGCCCTTCTTGCGGCGCAGCTGGCCGCCTTCGACGGTCACAAAGCTGGGGCAAAAGCCCTTGAGGCAGCTCATGTCTTTGTTGCAGCTGCTCTGGTTGATCTGGCGCTTGCGGCCAAACTCGGTTTCTAGCGGCTCGACCGACAGGCAGTTGGACTGCACGCTGCAGTCGCCGCAGCCCTCGCAGACCAGCTCATTGATGATGACGCGCCGCTCGGGGTCGACCATGCTGCCGCGCTTGCGGCGGCGGCGTTTTTCGGTGGCGCAGGTTTGGTCGTACACGATGATGCTGCAGCCGCTGACCTCGCGCAATTGGCGCTGGATGCGGTCGAGCTCGTCGCGGTGCTCGACCGCCACACCGGGCGCCAGATTCACGCCCTGGTATTTCTGCGGCTCGTCGGTGACCACCACCACCTGTCTGGCCCCTTCGGCCAGCACCGACTGCACGATCTGCGGCACGCTATGGCCTTCGGGCCGCTCGCCCACCGGCTGACCGCCGGTCATGGCCACCGCATCGTTGTAAAGAATCTTGTAGGTGATGTTCACGCCCGCAGCAATCGATTGGCGAATCGCCAGCAGGCCGCTGTGAAAGTAGGTGCCGTCGCCGATGTTGGCAAACACATGCTGCTCGTTGACGAAGGGCGCCTGACCCACCCAGGGCACACCCTCGCCGCCCATCTGGGTAAAGCCGGCGGTGGCGCGGTCCATCCACAGCACCATGAAATGGCAGCCGATGCCGGCCATGGCGCGCGAGCCCTCGGGCACCCGGGTCGAGGTGTTGTGCGGACAACCCGAACAGAACCAGGGCGTGCGCTCGGCGGCGCTGCCCAGGTTGAGCGTCTGCATCGAGCGCTCCTTGGCGTCGAGCAGGGCCAGGTGCGCGTCGACGCGGGCGCTGGTGTCGGCATCGAGGCCGATTTTTTTCAGGCGGCGGGCGATCGCCCGCGCGACGATGGCCGGGTTCAGGTCGGCGTTGGCGCGCAGCAGGGTGTGGGCGCTGGGGTTGGGCACCGACCATTCACCGCCGCCAGCCTCGTCGAACTTGCCCAGCACGTCGGGGCGCACATCGGCCCGCCAGTTGTAAAGCTCTTCCTTGAGCTGGTATTCAATGACCTGGCGCTTTTCCTCGACCACCAGGATCTCGCGCAGGCCGGTGGCAAATTCGCGGGTGGCTTGTGCCTCCAGGGGCCAGACCACGCCCACCTTGTGGACCCGCAGGCCCAAGCGGCGGCAGGTGTCGTCGTCCAGGCCCAGGTCGACCAGGGCCTGCCGGGTGTCGTTGTAGGCCTTGCCACTGGCCATGATGCCAAAGCGGTCGTCCCGACCGCCATGGGTGCCTTCGATCACATTGCGGTTAAGCCGGTTGGCCCGGATATAGGCCAGTGCGGCGTACCACTTGTGGTCAAAAAGCCGAGCCTCCTGCTCCAGCGCCGAGTCGGGCCAGCGGATATGCACGCCGCCGGGCGGCATGGCGAAATCGGGCAGCACGATCTGCACCCGGTCGGCGTCAAGCTGCACGCTGGCCGAGGACTCAACAATCTCCTGAATGGTCTTCATGCCGGCCCACACGCCGGCGAAGCGGCTCAGGGCGATGGCATGCAGGCCGAAGTCGAGGATCTCCTGCACGCTGGCCGGGAAAAAAACCGGCAGGCCGCAGGCCTTGAAGATGTGGTCGCTCTGGTGGGCGGCGGTCGAGCTTTTGGCCACATGGTCATCGCCAGCCACCGCCAGCACGCCGCCCCAGGGGGTGGTGCCCGCCATATTGGCGTGCTTGAACACATCGGAGCAGCGGTCGACCCCGGGGCCCTTGCCGTACCAGATGCCAAACACGCCGTCGAATTTATTGGAGCCCGGCGGCGCAAAGCCCAACTGCTGCGTGCCCCACAGCGCGGTGGCAGCCAGCTCCTCATTGACGCCGGGCTGGAAGTGGATGTGCTGGGCCTGCAAGTGGGCCTTGGCCTTCCACAGGGCCTGGTCATACCCCCCCAGAGGCGAGCCCCGATAGCCGCTGATGAAGCCGGCGGTGTTTTTGCCTTGTTGTTGATCGCGTTGGCGCTGCATCATGGGCAGGCGCACCAGGGCCTGCACGCCGCTCATAAAAGCAAGCCCTCGGTCGAGGGCGTACTTGTCGTCGAGGGTCACCGTATCGAGCGCGCGCAGGATGTGCTCGGGCACAGGGGCATTCATGGATTTGTCTCCTGAAAAGTTTCAGCCCATCTTGTGGAGGGGCCCGATGAAAGGCCAGGCCGGGGTAAGGCATGGGGTCGGCCAAAGAGTTTATGCCAGGGGGCCGCTGAACGTGGCCGGAGTGTTATGACAGGTTTGCACTGAGGCCAGCATCGCCGCCAGGCCCCCATTAATTGGGGTCAGATACCGATTTTCGGTCCGGTGGCCAGGCGAGGCTCGGCGAAACGCTAAAATCTCGACTCTACTGAAGCCGGAGCCCCAACATGAGCCATACAGAACACGCATCGCACGCAGCCGATCAAGGCCACCAGGAAGACGCCCTGAAGGCCATCTTGCCGCTGATTCCCATCGTGCTGCCCGTGGTCGGTGGGGTCTTGATTTTCCTGTTGGCCTTCATCGCGGTGGCGATGGCCTGATACGCGGCGGCTCTTGCAGCCGTCATTGCCCCAAAAATCCGCCGCGGGCGGATTTTTTTGCGCCCCTCAATTTGTCTCCCATGAGCCTTCCCCTGCTCCACGTTCAGGGCCTGCGTTTTGCCTTCCCGCAGGCCGATCAGCCGCTGTTTGACGGGCTGAGTTTTACCCTGCCCGCCGGGGTGAGCTGGCTGGGCGGCGACGAAGGGCGCGGCAAGACCACCCTGCTGCGCCTGCTGGCCGGCCGGCTGAGCCCGCAGACCGGCAGCATCGCCACCGAGCGGCCCTTGCAAGCCGACGAGCTGACCCAGTGGGTGGCCTGGCATGAGGCGGGTGATCCGGCTTTTGACCAGGCGGTGGTGCAGGACATCCTGACCCAGTTGGTGCCGGCAGCTGCACACAGCCGGCTGCCCGAGCTGAGCGCCGGCCTGGCGCTCGAGCCCCACCTGACAAAGCCGCTCTACCAACTGTCGACCGGCAGCCGGCGCAAGGTCTTCATTGCCGCCACGCTGGCGCGCCATGCGCCTCTGGCTCTGCTGGACCAGCCCTTCACCGCCCTGGACGCCCCCTCGATCAGCTTTTTGCTGGCCCATTTCAGGGCCTTGGCCGACTCCGGGCAGCGGGCATTGTTGGTGGCCGATTACCTGCCGCCCGAGGGCGTGCCGCTGGCCGCCACCGTCGATCTGGACCGACAGGCCTGATCGCCCTTGAGGGAAGTCGCAACTGGCGCAAGAGCTTCGCAGCCATGGTAGGCTGCGGCCTCTTTGTCACTACTTTGTGAACCAGCCATGCGCCTCTCCCTTGCCCTGATTGCCGCCGCCCTGCTGTCCGTCCACGCCCACGCTGCCGAGCCGACCTGTAGCGCAGCGGCGACCGAGAAGAAGCTCGCCGGCGCGGCCAAGAACTCTTTCATGAAGAAATGCGAAGCCGACGCGCAGGCCAAATGCGAGGCTGCCGCTTCCGAAAAGAAGCTGGCCGGTGCCGCCAAGAACAGCAACGTGAAAAAGTGCGTGGGCGAGGCGGTCGGGGGCTGATTGAGCGCTGCGCCCGATCGAGGGCCGCATCGCTGCGAGGGCGCAGCTCCCACAGCTGGGTCCAAGCCGGGTGAACACAGACCTGGGCCACGGCACAATGGCGCCATGACTGATATCAACACCCTGTCCAGGCCGCGCCGCATCGAGCGCCTGATCACCGGCCAGCGTACCTCCGACGGCGCCGGCGTCAAGCTCACCCGTGTGCTCACCAACGATCTGCAGCAGCGACTCGACCCCTTCCTGATGCTCGACGCCTTTGGCAGCGACCAGGCCGACGATTACATCGCCGGCTTTCCTGACCATCCCCACCGCGGCTTCGAGACCGTCACCTACATGATCGCCGGGCGCATGCGCCACCGCGACAGCGCTGGCAATGAAGGCCTGCTGGAAAACGGCGGCGTGCAGTGGATGACCGCCGGCCGAGGCGTGATCCACTCCGAGCTGCCCGAACAGGAAGAGGGCCTGATGGAGGGCTTTCAGCTCTGGCTCAATCTGCCGTCCACCCGCAAGATGCAGGCGCCCTGGTACCGCGACTTCAAGGCGCCCGAGCTGCCGCGCTACCGCACCGCCCAGGGCGCCGATGTGACGGTGATCGCTGGCCTGAGCCATGAGACCGCCGGCGCGGTGCAGCGCGAAGGCACCGAGCCGCTGTACCTGGACATCCACTTGCCGGCCGGCGCACCGTTCGAGCACAGCCTGCCGGACTCGCACAACGCCTTCATTTATGTCTACCGCGGCCAGGTGCAATTGAGCGGCCAGACGGTGCCAAGCCAGAAGATGGCCATTCTGGCCAACGAGGCCGGCTGTGACGGCGTGCGCCTGCAAGCCGAGCAAGACAGCCGCCTGCTGCTGCTGGCCGGCCGCCCACTCAAAGAGCCGATCGTGCAGTACGGCCCCTTTGTGATGAACACCAAGCAGGAGATCTATCAGGCGGTGAGCGACTACCAGTCCGGGCAGTTGGCGCGCTGAAGGCCTATCCCCCATGCTGGCCCAAAGCCTTGCCGGCCTGCGCGTGCTGGACTTCACCCAGGTCGCCGCCGGCCCCTCTTGCGCCATGATGCTGGGCGACTTGGGCGCCGAGGTCATCAAAATCGAATCGCCCGACGGCGACCTCAGCCGCAAGATCGAGGCGCTGTCGCCGACCGAGAGCATCACCTTCATCGCGCTCAACCGCAACAAGCGCAGCGTGGTGCTTGACCTCAAGCAGGCCGAGGGCCGCGCCCATGCGCTGGCGCTGGCCGTGCGCGCCGATGTGCTGGTGCACAGCTTTCGCCCCGGGGTGATGCAGCGATTCGGCCTGGACGCGCCGGCCCTGCATGCGATCAATCCGCGGCTGGTGTATTGCGCGATCTCGGCCTACGGCCAGGAGGGTCCGAACCGCGATCTGCCTGGCGTCGACGGCATCTTGCAGGCCGTCACCGGCCTGATGAGCGTGACCGGCACGCCCGACTCCGGCCCTTGCAAGGTGCAGACGCCGGTGATCGACATGGCCACCGGCTACCAAGCCACCATCTGCATCCTGGCGGCGCTGCAGGAGCGCGGGCGCAGCGGCCAGGGCCAGACGCTGGACGTGAACATGTACGGCGCCTCGCTGGCCATGCAACAGATGGCCATGACCTCCTACTTGGCCACCCGAACATCGCCTGGGCCCTGCGGCAGCGCAGCGCCCTATGCCGCGCCGAATGAGGCCCTGCGCTGCGCCGACGGCTGGATCATGGTGGCGGCCTACCATCCCGAGCGCTGGCAGGCGCTGTGCGAGGTGATCTCAGCGCCCGAGTTGCTGGGCGACAGCCGCTTTACCGACAACGCCGATCGGGTGCGCCACCGCGGCGCGCTGATCGCCGAGCTGGAGGCCCGGCTGGTGCACCACACCCGAGCGCACTGGCTTGACGCCATGATGCGGGCAGACATCATCTGCGGCCCCATCTTGGACTATGAAGAAGTGCTGTCGTCGGCCCAGACCGAATTTCACGGCCTGCTCGAACAAACCCATCACCCGGTGGCCGGCAGCGTGCGGCTGCCGCGCTCCATGTTGGCGGCGCAGGGTGAGCGGCCGCTGATGCGACGCCCACCACCGACTCTGGGCCAGCACACCGCCGAGGTGTTGGCCGAGTTGCAGCAGGACGGGCCCCGCTCTTAAGTCTGCGCCGGCCTGACCGCCTTGATCTGCCCGACCAGCGCCACCGGCGGCTGACCGGCCAAGACCCGCTCAATGTTGTTGTAGGCAAAGTGGCCGCGCCGAGCCCAGGTGTCGGCGGTGGTGCCGGCGGTGTGCGGAGAGAGCACCACGTTGGGCAGCGCGAGCAAGGGGTTGCTTGGCGCCACCGGCTCTTGCTCAAACACATCCAGGCCGGCACCGCCGAGCTTTCCGCTGGTCAGTGCCTGCAGCAGCGCCGCCTCGTCGATCAGCGCGCCGCGGCCGGTGTTGATGAGCAGGGCGCCCCGCTTCATGCGCGCCAGCGCGGCGGCATCGATCAGGTGCGCGCTGTCGGCCGAGCCCGGCGCATGCAAACTGATGACATCGGCAGTGGCCAGCAGTTCATCGAGCGGCGCATAACGCACGCCCAACTCCTGCTCGAGCGCTGGCGCAAGGCGGTTGCGGTTGCAATAGATCACCTGCGCATCGAAGGCCTGCAGGCGCCGCGCCACCTGCCGGCCGATGTCGCCCAGGCCGACGATGCCCATCACCTTGCCGGCCATCTCGAAGGTGTTCAGGCCGGTGATGCCCGCCTGCCAGCGGCCGGCGCGCACCTCGCGGTCGGTTTCAAACAGGCGGCGATACAGCGCCAGAATCATCAGCACGGTTTGGTCGGCCACCGCCCGCGCATTGGCCCCGCCATTGCGCGCGCAGGCCACACCCAGCTCGTGCAGCAGATCCAGCGCGATGCCGTCATAGCCCGAAGCCAGCAGCTGCACCATGCGCAGCCGCCGTGCGCCGCGCATCACGCTCGCGAGCAAGGGCGCGCGGTAGAGCATGACAAAGTCGGCCTGCGCCACCTGCCGGGCCTGCTCGGCCTCGGGCTCGTCGCGGTGCACCAGCACCGTATCAATACCCGGCGGCGCGGTGGCAGCAATCAGCTCGGCCAGGGCCGGCTCCAGGCCATGCAAAAAGACAAGGCGGGTCATGGAAGCGGGCCTCCTGCGTGGTGGTGCCGCAAGGCCTCAGGCGCCACCATGGGCCAGCACATGCTCGGCCATCTGCGCCCGGGT
>JBAXEN010000053.1:0-16844 GCA_037140415.1 Betaproteobacteria bacterium | reverse complement strand
CTCAGCTGGGAGAGCGCTTGCATGGCATGCAAGAGGTCATCGGTTCGATCCCGTTTACCTCCACCATTATCGAGAAGTCCAGGTTTTGACCCTATCGTCTAGAGGCCTAGGACATCACCCTTTCACGGTGAGTACCGGGGTTCGAATCCCCGTAGGGTCGCCAAGTTTTGTTGCACTTGGCTTTGTTGTCAGCGTCAAGCTGGTTCTTCAGAGCAAAAGCTTCAAGCTACCAGGAGTGGTAGTTCAGTTGGTTAGAATACCGGCCTGTCACGCCGGGGGTCGCGGGTTCGAGCCCCGTCCACTCCGCCACATAGCAAGCAAAAACGCGCCTTCGGGCGCGTTTTTCATTTCTGAGCTGCGCATGTGAGCGCTCTTGGCTCAGCTCAATCCCCCCTCGGCCCTTGCGCTCATCCTGATGTGTCGGGCTGAGCTGCGCGGGGCGGCTGCACTGGGCCGGATACGGTCTACCGGCCGATACGGGTATCTTCGGTCCTCAGTCTATGTAATACTTAAAGGCTCTTTTGGCGCAGTTTGCGGGCGCCCGTCTTGCACAGACCTGGAAGTCGGAAATGAACAAGAGCTCCTCCCTTGTCAGTGTCGGCCAGTGGCAGGCTCAGGAATTGGGCCAGTTGCGTTCGCCCTACCGCGAGGTGGTGTCGCAGTCCTGGCAACGCTGCTCCGATGAATATCACCTCAATCCGTCCGAGCTCGATGAGGCGCCTTGCGTTGGTCAGCAGGAGCTGCAGATGCGTATTCAGCGCCAAGCCGATGTGATTGCCTGTGCGCAGCATGAAATGGACGCGCTGTTTCAGCAGTTGGGCGACGAGCATTGCGCAGTGGTGCTCACCGACGCCGAGGGGGTGATCGTCCACATGGTGTCTTCGCCGGAGTTCGCCGCCCAGGGCAGGCCGCTGGGTTTGCGCGCAGGCGGCAGCTGGAGCGAGCGCGCTGCTGGCACCAATGGCATGGGCACCTGCCTGGCCTCACTCAGTCCGATCCTGGTTCACCGCGAGGAGCATTTCTTTCGGCGTCTGGCCCGCTTTACCTGCTCGGCCGTACCAGTGTTCGACCCTCACGGCACCATGGTGGGCGCGCTCGACGTGACCAGCAGCTCGGCGCTGATTCAGCCCACGCTGCTGACCTTGCTCGACAGCACGGTTCGGCGAATTGAGGGCCGGCTGATCGAACTGCGCTTCAAGGACGCCTATCCTGTGCGCTTTCACACCCGCACCGAGTGCGTCTTCAGCCACCTGGAGGGGCGGCTGGCCGTCAGCCACACCGGCCGCATCTTGGCGGCCAACCGCAGCGCCTTGCAGCATCTGGGTTTTCGCAGTGTGGACGAGCTGCGCCAGCACTATTTGGAAGACCTGTTTCAGACCACCCTGGACGACATGCTGCAGCGCAGCTTTGAGGCCAGCTTTCATCCAGTGCTGACCTACGGGGCGCAGGCCGATTCGCGGTTTTATGCGGTGGCCCAGCGGCCTCTGGCCGAGCTCGGTCAGAGGGCGGGCAACTCGGCGCTTGGGCCGGCCAAGGGTCATGCGTCAGCGGAGCCCGCGCCTGACAAATCCGAAGCCGATGCGCCGCCCACCCCCGGCATGGAGCCGGTGTGTTTCAAGGACGCGAGGCTGATCAACGCCTTGTCAACGGCCTGCCGGGTGATCGCGCACCAGACGCCGGTGCTGCTCAGCGGCGAAACCGGTTCGGGCAAAGAGGTTTTTGCCAAGACGGTGCATCAGCGCAGCCCCTATGCCCAGGGGCCGTTCGTGGCGATCAATTGCGCGAGTTTGCCGGCCACGCTGATCGAGGCGGAGTTGTTTGGCTACCGTGCGGGCGCATTCACCGGTGCCAAGCGCGGCGGGCGTCAGGGCAAGATCCTGCAGGCCAACAAGGGCACGTTGTTTCTCGATGAAATCGCCGACATGCCACTCGATCTGCAGGCGCGTTTGCTGCGTGTGCTTGATGAACGGCAGGTCAGCCCGCTGGGAACAGACGAGAGCTTCACGGTGGACTTTCAACTCATCAGCGCCAGCCACCAGTCGCTGCCGCAATTGGTGCGTCAGCATCGATTTCGCGAGGATTTGTATTACCGCCTGCTCGGCATCGAACTGCGGCTACCGCCCCTGCGCGAGCGCCAGGATAGGCGGGAGTTGATGTTCAGCATTCTGCAGTCCGAGGGCGGCTCCGCGGCGCGGCTGTCGGCGGCAGCAGAAGAAGAGCTGATGCGTTATCCCTGGCCCGGCAATCTGCGTGAACTGCGCCATGTGCTGCGTACCGCAGCGGCTCTGGCCGATGGTGCTTTGATCTCCCACGAGCATTTGCTGCACCTGTCGGACCGCCTGGGACTCAGGGATGTGCCCGTGGCTGTGGACCGCATGCCCAATGGTGGGCTGCCGGGCGCATTTGATGCGGGGCAACCCATGGGGGTGATGGATTATTCAGGCCGGGCCGGGCCTGCGGCTCAGGGCAGCGAGCAAGCACCGGACCCGCTGGAGCGCCTCAATCCCTTGCAGCGCAATGAACGGCAGGCGCTGCTCAAGTTCATCGAAGAGCACCATTGGAAGATGAGCCGTGTTGCCCAAAGCTTGGGGGTCAGCCGCAACACCCTCTACCGCAAACTGCACAAGCTGCGCATTGATCTGGACGTGGACCGGGGCGCCTGAGAGCCCTGGCCCGCGTTTGCGCTCACTTCAGGGGCTCAAGAAAGCAGGCTTTGGCCGCCTGCGACTGCAGTTCTTTGAGTTTGGCGATCCAGGGGCGAATGCTGGGGTTGTCGCGCAAGGCGCCGCCGCGCTCACCGCCTATGCTCATGGCATCGCTGGCCGTCTTGAGGGTATCGAACTCATCGTAGCGGACTTGGCCAGCGATATGGTCGAGGGCGCAGGAGCACTTGCTTCGCATCTCGAAGGGTGGGCCCGGGTGGGCGCGTTGGCATTCCTCGACATACTCAATTCTGGCGAGGGTGGGAAAGTCGTTGGCCAGGACGGCCGGCGTTTGAGCAAGCAGTGCGCCGGCAAGCAACAGGTGCGCTTGCCAGGTGCCGTTGGTTGTCCGATGTGATGCGGCTGCTTCTGGCTCAAGGCTTGCTGTTGGGGCGCGCATCGGGCTCCTCCACCAAAGGTACGCCAAACTCACGAAGGATGGCTTGAATTTCAGATCGGCTCCTATCGATCAGGCTCTCAACCTGCTCCTTCCATTGCCTCTCGCCGTAACGCACGCCCATGGCAATGGCGTAGTCGAACTGCACGCCGGGCTCGGAGGGCAGGGCAATCACCTGCAGCTTATTGACTGGATTTTTCATGGCGAAATAGCCCGCGATCGGGCCCCAGACCACGGCCACGTCGATCTCACGTTTTTGCAAATAGGTGTCAATGATCTGCCCAGGGTATTGCTCAGGGTCAGCGTCCAGCATCTTGTAGACCACGGTCTGGTCAACCAACCCGTGGGCATGGACCCAAGGCGTGGCCGGTGATTTGTCGTAAATCCCGATGCGCAGCTTGCGCAGCAGGGCAGGGTCGGAGCGCAGGAAGTCTGCTGCACTGCGCACATGATCGAGGCCGATGCCGAGCGGAAAGACCAAGGCGTAGCTGGAGCGGTAATAGGGTTTGGTGACCGAAACCTGATCGAATCCCGCGGGCACGCCCATCATGATGTCGCAGGGGTAATCCTGATCGGGCAGCTTAAAGCGCAGGGTATTGCGCACAAAGGCAAAGCGCTGTGGGTAGGAATAGTAGGTCACCGGCAGGTTCAGTTTCTTGCCGAACACCTCAGCGATGCGGTTTTCTATGCCTTGGCCCTGCACGCTTGAAAACGGCATGTTGTTGGGATCCTGGCACACCCGTAAGGCTTTGCGCGGCGGATCTGCGGCCGCCTGGCTCTGGGCCATGACGGCCTGGGGGAGCTGCAACAGGGCAAGCAGCGCAATGGCCCGAGCGGCACCCGCTGTTCGCGCAGCGATGCAATTCAAAGGACGTGTGGCGGCGTTCATCGGATCGCTTCTACCTTGGCCTGGGTGATGGCTCCGTCAGAGCGACCCTTCAGGTAGGCATAGAGCTGAGCGACGTTATTCATCACCCCGGGATTGGACGACCAGCCGGGCATGCCTTTGTCGGGGCGACCATCAGCCATGATCTTGGTGAAATCATCCTTGCTCAGGGTCTTGAGGCTGTTGACGAGGGAGGGGCCCACCATGCCTTCCTGATTGGCGCCATGGCATCTGTCGCAGGCTGCGGCACGCCAGGTGCGAAAACCTTTCAGGGTTTCGGCGTCGACTTTGTTGCCATCGACCACCATGTAGGGCGCTGTAGCTTGGGCCATTGCGGACGGTACGACCAGGGCCAAAACGCAAGTCAATAAAAAAGTATGGGGCATAAATCGATGTCTCTTCATAGGGGTGCTCGAGAACTCAAACTCCTGTTGTCAAAGCCCGATTGCGTCGCTGCCGCTGGGCCGACCCGGGGGGCAGACCAGCGGCAGGACGATCAGGCCCTGAGCAGGGCTTGAGAAGGACTCAGTTGGGCAGTGCGAACACGGTCAAGGATCCGCCCAATTCGGTGTAGCGGCTCAAGCCCTTGTAGCCACCCACGGCACCCAGGCCGTCGGTGTCTTTTTCCAGCCCAGCGGCCATGCCGATACCGGCCCAGCCCCCAATGCCGGAAAACACGCCCATGTACTGTTTGCCCTTGTGCTCGTAGGTGAACACATTGCCGATGATGCCCGAGGGGGTTTTGAACCTGAACAGCTCTTTGTTGATGTCGCGAGCATCGACGCACTTGAGGTAGCCCTCAAGTGTGCCGTAGCAGGACAGGCCGCCAGCGGTGTTGAGCGAGCCGCTCCAGACCGAGAACTTCTCTGCCTTTGTTTGCACGATCTTGCCTTTGTCAGCGTCCCAGGCGATGAAGTTGCCCAGACCGCCGTGGCTGTCAGGTGCTGGGAACATCGACAAGGTCGCGCCGATGTAGGGCTGGCCCGCGACGTAGTCCACCTTGAAGGGCTCATAGTCCATGCAGGTGTGGTTGGTCGGCACATAGAACAGCTTGGTGTTCGGATCGAAGGAGGCGGGCTGCTGGTCCTTGCTGCCCAGAGCGGCCGGGCACACGCCCTTGGTGTTGACGTCGGGCCCGTTGCGCGCGGTCGAATACTTGCCGACGGTCACAGGACGACCGGATTTCATATCGACATGGGTGGCCCAGTTCACCTTCGGATCGAACTTTTCAGCCACCAGCAGCGCGCCGGTCACCCGATCCAGGGTGTAGGCAAAGCCATTCCGGTCAAAGTGGACCAGAGCTTTGGTGGGTTTGCCGCGTACGTTGATGTCGGCCAGGATCATCTCGTTGACGCCGTCGAAGTCCCACTCGTCAAAGGGGGTCATCTGGTAGACCCAGCGTGTCATGCCGGTGTCCACGTCGCGGGCCCAGATGGTCATGGACCATTTGTTGTCGCCGGGGCGCTGTGCCGGGTTCCAGGTGGAGGGGTTGCCGCTGCCGTAGTACATCAGGTTCTGCTCTTTGTCGTAGCTGAACCAGCCCCAGGTGGTACCCCCACCGTTCTTCCATTGGTCGCCTTGCCAGGTTTTGATGGAGGAGTCTTTGCCCACTGGCTGCATGCGGCCGTCTTGCCAGCTCATGGTTTTTTCCGGGTCCATCAGCATGTCTTTGTCGGGGCCTACGCTGTAGCCACGCCAAGCCATTTTTCCGGTGTTGATGTCATAGGCCGAAATGTAGCCACGCACGCCCCACTCACCACCGCTGATGCCGGTGATGACCTTGTCTTTGAAGACATGGGGCGCATTGGTGTTCACCGCGCCGACTTTGGGGTCGCCATTGACCACCGACCAAATCAGCTTGCCGGTCTTGGCGTCAAGCGCGACCAAGGTGGAGTCGGCCTGCTGCATGAAGATCTTGCCCTCGGCATAGGCGACGCCGCGATTGACCGTGTCACAGCACATCTGCGGGATCACCGCTGGGTCTTGCTTGGGCTCGTACTTCCAAATGATTTCCTGGGTATCCAGATTGATGGCAAAGACCTTGTTAGGGAAGGGGGACACCAGGTACATCACGCCATCGACCACCAGCGGCGAGCCCTCGTGGCCGCGCAGCACGCCGGTCGAGAATGTCCAAGCCACTTGCAGCTTATTCACATTCGAAGTGTTGATTTGTTTGAGCGAGCTGTAGCGCTGGTTGTGCATATTGCCCGCTTGCATCGCCCAGTTCGAGGGGTTGGCGATTTTCTTTTCTACGTCGGTATTGGCCTGGGCTCGCTGCGAAAACGCGGCGAAGCTGGTGGCCAGTGTCATGGCCATCAGCCACGAAGGCCACCTTTTAATCTGCATCATGCTTGTCTCCTGTGTCGTGAAGGGTGGAGGTCGTCTCTGGCTGAAACCTCGACGCAGCAAGCCGGTCTAAAGGCCCCAGTGGGCTGTTCTTTGCAAGTTCCAGACCACAGGCCTGGCAACGAGCAGGCCGTCGATTTGCACAGTGCCTCTGCGGTTGTCGTGGCCCGTGGCCGTGCTCGGTGATGACAGCCTGTACCAAGGTGCGGCCTTCAAAGCGAGACAGCACGGGACAAAGTGTCATACGCAAAAACCCTAGGCCTGCTGCCCTTGAGCAGCCCTGGGCGGCGGGCTTCATCTGCTTTGCCGGATCGATTCCTGCACCGCAGATTCAGCCCTTCGGCGGGGTGGCCTTGGGCCTATCCCGCCAGCCGATGAGCGGTGGCAAACAAATTGCTTTTGTTACCGCATCGCTATACCGATGAACAAGGAGAAGCTCATGAAGTCTCGCGCAGCGGTGGCCTTTGCGGCGGGTCAACCCTTGGAGATTGTTGAAATTGATGTCGCAGCCCCCAGGGCAGGCGAGGTGCTGGTGCGCATCACGCACACCGGCGTCTGTCATACCGATGCCTATACGCTCAGCGGAGATGACCCTGAAGGTGTTTTCCCCTCGGTGCTGGGCCATGAGGGGGGCGGCATCGTGGTGGAGGTGGGGCCCGGTGTCAGCAGCCTGGTGCCTGGAGACCACGTGATTCCGCTCTACACCGCCGAGTGCCGCGAGTGCAAATTTTGCAAGTCAGGCAAAACAAATTTATGTCAGAAGGTGCGTGCCACCCAGGGCAAGGGCCTGATGCCCGATGGCACCACCCGCTTTTCCTATCAAGGCAAGCCGCTGTTCCACTACATGGGCACCAGCACCTTCAGCGAATACACGGTGGTGCCCGAAATTTCCCTGGCCAAGATCAACCCCAAGGCGCCGCTTGAAAAAGTCTGCCTGCTCGGCTGTGGTGTGACCACGGGCATAGGCGCTGTGCACAACACGGCCAAGGTCAAGGCCGGCGACACCGTGGCAGTTTTCGGTCTGGGCGGCATTGGCCTGGCGGTGATCCAAGGCGCAAGGCAGGCCAAGGCGGGGCGCATCATCGGTGTCGACACCAACGCCGGCAAGTTTGATCTGGCGCGCACCATGGGTGCCACCGACTGCGTCAATCCCAAAGACTTCAGCAAGCCCATTCAGGAAGTGATCGTCGAGATGACCGACGGTGGCGTGGACTTCAGCTTCGAGTGCATAGGCAATGTGCAGGTGATGCGGGCCGCGCTGGAGTGCTGTCACAAGGGCTGGGGCGAGAGCGTGATCATTGGGGTGGCCGGAGCTGGGCAGGAAATATCAACACGCCCCTTTCAGCTGGTCACAGGGCGAGTCTGGCGGGGCAGTGCATTTGGCGGTGTGCGCGGGCGTACCCAGCTGCCGGGCATGGTTGAAGACGCGATGCGCGGCGACATAGAGCTCGATCCTTTCATTACTCACAAGCTGCCGCTTGAGCGCATCAACGAGGCCTTTGACCTGATGCACGAGGGCAAGTCAATACGCACGGTGATTCATTTCTAAATTCAAGAGTCAGGTCCAGGTCGGACAGAGCAGGTCGGTACGCAGCCGCTTTCTGCGCGCAGTTTTTATTCACAACTCAAGGAGCAAGTCATGGCCAGTGTGGCAATTCATCCAGCCGTCGATGGTGGCGTTAAAAAAGGCAGTGCGGGTTTTGGCGGTGGGCGTCTGCGCTGCCGCTGCAGCTCTGACCCTGTCGAGGTTCAGGTTAGCTCCCAAGTGGCTCATAACCATGCTTGCGGCTGCACCAAATGCTGGAAGCCCTCCGGTGCAGTGTTCTCGGTGGTCGGGGTGGTTCCGCGCGACAAGCTCAGTGTCACTGCACATGCTGAGAAGCTCGCGGTGGTCGATCCCTCGGCCACTATCCAGCGGCACGCCTGCAAGGTGTGCGGTGTGCACATGTTCGGCCGCATTGAAAATAAGGCGCATCCTTTCTATGGGCTTGATTTCATCCATACTGAGCTCTCGCCGGACGCCGGCTGGGAGGGGCCAGGCTTTGCGGCCTTCGTGTCCTCGGTGATCGAAAGCGGTACGCCCCCCAGCGCCATGCCCGGCATACGTGCCCGCCTGAGTGAGTTGAACCTTCCGCCCTACGACTGCCTGTCGCCGGCTCTGATGGATGCGATTTCCACCCATGTGGCCAAGAGCAAGGGCTTGCTCTGATTCAGATGGACTGTATTGAGCAGCACGCCTGCTTTGGTGGTACCCAGCAGGTCTGGAAGCACCGCTCGAGCAGTCTCCATTGCGAGATGCGTTTTGGGGTGTACCTGCCACCCCAGGCGCAGGGCGCCCATGCAAGCTGTCCGGTCTTGTACTGGCTATCGGGGCTAACCTGTACCGAGCAAAACTTCATCACCAAGGCGGGCGCCCAGCAGTTTGCAGCCAAGTACGGTGTGATTGTCGTGGCACCCGATACCAGCCCGCGCGGGCCGGGCGTGCCCGATGTCGGAGCCTATGACCTGGGTCAGGGGGCGGGGTTTTACATCAATGCCACCCAAGCTCCCTGGGCCGAGCACTTTCGCATGTATGACTATGTGCTGTCGGAGTTGCCCGCGCTGGTGGAGTCGCACTTTGCCGCAGCCCGTGCGGGTGCGCGCTCGATTTTTGGTCACAGCATGGGCGGACATGGAGCCTTGATGATTGCCCTGAAGAATCCGGGCCGCTACCGCAGCGTCTCGGCCTTCTCACCCATCGTCGCGCCCAGCCAGGTGCCCTGGGGCCAGAAGGCTTACACCAGCTATCTGGGCGAGGACCGCAGCAGCTGGGCCGAATGGGACAGCTGTGAGTTGATGGCCAGAGGCAAGTTCAAGCTGCCTTTGCTGGTTGACCAGGGACAAGCTGATGAATTCCTGACTCGGGAGCTGCGGCCCGAGCTGCTTCAACAAGCCTGTGCTCAGGCCGGCCATGGTCTGACCCTGAATCTGCACCCGGGATATGACCACAGCTATTACTTCATGGCCAGTTTCATGGAGTCTCATATCGCCTTCCATGCGCGGGCCCTGAGCTGAGTGGCAAGGCGATGGACGCGGCGCTTGCACTTCTGCGGCAATGGTTGTTGATGCGCCTGGCAGCATCGGCCCTGGCCTGGGCTTTGCTGTGGGCTCTCACGCTCATACTGCCGGCCCGAGCCCTTGACGCGGGCGCAGGCGGCTTGAAACTGGAGCAGGTCGGGCCCGGCGTGTATGTGTATTGGGGGCCGCACGAAGAGGCCGGTCCGGCCAATCAAGGGGCTATTGCCAATGTGGGCGTGGTGCTGGGCGAGCGCTGCGTGGCGGTGATTGACAGCGGCGGCTCGCTCGCATTTGGTCAGCGCCTGCGCCGGGCCATCATGGCCTTGACGCCTAAGCCGGTGTGTGCGCTCATCAACACCCACTTGCATCCAGACCACCTGCTGGGCAACGGGGCCTTTGCCGAAGCGGGTATCGCGGTCTATGGCCATGCCCGTCTGCCGCAATCTTTAGCCAGTCGAGCCCAGTCCTATCTGGCAGCGGCGCAGCGCGAGGTGGGCCTGGACCTGGTGGGCAGCGAGCTTCATGCTCCCCGGGAGCGGGTGGCGGGCGCGCAATGGCTGGACCTGGGGCAGCGGCGCTTGCTGCTGCAAGCGCAGCCCTTGGCGCATACCGCCACTGACCTGACGGTGATCGACGAAAGCACCCGGACCCTGTTCGCCGGCGATCTTGTGTTCGTTGAGCATGTGCCGGTGGTCGATGGCAGCGTGCGCGGCTGGCTGAGCGTACTGGAGGGCCTGGCGGGTCAAGACTTCGCGCAGGTGGTGCCCGGGCATGGCCCTCTGGTCAGGAACTGGCCGGCAGCGCTGATGCCGCAAACGGCTTACCTTGGCCGCTTGCTCGACGGCACTCGCCGTGCTTTAGACCAGGGGCAGGGCCTGCAGCAGGCCATGGATGCGGTCGCCGCACAGAACCTGGAGCGCTGGCTGCGCTTTGATGCTTTTCATCGCCGCAATGTCGCTGCGGTTTACACCGAGCTGGAATGGGAGTAGGCCATGGGTCCTGCATCTGACGCGCGTGCCGCTGGCGCACCTTTGAAATGGCTGCTGCTGGTACTGTGGTGGGTCAGCCCCATGGCCTGGGCCGCCGATGTGCCGGACCCCGACGCAAGCGCGGTCTGGCAAAAAATTCGAGCCTCACTGTTTGCGGGCAAAGCCATCACCCAATCTCAGGGCGCTCAGCTCAGGCTGGAATTGCCAGCGCGCGCCGAAGACGCGGCCACCGTGCCAGTGGCCATACATAGCAACCTGCCCTTGAACGGCCAGATTTCGGTCGAAAAAATCTATCTGATCGTTGACGATAACCCCTCGCCGATTGCAGCGGTCTTTTCGCTGCACCCATTGGCCGGCCGGGTCGATCTCGAAACCCGCATCCGCGTGGAAACCTATACCCATGTGCGGGCGCTGGCGTTGATGAGCGACGGCAGCGCCCTGATGACGGTCAAGTACATCAAGGCGGCGGGCGGCTGCTCGGCGCCTGCCGGGCGCGAGGCTGAAGCCGCCAACATCGGCAAAATGCGCCTGAGTCTGCCCCAAGGTCTGCAGGCTGGCAGGGCCACTCAGGTGCAGTTGATGGTCAACCATCCCAATGAATCGGGCCTGGCCATGGACCAACTCACCCGCCTCTATCCGCCTGCCTACTACGTGCGCAGCCTGGAGGTGCGTTACCAGGGGGCGCCGGTGCTGTCGGCCGAGCTCGATTTTGCGATCAGTCAGAACCCCCACTTTCGCTTCTACCTGCTGGCCGCCGGTGACGGACCCTTGGAGGTGACCGTCACCGATACCCAAGATCGGGTCTTTAAGAGCGCGGCCACCCTGGCCGCGCTGGACAGGCCGCAGCCACGTCAGTGAGGCTCTGTGTGCTCGAGTGCGGAATCGACTGGCCAGGGCGGACTCTGACCCGCCTTGCGTTGTTCTGGGCCTGCGCCGTGATCACCTGCATGGCCTCAGCGGCGGTGGCCCGAGAGCTTGAGCCACCGGTGGCGCAGCAGGTCGCGCCCGGCGTGTATTGGTTTGCCGGCAGCACCGGCGAGGCCAGTCCCGCCAATGCAGGGCGCATCGGCAATGCGAGCTTCATTGTGGGCCCGCTGGGGGTCTTGGCGGTTGACAGCGGCAGCTCCTATGCGCACGGGCTGGAGCTGCTGGGGGCCATTCGGCGCACGACCGATCAGCCGATTCGCGCCTTGCTGCTGACCCAGGCCAGGCCCGAGTTCATCTTCGGTGCCAAAGCCTTTCAGGATGCGGGCGTGCCGGTCTGGATGCATCAGCGCGCGCTGGACCTGATGTTGGAGCGCTGCGCGCTTTGCCTGAGCCGCTTGCGCAAAATCTTGGGCGTCTCGGTGATGGCGGGCACTGAGATCGTGCGCCCAGACTTCAGCCTGGGCGAGGGTTTGAGCACCGGGCTGATCGGGCGACCCTTGCAGATTCTCGACCTGGGGCCGAGCAGCGGGCCGGGTGATCTGGCCGTTTGGGACGCGAGCACCGCCACCTTGATCGCTGCAGGCTTGGTGGACCACCAGCGCATTCCTCGCCTTTTCGACGATCACCTCGAGGGCTGGCTGCGGGCGCTGGACGTTCTGGCCGAACTTCCCTTGGCCCAGCTGATTCCCGGCCATGGCCCCCCCGGCAGTGCGGGCCTGCTGGGGCAGCACAAGCAGTACCTGCAAGCGCTGGGCCGCAGCGTGCAGTCGGCGATGCAGTCGGGACTGAGCCTGGGCCAATTGGCCGACTTACCGGCACTGGGCCCGTGGACGGGCTGGGACGGCTATCCCCAGCAGCATGTGCAGAACCTGCAAATCCTCTATTTGCGCCTAGAGCAGCGCTGGCTGCAGCAGCCTTAGCGCGCGGCCCGCCTTCAGCGGTCAGCCACGAAGGGATTGCTGCGGCGCTCACGGCCGAAGCTGCTTTCCGGGCCGTGGCCGGGGATGAAGACCGTCTCATCGCCCAGGGGCCAGAGCTTGGTCTTGATGCTGGCGATCAGCTGATCAAAGTCACCCTTCGGGAAATCGGTGCGGCCTATGCTGCCGGCAAACAGCACATCGCCGACAAAGGCGCGCTGGAGGTCCGGGGAGTAAAACACCACATGGCCGGGGGTGTGGCCCGGGCAGTGTCGCACCTGCACCGTGTGACTGCCCAGCGTCACCGTATCGCCCTCGTGCAGCCAGCGGGTGGGGGTGAAGGCCAGCGCGCGCGGAAAGCCGAACATCACGCTTTGCTGGGGCAAGGCGTCGATCCAGAACTGATCGCCGGGGTGCGGGCCGATGATGGGCAGATCCAGCCGGCTGGCCAGCTCGCCGGTGCCGCCGGCATGGTCGATATGGGCATGGGTCAGCCAGATCTGCTCGAGCTTGAGGTCGAGCCGCTTGACCTGGGCCAGCAGTTCATCCAAATCACCCCCCGGATCGATCACGGCCGCCTGCCGTGTTTGCTCGTCCCAGATGAGAGAGCAGTTTTGTTGGAAGGCGGTGACGGGAACGGTGAGGTAGGACAGCACGGCAATGGGCTCAGTGGGCAGGGGTTTGACGGCGCAGATCGGCCAGTTCGGCCAGAACGTCGGACAGGTCGGCGCCGGGGACAGATGCGATTTTGCCTGCACGCAGCGGCGTACCTGACATGCGCACCACCGGGCCGATGGTGGTGACCTCGCCCAGCCCCGGATGATGCCGGCTCAAGCTCAGCCCGTGCGCGCGAACCCAGTCATCGCGCATCAGAGCATCCACCGACTGCAGGCGGTGCGCCCCCAAGTCCAGGGCCTTGAGGCAATCGATCCAATGCGTGGCCGTGTGCTCAGCCAGCCGCTGCCCGATGCGCGCCCGCAGGCCCTGTTCATGCGCGTCATCCGCTGAAATGCCCAGGAGTTGGAGCAGGGCCCGCTGCCGCAGGCAATCCCTCGGCGGTACGGCCAGGAACAGCCAGCCGTCGCTGGCGCGGTACAAGCCCTGCCAGGGACTCTGGCCGGGCAGCGGGTCGCTCTCTGCCTCCATCTTCCGGCCGTCTAGCCCTGCATGCAGGTAAAGGCTTTGGTGCAGACCGGCGGTAAAGCTCAGCGCAGCGTGCACCTGCTGGCCGCTGCCGCTGAGCCGGCGGTGCCACAGCCCCAGGCCGATGGCAAAGGCCGCCAGAATGCCGGTGCCGTAGTCATTGACCTCATAGGGCAGACGCTGCGCGCCATCGGGGCCGCCGAACTGCGCCTGAGCGCCGACACAGGCCTGCGCCTGAACCTCGTAGCCGCGCCGCTCGCCCCAGGGCCCTTCGTAGCCATAGGCGCTGACCGATGCGTAGATGATGTCCGGCCGCAGCGCCCTGGCCTGCGCTGGACCTATGCCCAGCCGTTCGGCCACGCCCCGTGCAAAGTTCTGCAGCACCACATCACTGTTGGCGATCAGCTCCCCTGCCGTCTTTTGTCCGGGGGCCGATTGCAAGTCCAGCAGCAGGCTGCGCTTGCCCCGGTTGACGTCCTCATGGGTCAGGATGGGCTCTTTCGGGTCGTTGACCTTGATCACATCGGCGCCGTATTCGGCCAGCAGCCGCGCTGCCGTGGGCCCGGCCCAGATCTGAGTCAGGTCCAGCACCCGCACGCCCTGCAGCGGGCCAGGCCGGCTTGGCCCTGCGGGGGAGCTGCCCTCGGTTTGCGGCGCAGTCGCTGCGGTGCGGGTGTGCCAGCCCATGCCTGGCGCTGCGACCTCGAAACGGCGCGGGCGTGGCTTGAGTGCATCGAAAGCCGACAGCCGCACGCCGCTGCCAGGCTGCAGCATGGCCCCGCACTGTGGGTCGTCCAGGCTGATCACCGCCCCCGACTGCCTGGCGTGTGGGTGCGCCAGCCACTCGGCCAAGGTGTGGCAGACCGCCAGCGGCGCGCCCGCGGCTGCGGCCAGCGCTTGCCAGTGCTCGGACGGGCGCCCGAGGAACAGCGCACTGAGCTGACGCCGCAGCAGGGCGGCCAGTTCGGGTTCGCTCGCCAGCCGATCACGGTCGGCCAGGCCCTGCTCGCGCCAGTGGCCGACACCGGCTGCGTCGATGAACCAGCCCAGAAAACGCTTGCCCACCGGTGCGAAGTGCACATCGCGTCCGTCGCTGCAGCGATAGATGCCAAAGCCTGTGAAGTCGAAGGACAGTCGGACCGGGCCTGGCATCGACATACCGCGCGCGCCAATCAGCGAGAACATTGCATCGAACAAGGGCACTTCGATGTGCTGTCCTTGGCCGTCGCGTTGCCGAGCGATCAGAGCCATGACACAGGCCGTGGCTGCCTGGAGCGCCGCGAAGTTTGAAGCCACCGGCAGCGCAAGGAACGCCGGATCGCCTCCGGCGGCCAAGGGGCGGTAGGTATCGGTAGCCGCCGCCACCACACCCTCCCATGCCGGCCAGCTCGAGCGTGGGTCATCGCTGGCAAAGCCGGGCAGGCTGCAGTAGATCAGCTGGGGATGGCGTGCGCGCAGCTCGGCCTGACCCCAGCCCAGCCGCTGCATCACGCCCGGTCGGAAGTTTTCGATCAGCATATCAGCCTGCTCCAGCCAGGCCTGCGCAATCTGCCGGTCGCGTGCTTGAGATAAGTCCAGTTCCAAGCAGCGTTTGCCCCGGTTCCAGGTCGCGTTGGCTGGTGTTCGCATGCGCGGGCCGCCTGGCGGGTCAATATGCAGCACCTCAGCGCCCTCGTCGGCCAGCATCATTGCGCACATCGGCCCGGCGATGTATTGGCCGAAATCGATCACCTTGATACCTTCAAGTGCACCTGCCATGGGTCCTCCTCATTGACCGTTCCTGTGTTCTTGGCCGGTCTATTGTTCAGCGCCTGCCATCGCGCTTGCTGCAAGCCTGCGCCATTGGAAATCATGCGCCTCGTGTGCTGGGTCTGTAAAGCATCGGGGTTTGTACCGATGATCCTGCTCTGAAGGTCAAATCGGTTTGACGCCAAAGATACGGATCTGATAGGATTTCATTCCAACAGGAATTACTTTATTACCGATTGGTATAAATTCACTTGACAGCCCAGGCGCATGTCGCCGCAGTGCAGGAGACCCCATGAATTTCGAGTTCACCGAAGACCAGCGCGCTTTGCAGGAGACGGTTCGACGTTTTGTCGAAAAAGAAATGCCCAAGCACCTGATTGCCCAATGGGATCAGGCTGGCGAGTTTCCCGACGGCCTGCTCGACAAGATGGCCGAGATTGGCCTGATGGGCGCTTCGGTGCCGGTGGCCTATGGCGGCACCGGCGGCGGGGTGATGGAGGAAACCATTATCTTGGAGGAGATCTCCCGACACAGCTCGTCGGTGGCCATGGCCTATGGCATGGATGTGTGCTTCGGCGCAGTCACGATAGAGCGCCATGGCAATGACGAGCAGCGCCAGCACTTCCTGCCTAAGCTGGTCAATGGGGAATGCCACTTTGCTTTGTCGATGACCGAGCCTGACGGTGGCACCGACATTCTGGGAGCCATGAAGACCAACGCGCGACTGGATGGCGATGAATACGTCATCAACGGCGCCAAGGTCTACACCACGGGCCTGAACATTGCATCGCATATTTTTGTGGTGGCCCGAACCGGCCGCGATGAGAACAAGCCCTCGCACGGACTGACAGTGTTCTTGATTCCCAAAGATACGCCCGGCGTCACCTACAGCAAGATTAAAAAACTCGGCTCTTGGTTCTTGCATTCCTACGAGGTGGTCTACCAGGATGTGCGGGTGCCGGCCAGCTGCGTCATCGGAACTCCCAACCGCGGCTGGCATGCGATTCTCGATACCTTGAACAACGAGCGCATTTTCATTGCGGCGGTGTGCGCCGGCTTGGGCCGCGCCGCGCTGGAAGAGGGCATTCAGTATGCGCGCGACCGCAAGGCCTTTGGCAAGTCCATCGGACAGTTCCAGGCGGTTCAGCATCAACTGGCCGACTCTCTGGTTGAGCTGGATCTGGCGCAACTGAGCACCTATAAAGCCGCCTGGATGCAGGACCAGAAGCTGGACTGCTCGGTGCAGGCCGCTTCGGCCAAGTACTACGCATCGGAGGCGGCGTTTCGCGCCACCGACCGGGGCATGCGGGTGCTCGCTGGCGCAGGCTTCACCATGGAATACCACATGCAGCGCTATTACCGCGATATCCGGCAGCTGATCTTTGCACCGGTGACCAACGAGATGAGCAAGAACTTCATCGCCCAGGTCGGCTGCGGCCTGCCCCGCTCTTACTGATCCTGCCCGGGAGGTCCGGCTATGCATGTTTCCGGCACGCGCTTGCTCGCAGACTTGTTGCATGAAAAGACGCAGCAACAACCCGACCATCCCCTGGTGGTGTTCGAAGACGCGCATGGCGCGGTTTCGCAGCTGAGCTACCGCGAGTTTTCATCGGCGGTCAATCGGCTTTGCAATGCGCTGATTTCTCAAGGCGTGCAGCCGGGGCAAAAAATTGCTCTGATGATGAACAACTGCACCGAGTTCCTGCTGGCCTGGATGGCCATCAACCAAGC
>JBAXEN010000052.1:0-16868 GCA_037140415.1 Betaproteobacteria bacterium | reverse complement strand
GCGCAGCGGCATCAAGGAGGAGCCGAGGCGCTAGCCGAGGCGGGGGACAGCCGCGGAGGCAGGCCCGATGCGGCGGCTGCTTCCCGTGACTTTGTACGATTGACACCTGCGCTCGGCTGCATCGGGCCGAGGGCGGCCCTCCCAGTGCGCTCGTGAAGGCGCGCACGCTATTCGGTTCGATTCACGGGTAACGCTGCACCCCTGAAAACGAAGCGGCTGCCTAAACCTTCAGCACCCGTCCCGGATTGAGCAGGCCTTGCGGGTCGAGGGCGCGTTTGATGCTGCGCATCATCTCCAGCGCCACTGGGCTTTTATGGTGTTCGAGCTCGTCGACCTTGAGCCCGCCCACGCCGTGTTCGGCCGAGATCGAGCCGCCGAAGGCACGCACTGCTTCGTAGACCAGGGTATTGACCCGTGCTTCCTGGATCTTTAGAAAAAGCTTGGCATCCTCACCGGCAGGCGCCTGCACGTTGTAGTGCAGATTGCCATCGCCCAGGTGGCCGAAATTGACGATACGCACCCCCGCGATCTCGGCTTCGAGCCGGGCCTGGGCTTGGCGCGCGAACTCCGGAATGCGAGAAATCGGCACCGAAATGTCGTGCTTGATGTTCAGGCCTTCTTCGGCCTGGGCCAGCGGGATGGATTCGCGCACATGCCACAGTTGCTGCGCCTGGGCGATGTTTTCGGCGACCACCGCATCGCTGACCAGGGCCTGCTCCAGGGCCTGCTCCAGCAATTGCTCGAGCATGGCGCGGGCATGCTCGGGCGATTCATGGTCGGAGTGCTCGAGCAGCACGCCGTAGGCGCTGCTGTCATGGAAGGGCACCCGCAGCTGGGCAAAGTGCTTGACCACCAGGCTGAGCGCGAACTGGCTCATCACTTCGAAGCCGGTCAGGCTGGCGCTCAGCCGCTGCTGCGCCAGGCCCAGCAGGGCGACGGCGTTTTCCATCGAGTCCACCGCTGCCCATGCAGTCAACTGCGCCGTCGGTAAGGGGTAGAGCTTGAGGGTGGCTGCAGTGATCACGCCCAGCGTGCCCTCGCTGCCGATCATCAGGTCGCGCAGGTCGTAGCCGGTGTTGTCTTTGCGCAGGCCCGAGAGGCCCTCCCAGATCTGCCCCTGGGCTGTGACCACCTGCAGACCCAGGCAGAGCTCGCGGGCATTGCCGTAGCGCAGCACCTGGGTGCCGCCGGCATTGGTGGCCAGGTTGCCTCCGATGGTGCAGCTGCCTTCGGCGGCCAGGCTCAGGGGAAAGAGCAGGCCTTCTTGTTGCGCGCGCTCCTGCAGGGTCTGCAGGATACAGCCGGCTTCGACAGTCATTGTCAGATTGGCCTTGTCGATGGCCAGCACCCGGTTCATACGTTGCAGGCTGAGCACGATTTGGCGGCCTGAATCATCAGGGGTCGAACCCACCACCAGCCCGGTGTTGCCGCCTTGCGGCACCATGCTCACCCCATGCTTCGCACAGGCTTGCACCACAGCCGCCACCTGCTCGGCTGAATCGGGCCGCACCACCGCCAGTGCCTTGCCGCGGCTCCTCTTGCGCCAGTCGGCCTCCCAGGCGCTCAGATCGCCCTGGCTCAGTACATGGGCCGGGCCGCAGATCTGCTCCAGGTCGCGCAGCAAGGCGTCATGGCGTGGGTTCATCGGTCTCGTCCTTCCTGGCCTGCGCGGCCGACGCCAGGCGCACCCGCACATGCAGTGCACAGGCGGTAAACAGACTCAGGCACAGGGCCAGTTCGATCAGCGCGAGGATGTTGCCCGGGGGGCGATCGCTCCAGGCGCGCACCGCCCCCTCGGTGAAGTAGAGCCAGACCATCAGGCTGACCCAGCGGTAGGTGTAGAGCTTTTTCTTGAGCAGGCCGGCCAGTGGAACGCACAGGGGCAGCACCTTGAGGGCCAGCAGCGAGCCGCCCGGGCGGATGGGCGCCAGCCACATCTCCCATGCGAGCCCCAGGATGATCAGGCCGGTCAGGCTGCTGACGGCCAGCCAGCGGGTGAGGTCGATGGAGGAAGTTTTCATGGGGATGGCATGATAACGGGCATGTCGGCTTCTCCCCTGAAACACACCTTGACGCATTTTCCCTGGAGGGAGACTGCTCGAACCCTGCGCGAGCGCTTTCGCGAGGACCGGCTGGGGCTGAGCGCCAGCAGCCTGACCTTCACCACTTCGATTGCCCTGGTGCCCTTTCTGACGGTGGCGCTGGCCATCTTCACCGCATTTCCCATGTTTGCCAAACTGCAAGGCGTGGTGCAGGCCTGGCTGGTCGAGAGCCTGGTGCCCGAACATATCGCGCGGCAGGTACTGGGCTATCTGACCCAGTTCACCCGGCAGGCCAGCCGCTTGGGGGCGGTGGGCTTTGGCGCGCTGGCCTTGACGGTGCTCACCCTGGTGATGACGATAGAGCGCACCCTCAATGGCATCTGGCGGGTGCGGCGGGGCCGGCCGCTGGCCCAACGCCTGTTCATCTATTGGGGCGTGATCACCCTGGGACCCTTGCTGCTGGCGACCAGTTTGGCTGCCACCTCACAGGTCTTGCCCTTGCTGGCCGGCAACAGGGCCTTGTCGGGCCTGAGCGCCTGGCTGCTCGATGGTCTCGAGTTTGTTTTGCATGCTGGAGCGATGGCAGCGTTGTTTCGCTATATGCCTAACACCCATGTCCGATGGAGTCATGCCTGGAGCGGTGGCGTGTTCGTGGCCGTCGGCCTGGCCTTGGCTAAGGAGTTGCTGGCGTTTTATCTCCAGAGTGTGCCCACCTACTCTGTGGTCTACGGGGCTTTTGCCACTGTGCCTATCTTGCTCGTCTGGATTTATCTGGCTTGGCTGATTGTGCTGATGGGAGCGGTGGTCACCGCCTATTTGCCCAGCCTGCTGTCGGGCCATGCTCGGCGGGCATCCCAGGTGGGCTGGCCTTTTGAGCTGGCGCTGGCCTGTGTGCAGCAATTACACCGTGCGCGCAGCGATCCGCCGCACGGCTTGAGCGCGCAAGCCTTGGCCAGAGCCTTGAACGTCGACCTGCTGCAGCTTGAGCCGCTGCTGCAGGCCCTCGGGCAGATCCAATGGATAGGCGCTGTCGAGCCTCAGGGCGGCGACGAGCCGACCTGGGTTTTGTTGGCCGATCCTGACCAAACCATGCTGGCTCCCTTGGCTGCGGCTGTGCTGCTCGAGCACAGCCCGGCGACCGAGCGCTTCTGGCAGGGCAGCGGCTGGCAGACCATGAGCCTGCGATCGGTGCTCTGAGGCTTGGCGCGTGCAGTCGCTCGTTAGAATTTGTGAGCCCCTGGCGCTTACTGGGCGGAAGTGGCAGCCAATAAGTGGAGCCCTGCGCGCATGACTGAAAGGTTTTAAGGTGTTCGACCCGTCCGACGCGCTGATGCTAGCCCGCATTCAATTTGCATTCACGGTCAGTTTCCATTTCATTTTTCCGGCCATCACCATTGGGCTGGCCAGCTACCTGGCGGTGTTGGAGGGCTTGTGGCTGAGAACGGGCAGGACGCACTACATCGACCTGTTTCGCTACTGGCTCAAGATTTTTGCGGTGATCTTTGGCATGGGGGTGGTGTCGGGCATCGTGATGTCCTACCAATTTGGTACCAACTGGTCGGTTTTTTCTGAAAAGGCCGGTCCGGTCATCGGGCCGCTCATGGCCTACGAAGTCATGACCGCCTTCTTTTTAGAAGCCGGCTTTCTGGGGGTCATGCTTTTTGGCATGAACCGGGTCGGTAAGCGCCTTCACTTCATGGCCACGCTGATGGTGGCCTTGGGCACCTTCATGTCAGCCTTTTGGATTTTGTCGGTCAACAGCTGGATGCACACCCCCGCTGGCTACGCCGTCAATGGGCAAGGTCAGTTCATCTCGGCGGGCGACTGGCTGGCCATCATCTTCAATCCCAGCTTACCGTACCGACTGGCTCACACCCTGTCGGCTGCTTACCTGAGCACGGCCTTGATGGTCGGCGGAGTTGCGGCCTGGCACTTGCTCAGGGACAAGGGCAACCCGAGAGCGCAAATCATGTTCTCCATGGCGATGTGGATGGCCGCAGTGGTGGCGCCGCTGCAGATTGTGCTCGGTGACAAGCATGGCCTGAACACGCTGGCCTACCAGCCGGTCAAGGTGATGGCCATGGAGGGGCACTACATCAGCTATCCACAGGGGGCCCCCCTCATCCTTTTTGGGGTTCCCAACAGCGAGGCTGGGCGCATCGACTACGCGGTGCAAATTCCCAAGCTGTCCTCCTTGATCCTCAAAGGCGATCCGAATGCGCCGATGGCTGGCCTGGACACGGTTGCGCCCGAGCTCAGGCCGCCGGTGGCAACGGTGTTCTGGGCCTTTCGGGTCATGGTGGGCCTCGGCCTGCTGATGGCTTTGCTGGGGGCTGTGAGCCTGATCGCGCGCTGGCGGGGGCGCTTGTATGAATCGCGACCCCTGCTTTATTTTGCGGTGAGCATGGCGCCTTCGGGCCTGATCGCCGTGCTGGCCGGCTGGTTCACCACCGAGGTCGGCCGGCAACCCTGGACGATTCAGGGCTTGTTGTTGACGGCCAAGGCGGTCTCGCCGCTGGCTGCCCCCGCTGTAGCGGTGTCATTGGTGGCTTTCGTTGTGGTGTATTTCCTGGTTTTCGGTGCCGGCGTGGTGTACACCTTGCGACTGATGGCCAAGCCGCCGTTGGCGCAGGAGCCACAGCCGCCGGCCATTCCTACGCGCGCAGCCGGCGTGACCCCGGCGGCCGCGCTGCGCGATCAGCGGCCGAACCTGAGCGCATGAGGAGCAGGCTATGGTGATGGATCTGACGCTGATCTGGGGCTTCATCATTGCCCTGTCTGTGTTTATTTACGTGGTGCTCGACGGCTTTGATCTGGGCATAGGCATCTTGTTCAGCCGCTTGAAAGCGGGGCCGCAGCGCGATCTGGCGATGAACAGCATTGCTGCGGTGTGGGATGGCAATGAGACCTGGCTGGTCATGGGCGGTGGCGGCTTGCTGGCCGCTTTTCCGCTGGCCTACAGCCTGATGCTGTCGGCCCTGTACGCGCCCATCATCGCCATGCTGCTGGCTCTGGTTTTTCGCGGTGTCGCTTTTGAGTTCCGCTGGCGCGATCCGGCGCATCAACGGTTTTGGGATTTGGCTTTTTTTGCCGGTTCGTTGATGGCTGCCTTGGCGCAGGGGGTGGTGCTGGGCGCTTTGCTGCAGGGCGTAGCGATTCGCGACCGCGCCTATGCCGGCGGTTGGTGGGACTGGCTGACGCCGTTTTCCGTCTTGACCGGTATCAGCGTGGTGGTCGCTTACGCCCTGCTCGGGGCCACCTGGCTGATTCTGAAGTCAGAAGGCGCTTTGCAGTTGCGCGCCAGAGCTTTGGCATGGCGCCTTGGCGCAGGCACCTTGACTGCGATTGTGGCGGTCAGCCTCGCCACCCTGTTCCTGCGGGCGGACTACGTGGACAAGTGGCTGAGCTGGCCCAATATCGTGTGGGTGGCGCCCGTTCCCGTGCTTGTCGCCTTAGTCGTCCTTGCCTTTGTGCGCAGCATGCGCGCAGGCCGGGAATTGGCGCCGTTTTTACTGACCCTGCTTGTCTTTTTGCTCTGCTTTGTGGGCTTGCTCATCAGCTTTTACCCCTATGTGATCCCTGGGGCGTTGACGCTGTGGGAGGCCGCCACCGATCGCAGCAGCCAGCATTTCATGCTTGTGGGAACCGTTGTGGTCCTGCCCATGATCTTGGCCTACACCGCCTGGTCGTATTGGGTGTTTCGCGGCAAAGTCAGTAGCCACGGGTATCACGCATGAGCCGGCCGCCTCCGATGGCGCCGCTGCCAAGCGGCTCGCGCAGCGATAACGAAGACCGTCCCCTGTGGCAGCGGCTGGCGTGGATGGTGGGTCTGTGGTCGGCCAGCGTTGTCACGCTGCTGGCCTTGGCCACGCTCTTGCGTTGGGTGCTGCGAACCTGAGGCTTGCATGGCCAGTTCGCCGCGCTGCTGCGCGCGCTCTGTCAGGCTCACAGCCGGCGCTGGACTCAGCCTAACTTTAGTGGCGCCGCATAGCCGGTCATCTCCAAGTAGCCCAGGCCGATGCGCCGGCCCTGGGCATCGCGCAGCTCGCTCAGGCCCTCCCAGTAAATGCCGCCGGTGGAGTTGCGGCTGTCGAGTTCCTGGTTGTCGAGCAGGGCGTTGACGGTGTGGGTGCCGGCCGGGGTGTCGACTTGCCACTGCACCGGATAGCGTGCCCGGGAGCTGGGGCTGGCCCAGTGGCGCAGTGGACGCATGCGCACCTGCTCGGGTGCAAAGCTGATGGCTGCGCCGCCGGCGCTGCGAAACGAGCCGCCGGCCCACAGCGCGCTGCCATCGGCGCGGCGCAGCATGAAGGCGGTCAGCGCGCTGCCGTCGTCGAAGTTCATGCCTATCCAGTCCCAACCCACCGCCTCGGGATGCAGGATGTCCTCGCTCCACTCATGGTCCAGCCAAGCCCGCCCTTGCACCGGCATTCGGCGGCCCTGCAGGCTGATGTGTCCTTGGGCGGCCAGCTGCGGCTGGCTGTAGTAGTAGCTGGCCTGGCCCTCCTGCGGCCCTTTGCGCGACAAGCCCTGCTGGCCTTGCAGCAGCACCGGCTGGGTGGTGTTGAAGACCAGCTCCAGCGCGATGTCGCGCGCGGGCAGGCTGGCGCGGTAGGTGCTGGCCTGGGGCGGGCCCTCGCGCCTGAGTTGCCAGCGGTCCAAGCGCAGCCCGGTGTCTTGGGTGGAGGCCTGCGCCAGCCCAAAGCCCTCGCGGGCAATGGCCTGGTCGTGCCAGAGTCGGCCGCCTTGCACATCGGTCACAGCCACATGTGCAAAGATCAACTGGCGCGCCGCAAAGCGTGAGCGCATGCCCTGGGTGACATCGACCCGGCTGCGAAAGAAGGTCAGCTGAAAGCCCAGCAATCCACCTTGGGGCTGCTGGCCATAGCCGGTGATGTACCACCACTCGGTGCGCAGTTGCGGGTGGGCTCCAAAGTCGCGCGGAAAGACGAGCGCTTGCGCCGGCAGGGCCTGTGCGACGGGGCTGGCTGAGGGCAGCAGGGCGACGGCCAGGGCCTGCATCAGCGCGCGGCGCTGCAGGGGGCTGGGCATTACCAGTCCTCCTTGACCGCCAGCACCGCTTGGGCACCAGCGGCCGCGCGCCCGGCCAGCCAGGCGGTCAGCGTGCCAGCGGCCATGACCGCCAGAGCCAGCGCCAGCAGGCTCAGGGTCGGGATGTGCAGGTCCATGGTCCAGCGAAAGCTCTGCGGGTTGATCACATGCACCAGCACCAGTGAAACTCCAAGGCCCAGCAGCAGGCCGGCGGCTGCGCCCGCTGCGGTCCAGGCCAGGCCCTCACCAGCGACCACCGCCAGAATCTGCGCGCGCGTCAGGCCCAAATGGGTCAGCAGACCAAACTCCTTGCGCCGTGCCAGCACTTGGGCGCTAAAACTTGCAGCCACGCCGAACAGCCCGATGCCGATGGCCACCGCTTGCAGCCAGTAGGTCACTGCAAAACTGCGGTCAAAAATCCGCATCGACATGGCGCGGATCTCAGCGCTGGAGGCCATCTCCAGGGTCGGCCAGGCCGGCTGCGCCTGCTGCAGCGTCTGGGTGATCGCCTGATACACCGCGCCTGCGTCCTGACCGGGCTTGAGCCAGATGGCCAGATCGTTGATGCGCTGATCGCCGCTGAGCCGCCGGTAGTCGCGCTCGTCCATCATCACCGCGCCGAACTGGCGTGCATAGTCACGCCATACCCCAGCCACAAAAAATATCGGCGCCTGCGCGCCGCTCTCGCCCAGGGCCTCCTGCCAGCGCGCGAAGGGCTGGCCTGCGCGCGCCCCATAGAGCTCGACCATGGCCTCGCTCACGTAGATCGCTATCTGCCCCGCGGGCGCTGGCAGCGGGTCGTCCAGCAGCGGCAGGCTCAGGCGCGGCTGGCTGAGCTCGCGCGCGATCAGGCTGACCGGCGGTTGGCCCGCCTCCAGGGTGAGCGAGCGCACCCGCAGGGTATCGATGCGCTCGATGCCGGCCAGACGGCGCAGCCGCTCGACCAGGGCTGGCTCGAAGTAGACGGTATCGGACGCTGCCGCGTTGTTGCTGCTGCGCAGGTAGAGATCGGCCGGCAGCACCGTGCCCAGCCATTGGTCCACCGACAGTCGAAAGCTGCTGACCATCACCGTCAGTGCCACCGCGAGGCTGAGCGCGGCCACCACGCCGCTGACCGCCACCGCAGCGCTTTCGCGCATGCGGCCGGCGCGCTCGATGGCCAGCAGCGGCAAGAGCCGTTGGCCCAGCAGATGCTTGGCCCAAGGGTAGAGCAGGGCGATCAGGCCGGGCAAGGCGCCAATGCCGCCCACCAGCAACAGGGCCACCGATGCATAGGCGGCCAAGGCCATGCCAGCGATCGGGGGTAGCAGAGCCAGCAGGCCGCTGGCCAGCAGCAGGCCCAAGCTCCAGCCCAGGCGATGTCTGCCCGCTGTTTGCAGGCCCAGGCCCTTGAGGGTTTGCGCCGGCGGCAACTGCCCGGCAGCCCGCGCTGGCCACCACCCGCCCAGGCCTGCGGCCACCATGCCCAGGCTGCCATAGGCCAGCGCTGCCGCAGCGCTCCACTGCAGGCGCGGCTCGGTGCCGGGGAAATAGCCTCCGCCCAGATCGCCGCCCAGGGCATGCAGCCCGAGGGCTGCCAAGCCTGTACCCAGCAGCAGGCCGGCGGCACTGCCTAGCGCGCCCAGCAGTAAGGATTCGGTCAGCACCCATTGCAGGCGCTGGCGCGCGCTCAGGCCCAGCACACCCAGCAGGGCCAATTGGCTGGCCCGCTTGGCCACGCTCAGCCACAGCACCGAAAACACCAGAAAGGCGCCGGTGAACAATGCCACCAGGGCCAGCACCGTCAGATTGACCCGGTAGGCGCGTGAGAGTTGGCTGATGCGTGAGGCCGCCTCGGCCGGCTCGACCACCAGCAGGCGCTCTGGCCAGCTCGGCAGACCCTGCCACTGTGCCTGGGCGGTGGCCCGGTCGGCGCCGGCCACCAGCCGCACATCAATGCGGGTGAGCTCGCCGCCGCGACCGAACAGATCCTGCGCCGCGCCCAGGTCCATCACCGCCAGCGGTGGCCCGCCGGCCGCCACGCTGCCGGCCACCCGCACCTCGAGCACCTGGCTGCCGCTTTGCAGCTGCAAGGGCCCTGCGCCAAGCTGCTGGCGTGCGCTGGCATTGAGAAACACGGTGGCCGGCGCAAACACGGCCCAGCGCTGGGCAGCGCCGCCCGCCGCATCGCCCGGGCTGCCGGCTGCGCTGTCTGGCCGCGGCAGCAGGGTCGGCGTGATCTGCGCCACCCGCAGCGCATCCAGGCCCAGCAGTCTGAGCTTGACGGTTTTGCCGCTGGTGATGGCCGATGTCGCCAGCTCCAGCACCGGACTGGCCGCCGCTACCGCAGGCGCTTGCATCACCAGACCATAGACTTGCTCGTCAAAGGGCCCCTGGGCTGCGCGCAGTTCCAAGTCACTTTGCCCGCCGATCGAGCGGCTGGCCTGCGCAAACTCGCTCAGGGCCGAGGCATTGATCAGATGCACCGCAAAAGCCAGTGCCACCCCCAGCATCACCGCCACCACGGCTACGCCATTGCGCCAGGGATGGTGGCGCAGTTCCTGCCAGGAGCAGGTGCGCAGGAGCTTGAGCAGCGTCACGGTGTGAAGGGTTACAGGGGTGTCGAGGTCGATAGGCTGCTGAGGGACTCAAGCGTGTTTTCAAAGACCCGCAGATGCTTCGGGCGCGGCACGGCTAAAACTTCAAACCCACAGCCAGGCGGGTGATGTCGACCGCGTTGTAGTTGGCCTTGGGGTCTCGCCCAAGCCGTACAAAATAATCCCCGATATCCAAGGTGATGCTGGCGCCTGTTCCCTGGTAGAGCGGCGAGCCGGCCTGCTCGGCGCCTCGGCGCTTGAACAGGTCGACGGTGACTCTGCGGTCGGGTGGGAGTGATTTTCGCCAGACCAGGTGGTGGGTGGTCTGCCCGGTGTGCAGCCGGTCGTCCTGCACCCGGTAAAACATCAACAGCCCGGCGGCTTTGGAGTTGTAGCTGGCGCCAAGCATCACCGAGTCGTTAGGGTCAAAGTTGAGGTTGTAGTAGTTCTTCTGGTTGGTCCGGCCCAGACCCAGCAGCGGTGCCACGCCTTCATCGTGCTCGGATTGGCCGTTCCAGGTCAGGCTCCAGCCGAAAAAGCCGCCGGTGGCCGACTGGATGGAGGGGGTGAGCTTACCCATCGGTAGGGCGATGGCGTATTCAAGTCCGATCCGGTGCTGCTCGAAGTTCTGCGCGTCTTTGTAGCTGCCCAGCCAAAACGTCAGGTCTTGCGTGTTGCCCCGCAGATTGACATCGCGCGCCTGACCCTCGGTAGAGCTTCGATACAGCCCATAGGTCGCCTTCCAGGCCAACGCCTTGCCGGGGCTGGGTGCCAGGCTGGGGTCGACGTCGGCCCTGTCTTCAATGGCTCGGGCTGGCGGCGCAAGTGCCATCAGCGCTGCCAGGCCAAATCCAGCAAGGTGTCGAAGTACAGATGACATGCATTCGATTATCCGGCTGCCTACGCTGCAGGTCCTGTGAGCGCAAGCGGACACGTCGCTTCCATGAAAAAGGCGCGCTGCCCAGGGGCAGCGCGCCTTGCGTCAACTCAGTAAAAGCCTTTCAAGGGCGGCCCGGATGGCTTTGACGATAGCGCGCCCACTCCTGGGCTTGGGCCGCTGGTGCATCGGGCCGGGGCCGGTAGTGATCATCATCCAGGCCGGCCTCGCTCACGCTGACCACGCGGGCCACCAGTGTGCTGCCGCTTTGATAAGCCTGCACCCGGATTTGCATGCCTGACAGCCCCGATGCCGTGAGGCCGGCAAAGGCGGTGGTGTCGGTCCACTGCACCGTCACCGCGCTGCCTGTGCTCGGTGTCAGCAAAAAGGTCTTGGCGGTGGCGTCAACGGCTGAGACAAGACCGTCGACTGGACGGATCATCAGGGCAGGAGGTGGAGGGCAGGTCAGGTTGCTGGCCAGCACGACCGGCGTGCCGGCCTGCTGACTGGCCACGATCTGCACCGGCACGTTGTTGGCCAGGGTGATGCCCGGGCAGGCGGTGACCGCGTTGATGGCGCTGGCATCGACCGGCACGCCGCGCACCACGAAGCTGCGCGCATCGACGAAGTCGCTGATCACGCCGATCAGCTTGACCTTGGCCAGGTCGTTGTTCGTGTTTTGCTCGCGCACTTGGATGCGGGTGGCGGTGACTCTGCCATCGCTGCCCACCGTGCCGCTGACCTGCACATAGGCGTTGTTGGCCACAGCGGCGCTGGACGGCGAGATGACGGTGGTCGATGTGAAGCTGACTTTCACGCCCTGCACCTCAAAGGTCTTGGCGCTGTTATCGAAGGCGCTGACCTGACCGCCGATTTGCAGGGTGGTATCGGTGGACAGTTCATCTTGCAAGCGCTTGATTTTGAGATGACTGGCCGTCAGGGTGGATCCCACCAATCCAGAACTGGGGCCGAAAACGCTGACCTGCAGGTCGTTGGCCAGGCTGGCGCCGGTGGGTCGCAAAGCGGCGCTGCCGTAGGCCACATTCAGGCCGTTGAGGGAGAAGGTCTTGGCGCTGGTGTTCAGATTGCTCACCTTGCCGTTGACCTTCAGGCTGGAGATCGCAGCCATTTTTTGAACCCGTGTGGCCACCACTTTGTAGGTGCTGGTGCCGACGTCAAAAACCGGGTTGCCATGAACCTCGATCAGGTCGCCATTGCTGATATCGCTGATGCTGCTGTAGCCGCCACCCCAGACGGTCAGCGGGCCAGCGTTGGCGTCGTTGTTGATGCTCACTGCTTGCCCGGCGACGGTCAAGGTCAACGCTGTGGCGTTGATGTTGCTGACAGCACCAATGACCGCAGCATCGACTGTGACCTTGCTGGCCGTGCCTTTGCCATCGTGGTTGACACGCACGCGCTGGCCCATTTGCAGCACGCTGTTGGTGCTGGAGCCGTCTGCGTTTTCAGTGACAACACTGGCCTTGGCGTCTTCGAGCTCGACGCCATCGACGAAGACCGAGCCAAATCCGGTGATCAGGCCATCGGCCCATTGTGCGGCGCCGGCAGGCGCGCCTGAGGAAGGCGACGAGCCTCCTCCGCAGCCCTGCAGCAGCAAGGCTAAGAGCAGGCAAGACGCGCTTGCAGCGCTGGTGAGATGTCGTTTCATAGAACCTCCTGGTGAAAAAATTTAATCGGGTTTGAGTTTGCGCAAACGGTTTTCTCCGTTGATGACCTGGTACTCGATCTCAACGCCGCGATTGAGCAGTGCGCTTGGGTTGCTTGGCAGCAGCGAGGCGTCATTCCAGACCAGACTCAAAATGCCGCCATTGGTACGGACCTGCACGGTGCGGCTGCCGAGGTTCAGGTTGGTCAAGGTCCCGGACAACTCCAGTACGCTGTCGCCGGGTATCTGAGCGTTACAGCCGATGCTGGTCGCTGCCAGGGGCTGCCCAGGACCCGGCCGTGCTGCCTTGATTTCCAGGTAGACCTTGTCACCCGCCCGCAGGCCGGTACAGCTTGCTGCAAATACCGCCCCGGCGACGCTCACGCGGTTGCCGCGCAGGCTCAGCTGGCTGATGTCACTGGGCCAGAGCACACTGCCTTTGAGTTCGACCGTGCCGCCCATGTCGGCGCTGCTTTGTTTCTGGCTGAGCACGAGTGCCTTCAGGTCGCTGCCGCTGCGCACAATTTCGATCTGCACCATGGAGCCTATCGCCGGCGCGCTACTGCCCAGGCCCGCGGGCAACTGAACCCGCATCCCCTGCACCCGAATCTCGCCCTGAGCCAGGTCGCGTTGGCTGATCTGAGTATTGAGCAGCAGACGCTGGTTATCGGCCAGACTCGGACTGGCATCGATCACCCGTGTGGCCAGCCAGGGGCTCGCACCTAGCGCGCTGCGTGGGAGCCAGGCACTGACCAGGCTGGCGGCCGTCAAGCTGGCTGGAAGCGCCGCGGACTGCAGTGTCTGCCCCAGGGCGCTGTCGAGCGTGAGGACCTGGTTTGATCGACTGCGAAGCACGCCGCTGAGCAAAACCGGGTCCGCCGCCAGGGCAAGTTTTTCGACGCGGGTGGCGATGAGCACCGAATGGTTGCGGGTGCTGTCGAAAACCCAGTGGCCGTGCACCTCCAGCTCGTCACCGGCGCTCACGCTGGTCAGACCCTCAAAAATGGTGGCGGTGTTTTGCGCGTCGCTGCTGAGGATGAGCTGTACCGTCTGACCCAGAATGACAAATACGCCCTGCCGGTCTTGAGTGCTGCTGGCGGTACCGCGCAGCTGGGGCAGCAACTGTATGGTGTCGGCCACGCCTGCCTTGCTCTGGATGATGCGAACCCGCTGGCCCAGCTTGGCCTCGCTCAGGTCCGACTGCCCCTGTGCGTTTTCAGTGAGCACGCTGGCCTGGCTGTCGTCATATTCCACCCCGGCGACGATCAGACTGCCAAAGCCACTGACCACGCCCTCAGCCAGGCCGGAGCCGCCGCTGCCGACGCCGCCGGCCAGGTTCGAGCCACCGCCGCCGCCGCAGGCGGACACAAGAACGCTGAGAACCAAGGCGGCGAGTTGGCGCCTGAATGATGAGCAGATGGACAGGGATTTCATGACTGCGAGCCGTCTCGGGTCTTGTCGAACTCTGGGGCTGAATAGCTGAACAGGCCCAGCCGGAAGCGCTGGGGCTCGGGGTGGTCTGCGTCCTTTTCACAAAGAGGGCCTGCTGCCTCGACCACCTTGCTCAGGACCTGGGCCCAGAGCTCATTGGCCAGCAGGCTCAATTGCTGCACCGACTCGGGGCTCAGGCCGTCGGCAAAAACACTTTGCTCCAAGAACTTCTTGGGCGGGCCGTCCTTGCTAGGGCTGGCGCTGAGGTTGTGTACGCCCGCTTGCAAATGGTCTGCCACCGAGCCGGCAAAGAGCACGCGCGCTTCCTGGAGCTTGGGCTCTGGCATAAAGGCCTCGCGCAGCAGGCGCACGCTGGCTTTGTCTTCGCGCACCATGCCCAGGCGCGCGAGCTCCTGCAGCACGGTGCGGGGGTGTACGTCCTTGGATACCGAACGGGCCAAAGCTTCGAAAGAGACGTCCTCGCCTTGCAGAGGCAATTCCTCAGGCAGATCGCTGGCGCTGAGCCAGCGGGTGGCGACCTGATTGGCCGCGCTGGGTTTGCCCCAGGCCGAGCCGTCGGCCCGAACCTGGCTCAGGGCGTTCCCCGCCGAATCACGCAAGGCCCGCACATCCTTGCGGTGCAAGCCCGACAGCAGACTGAGTGCCGAGTCTGTGGGCTTGTGTTGCTGCCGGCCGATTTCCTCCTGCGCCTGGGCCAGAAACACCGGCTTGAGCGCTGCCGCGAATTCACTGTGACCGATGCCCGAGCGGATCAGCCAGGTGACCAAAGGCGCGACGATGGCCAGCGCTTGTGGCATCAGGCTGTCGGTCGTTGGCGTGTTTTGGGGCGCGTCCATGCCTCCAGTATATATGGGAAAATTTCCCATTAATGAGTTGGGCAAGAAAATTTACATACTCTCGCAGCCGGCCAGTTGCGGGCGCAGCGGCCCATTGCGGGTGATGAACAGGGCTTGGCGAAGGCGGGCATTGACGCACAGCCGCACTTGCCCTTGCGGGGGCCGGGCCAGCGCGACGATGCCGGACCGGTTCAGGCTGGCTGTAGCCCTTGCGCAGTCAGGCGCAGCACCCGGTCGGCGCGCGCTGCGGCCGATTCCGAATGGGTAACCAGCACCAGCGCCGAGCCCTGGCTGCGGGTTTGTGCGCCGAGCGCGTCCATCACCTGGGCGGCGGTGCGCGGATCGAGGTTGCCGGTGGGCTCATCGGCCAGCAGCAGAGCCGGGCGATGCACCAGGGCGCGCGCGATCGCCACCCGCTGCAGCTGGCCTCCCGAGAGCTGCTGCGGCAGGCGCTCGCCCAGCCCGTCCAGGCCCAGTGCACCGAGCAATTGGGCGACCCGCTCGGGCTCCTTGCGGCCCAGCAGCATCAGGGGCAGGGCGATGTTCTGGTTCACATCCAGATGCGGCAGCACATGAAAGGCCTGAAACACAAAGCCCACATGCTGGCGGCGCAGCAGCGCGCGCGCATCGTCGTCCAGACCGCCGAGTGCCTGGCCACACAGCAGCACCTGACCAGCGTCCCAGTGGTCCAGGCCGGCCATGCAGTTGAGCAAGGTGGATTTGCCGACGCCGGAGTCGCCGATGATGGCCACAAATTCGCCGGCGGCCAATTCAAGGTCCGCCCCTTCGAATACCGTCGCCTGCCCGTAGCGCTTGGCCAGGCCGTGAAGTTGCAGCGGCGAGCCTGAGGGCATGCTCATTCGGACCCCCACAGGGTTTGGACCCGGGCCAGCACCTGGGCCAGCGCGTCCGGTGCGTCGCAAGCAACGACCTGCCTGTGCGCCATGCTGCGCAGCCAGGTGATCTGGCGTTTGGCCAGTTGACGGGTGGCGGCAATCCCGCTGCTGCGCAGGGCTTGAAGCTGCGCAGGGCTGAGTGCAGGGGGCTTGCCGCCTGGATCGGCGGAGAGCTCTTGCAGCGCTTGCCAGCATTGACGGTAGCCGACGCAGCGCATGGCGGGCAGGTCCGGATGCAGATCGCCGCGCTGCATGAGGCCCCAGACCTCCTCGAGCAGGCCTTGAGCCAGCATCTGGTCGAAACGGCTTGCGATGCGTTCATGCAGCCAGGCGCGCTCATCGGGTTCGAGTGAAATCAGTGCGATGGGCAGGCTGTCGGTCTTCGGCGCTTGTTGGTGAAAGGATGAGAGCGTGCGCCCCGACACCCGCCAGACCTCCAGCGCGCGGGCGATGCGTTGGGCGTCCATGGGCGCCAGGCGGGCGGCGGTCAGCGGATCGATGGCGGCCAGCTCGGCATGCAGGGCCGGCCAGCCCTGGGCAGCCGCTTCTTCAGCAATGTGTTCGCGCACCGACGGCATGGCCGGCGGCATGTCGTCGAGCCCATCCATCAGCGCCTTCAGGTAGAGCATGCTGCCGCCCACCAGCAGTGGGCGGTGACCGCGGGCACGGATCTCCTCGATCAGGCGCAGCGCGTCGCGCCGAAATTCGGCTGCGCTGTAGGGCTGCAGTGGGTCGCGGATGTCGATCAGGTGGTGCACCGCGCCGGCCAATTCCTGCGCCGACGGTTTGGCCGTGCCCAGTTCCATGCCCCGATATACCAGGGCCGAATCGACGCTGATGATCTCCACCGGCCAGCGCTCGGCCACCGCCAGGGCAGCAGCGGTCTTGCCAGCGGCGGTCGGGCCGGTCAGGGCGATCAGTTCGGGTGTGGGCATGGGCAGGTGCTCGGGCGCCAATGGGGGGTGGCGAGTCGGTGCGGCTCAGATGCCGGGCCTCCTGGCGCGGCAGCCGGGGAGGTTAGCAGATGGCAGCGTTGTGCAGCAGCCCGGGGCAATGCGGCCCCGCGCTCTTCTACACTGGCGGCTCAATGGGTGCCCTCATGAACAGCGTCTCTTCATCTTCTGTCAATGGTTCAGCCCCGTCCAGCGCCTGGGCTTCGCAGCCGCCCACCTTGGCCTGGATACTGGGCCTGGCCGGCTTGATCCCTTTTGTGCTGTGTGCTGCCTTGCAGTGGTACTCCTTGCCCGGCTGGCGCATGTTGGCCGGCACGGCCTTGCTCGCTTATGGGGCGGTGATCGTGAGTTTTCTGGGGGGTATCCATTGGGGGCTGGCCATGCGTGCCAGCCCAGTGCCAATAGCGCGCCTGCTCTGGGGCGTGCTGCCCAGCCTGCTGGGCTGGCTGGCGGTGTTGCTCGACAGCCCGTGGGGCCAGTGCCTGTTGGTTCTGAGCCTGCTGGCCTGCTTTGGGGTCGAT
>JBAXEN010000051.1:0-17011 GCA_037140415.1 Betaproteobacteria bacterium | reverse complement strand
CAGAGCGTGGTACCTCTGGCCACCAGCCAGGACCACAAGCGACTGCTCGACGGCGATCAAGGCCCCAATACCGGGGGCATGGGTGCTTATTCACCGGCGCCGGTGGTGACCCCCGATGTGCATGCCAGGGCCATGCGCGAGATCATTTTGCCGACCATCCGCGGGATGCAAAAGGACGGCATTGTCTACACCGGCTTTCTCTATGCCGGCCTGATGATCGATGCCCAAGGCCATCCCAAGACCCTGGAATTTAACTGCCGCATGGGAGACCCCGAGACGCAGCCGATCATGATGCGACTGAAGTCGGATCTGATGGAGGTGATGCTGGCCGCCACCTCGGGCTCGCTCGATCAGGTCGAGCTGCAGTGGGATTGCCGGCCGGCCCTGGGGGTGGTCATGGCCGCGCACGGCTACCCTGTGCATCCGCGCAAGGACGATGTGATCCACGGCCTGCCTGCGCCAGAGGCTGACAGCGACTGCGTGGTGTTTCATGCGGGAACGCGGGAGCAGGGCGGGCAAACCGTGACATCGGGCGGCCGGGTGCTGTGCGTCACCGCATTGGCTGACACGGTGCGGCAGGCCCAACAACGTGCTTATGGGGTGGTCGACCAGATTGCCTTTGCAGGCGCCCAGTGCAGGCGCGATATCGGTCACCGGGCGCTCAAGGGCCGGGACTGAGTTGATGCACACCAACCCGCTTTTGAGGCCAAGCGGTAGCCCGCTGGCCCGGCGCATTTTGGCGCTGCTCGGCTGGCGGCTGGAGTTCGAGGGCCTGCCCGCTTTGCAGGGGGTGATCGTGGTCTATCCACACACCTCCAACTGGGACTTTCCGGTCGGCCTCCTGGCCAAGTGGGGCATGGGTCTGGAGGTGAAGTTCTGGGGCAAACACACCTTGTTTCGCATCCCCCTTTTCGGGGCCTTTTTGCGCTGGGTGGGTGGCGTGCCGGTGGACAAGACGGCGGCTAACGGCGCGGTCGATCAGATGGTTGATGCCTTCGAGCAAAAGCGCCAGACCGGCCAGTATTTCTGGCTGGCCCTGGCACCCGAGGGCACCCGCAGCTGGCGCCCAGCCTGGCGCAGCGGGTTTTACCGCCTCACGCTCAAGGCCCAGGTGCCACTGATGGTGGCCTCGCTCGATTACGGTCGCAAATGCATCCGTTTGATCGACGTCATGAGTCTGACCGGCCGGGTGCCCGAAGATATGGGGCGCATTGCGCAGCTGCTGGAGGGCAGCCAAGGTTTGCGGGCTGAACTGGCTTCGCCCATCAAGTTACAGGAGAGGTCATGACAACGCTGAATGTGGCCGAAGGGCGTGATTTTTTCATGGGTCTGCAGCAGCAGATCATGGCCGAGGTAATACGCCTTGACGGCGGCAAGCCGGTCAGTGATGCCTGGCGCAAAGATCCTGGCGAGATGCTGCAGGGCGACGGCTTGACCATGATTTTGGAAGACGGCGCCGTGTTCGAGCGCGCCGGCTGTGGTTTTTCGCACGTCAGCGGTCCACGCCTGCCCAACTCAGCGACCCAACACCGCCCCGAGTTGGCCGGTGCGCCCTTCGAGGCCATGGGCGTGTCCCTGGTTTTTCATCCGCGCAATCCTTATGTGCCGACGGTGCACATGAATGTCCGCATGATCGTGGCCAAACCTGCCCAGGGGCAGCCAGTGGCCTGGTTTGGCGGCGGCATGGACCTCACGCCGGTCTATGGTTTCGAGGAGGATGCGGTTCACTTCCATGCGCAATGCAAGGCGGCGCTGATGCCTTTTGGCGAGGACAAATACCCGCGTTTCAAGAAGTGGTGCGACGAGTACTTTGTCCTCAAACACCGCGGCGAGCCGCGTGGCATCGGTGGCGTGTTCTTCGACGACTTCAACGAGCTGGGCATGCAGCGCAGCTTTGAGATGCAGCAGTCGCTGGCCCAGCACTTCTTGCCGGCCTATGTTCCCATCGTTGAGCGGCGCCAAGCGAGCGCCTATGGTGAGCGCGAGCGTGAGTTTCAGCTCTATCGGCGCGGCCGTTATGTGGAGTTCAACCTGGTCTGGGACCGGGGCACGCATTTTGGCTTGCAGTCGGGCGGACGCACAGAATCCATTTTGCTGTCGATGCCGCTGAACTGCAGCTGGTCCTATCGCCGGCAAGACCCCCCCGGTTCGCCCGAGGCGCGGCTGGTCACCGACTTCCTGGTTGCCAGGGACTGGGTTTGAGCATCAAAGCGCGTCGCATCGGCCTCTTCGGCGGCGCCTTCGATCCGCCGCACAGCGCCCATGTGGCGATAGCTCGGGCTGCCCTGGAGCAGCTGGAGCTCGACGAGCTGCGTATCTTGCCGACGGGCCTGGCCTGGCACAAGGCCAGAGCGCTCACTGCGGCCGCCGACCGGCTGGCCATGGTGCGCCTGGCTTTTGGGGACTTGCCCGGCGTGGTGATTGACGAGCGCGAGTTGCAGCGCACCGGCGCGAGCTACACGATCGATACCCTCAATGCTCTGCTGGCCGAGCAGCCTGGCAGCGAGATCTACTTGGTGATGGGCGGCGACCAGTGGGCCGCTTTCAGCGGCTGGCGTCAATGGCAGGACATCTCCCACAACGCGCGGCTGTGCGTGGCACAGCGGCCCGATCAGGCCCCCGCCCAGCAGCATCCGGGTCTGGCTGTGCAATGGCTGCGCTTGCCCGCCATGCCGATCAGCGCGAGCGCAATCCGAGCCCGGCTCGCTGGCGCTGCTCAGCTCCTCGATGATCCGGTGCTGCTGCCGCCTGCCGTCGCGCGTTATATTTCAGACCATCACCTTTACGCCGCAGGCTGAAGGTTTTCCTTAACTCAACGGCCTTTGGCCCGCTCCACTGCATGACCGACCCCCAAGCGACCGCCGCCAAACGCAATATCGCCAAGCTGCAAAAAGCCATCGTCGATGGCCTCGAAAACGTCAAGGCGCAGGACCTGCAGGTCTTTGACACCGAGCACATCACCTCGCTGTTCGAGCGGGTCATCGTGGCCTCGGGAACCTCCAATCGGCAAACCAAGGCCTTGGCTGCCAGCGTACGTGATTCGGTGCGCCAGGCCGGTTTTGACAAGCCGCGGATTGAAGGTGAAGACAACGGCGAGTGGATCATCGTGGACTGTGGCGCTGCGGTCGCCCACATCATGCAGCCCTCAATCCGCCAGTACTACCACCTGGAGGAGTTGTGGGGCGACAAGCCGGTGCGGCTCAAGCCGGCAACGGCGCCCAAGGCCCGGGTCGGCGCTGCCAGGCCCCAGGACGAGCCGGTGGGCAGCGCCAAAGAGGCGCGGCCAGCGGCCAAGAAGGCGGCTGCTAAAAAGCCTGCGGTGAAGGCGGCGGCCAAAGCGGCACCAGCCAAGCCGGCTGTACCCGCTAAGAAAGCGCCATCGTCGTCTGCGGCAAAGCCTGCGGCCGGCAAGACGGTCAAGAAGGCGACGGCCAAAGCAGTGCCAGCCAAGGCGGCACCCGCCAAAGCAGTGCCAGCCAAGGCGGCACCCGCCAAAGCGGCACCCGCCAAAGCGGCACCCGCCAAAGCGGCTCGGGCCAGGCCTTCCAAGGCGCCGGCAGCGCCTGCCAAAAAGGTGGCCAGCAAAAAGACACCCCGTAAGGCCCCTGGCCGCGCATGAAGCTGCAGATCGTGGCCGTCGGGCTCAAGATGCCCGATTGGGCTCAGACCGCCTGTGAGGATTATTTCAAGCGCTTTCCGCCCGATTTCAAGATCGAGGTCAAAGCCGTCAAGACCGAGGTGCGCGGCAGCAAGGATCTGGCCACGCTCTTGGCTGCTGAGCGTCAGCGCATTGAGGCGGCGATCTCCAAGGGCAGCCGGGTGATTGCCCTTGATGAGCGCGGCGCGGGCCTGAGCACCGTGGCGCTGGCGGGCAAGCTGCAGGAATGGCAGCAGGCCGGTAGCGATATTGCGTTGGTCATCGGCGGCCCAGACGGGCTCGATCCTGGCTTCAAGCAGCTGGCCCATGAGCGGGTCAAGCTGTCTGACTTGACCCTGCCCCACGCGATGGTTCGCGTGCTGCTGCTCGAGCAGCTCTACCGGGCCTGGAGCATCAACGCCCATCACCCCTACCACCGCCAATGAAGCAGCCTCTGATCTACCTGGCTTCTCAAAGCCCGCGCCGCGCGCAGTTGCTCGAGCAGATGGGTTTGCGGTTCGAGACGCTGCTGCCCGATCCGCAGGAGGACGCTGAAGCCTTGGAGGCGGTGCGTGGCTCGGAGCCGCCGGCCCGGTATGTGCAGCGGGTGACAGCGCTCAAGCTGGACGCCGCCCTGGAGCGCCGACAGCGTTTGGTTCTGCCTGATGCACCGATTTTGTGTGCCGACACCACGGTAGCGATCGGGTCTGAAATTCTGGGCAAGCCCACTGATGCTCAGCATGCCGCTGCGATGCTGCGCCAGCTGTCGGGGCGTACGCACCGTGTGCTGACGGCGGTGGCCGTGCAAAGCGGCCGGCGGCGGGTGCAGGCCCTGAGCGTGTCGCGGGTGACGTTTGAGCCGATGAGCGCCCAGCAGATTCGCGACTATGTCGCCTGCGGCGAGCCCTTCGGCAAAGCGGGCGCCTACGCGGTGCAGGGCAGGGCGGCCATGTATATTCGCCACATCAGTGGGAGCTACTCGGGCATCATGGGCCTGCCGCTGCGCGAGACGGCCCAGCTCCTGCGTCAGCTCAGACTCGGGCCCTCGTGACACGAGCATGGGGCTTGGGGGCCTGAAGCGGGCGCAGGGCCCCTCCATCACATCGGATCCATACCCATGCCGCAAGATATTTTGATCAACTGGGCTCCGCAAGAGACCCGCGTGGCCGTGATTGAGCAGGGCGCCGTGCAGGAGCTGCATGTCGAGCGCTCGCTCGAGCGGGGCCTGGTTGGCAACATCTACCTGGGCAAGGTGGCCAGGGTTCTGCCCGGCATGCAGTCGGCCTTCATTGACATTGGGCTGGAGCGAGCGGGGTTTTTGCATGTGGGCGATCTCCTCAGCAGCATTGCGAGTCGGCACGGTGAGGGCGGCGATGGCGGGCGCAACGAGCCGGTGCTGCCGATTGAAAAGCAGGTCTTCGAGGGCCAGAGCATCATGGTGCAGGTGCTCAAAGACCCGATCGGCACCAAAGGCGCTCGCCTGAGCGCCCAGGTCAGCATCGCAGGGCGCTTGCTGGTCTATCTGCCGCAGGATCGCCATATTGGTGTGTCGCAAAAAATACCGCCGCAGCAACGTGAGCAGCTGCGCCAACGGCTGCAAGCCCTGGCCGGCGATGCCGGTGGCTTTATCCTGCGCACCAATGCCGAAGACGCCAGCGATGCCGAGTTGGGCGACGACGTGGCCTATTTGCGCAAAACCTGGGCCCACATCCGCGAGCAGTCCCTGCGGCTGCCCCCCGCCTCGCTGTTGCATCAGGACCTCAATTTGATGCAGCGCGTCCTGCGTGACATTGCCTCTCAGGCCACGCAGTTCATACGGGTGGACTCGCGCGAGCAGCACCAAGCCCTGCAGGCTTTTGCCGCTGAATTCATGCCCGGCATGCTCAAGAAAATTGCGCTCTATACCGGCGAGCGGCCGATTTTTGATCTGCACAACATTGACGAGGAAATCGCCCGCGCGCTCGGCCGCAGGGTGGACCTGAAGTCCGGCGGCTACCTGATCATCGACCAGACCGAGGCCTTGACCACCATTGATGTGAATACCGGCGGCTTTGTCGGGGCGCGCAATTTTGAAGAAACCATCTTCAAAACCAATCTCGAGTCTGCCCAGGTAATCGCCCGCCAACTGCGCCTGCGCAATCTGGGCGGCATCATGGTGGTGGACTTCATTGACATGGCGCGGGCCGATCATCGCGAGGGGGTGCTCGATGAACTGAAAAAACAGCTGGCCCGGGACCGGGTCAAGACCACGGTCAACGGATTTTCAGCCCTTGGCCTGCTGGAGATGACCCGCAAGCGCACCCGAGAGTCCCTGGTGCATCAATTGTGCGAGGCCTGCCCAACCTGCCATGGCAAGGGGGTGGTCAAGACCGCGCGCAGCGTGAGCTACGACATCCTGCGCGAGATCTTGCGCGAGGCGCGTCAGTTCAATCCGCGGGAATTCAGGGTGGTGGCGGCGCCGGCCGTCATCGAGCTGTTTTTGGACGAGGAAAGCCAGCACCTGGCGGGCTTGTCCGATTTCATCGGCAAGCCCATTTCCCTGCAAGCCGAAGCTGCGCTGCCGCAGGAGCAGTACGACATCGTTCTGCTCTGAAGCATCCGAGCCGGCAGACCGGTATCCGGTCTTCAGCCTGCAGCCGCACCGGGCTGAAAACTCTCATCGCTCGATGACGATCCTGGCTTGAAGCCGAGCCGATACAGGTGGCTGTAATGGCCGCCCCGGGACAACAGCTCTTGATGGGTCCCCGTCTCAACAATCCTGCCGCGTTCGAGCACGACGATGCGATCAGCGTGCTCAATGGTGGACAGACGGTGGGCAATCACCAGGGAGGTCCTGCCGACGCACACTCGCTCGATGGCGTCCTGCACCTCATGCTCAGACTGGCTGTCCAGCGCCGAGGTGGCTTCGTCCAGGATCAGGATGGGGGCGTCTTTGTACAGCGCGCGTGCGATTGCCAGGCGCTGGCGTTGCCCGCCCGACAGTTGCATCGCGTTGTGTCCCAAGACCGTATCCATGCCCTGTGGCAAGTCCTGCAGCAGTTGCTCGAGCCTGGCTACCTGCAGGCACAGTTGTACCCGCTCCCGGTCAGGCTCTTGACCCAGGGCGACGTTGACGGCCAGGCTGTCGTTGAGCATCACCACATGTTGACTCACATAGCCGAACTGCGCTCGCAGGCTGGCCAGATCCCACTGCACGATGTCCTTGCCGTCCAGCAGCACTCGCCCTTCGGTGCATTCGAGCAGTCGTGGAAGCAGTTGTGCGAGGGTGGTCTTGCCAGAGCCTGAGCTACCCACCAAAGCCAGGGTTTCACCGGCCAGTACATGCAGGTCGATGCGGTCAAGAGCGGCTTGCGCACCGTCTTTGTAGCGCAGCGTCACCGATTCCAGCTGAATGTCGCCTCGGGCACGGTGCGCTGTGTGGCTGCCTCCAGCCTCGTCAGCGAACTTGTCGATCAAGGCCTGTCCCCGTTCCAGCGCAGCCAAGCCGGCCGTCAGGGGGGTGCTGACCTCGGCCAGGCTCTTGAGCGGCGCAATCAGGAGCAGCATGGCGGTGATGAAAGCCATGAAGCTGCCAGCGGTGGTGCTGCCACCATCGCCCTGCAACAGGGCGATGCAGATCACAGCCGACAAAGCCAGCGCTGACAGGATTTGGGTCATGGCACTCATGCCAGCGGTGGCCACGGTGGTCTTGAGTGACAACTGGCGCAGCTTATGGCTCAGGCGGGCAAAGCGCCGTACCTGCAGCCCCTGCGCTGCGTGCAGGCGGATGTCGCGCTGGGCCAGCACGTTTTCTTCGACTACATAGGCCAACGCGTCAGTGGCGCCCTGGGTTTGCAGGGTCAGCCTATGCAGACGGCGTGTCAGAGTGCGCACCATGAGTGCCAGCGGTGGCAGGATCAGGGCGACCACCAGGCTGAGCTTCCAGTTCAGGTAGAGTAGGTAGGCGACCAGCGCCAGCAAGGTCAGTGTGTCCCGGACCATCCGAATCAGTGAGCCGATCAGCATCGAGGAGCCGTTTTGCACCTCATAGACCACGGTATTGGCCAGGGTGCTGGCGCTTTGCTCCTCGTAGAGGCCCAATCGCACCCGGAGCATCTTCGCAAACAGGGCGTCACGCATCCTTTGCAGGCCCAGGTTGACGATGCGGGCCAGCGCGTATTGGGAGATGAAGCCGGCCGCAGCGCGCAGCCCAAAGACGAGCAATAAAAGGGCCGGAACATGCCACAAGGGGACCCGGCCCGGGCCTTGGAATCCGCGATCGAGCAACGGTTTGAGGAGGGCCGGGATCATGGGCTCGGTGGCCGCCGCCACCGCTGTGGCCAGCGCCGCCAGCAGCCAGGCACCCCGAGACGCGCTGAAATAAGGCCAGAGTTTTACCCACTGGCTGCGCGCACGCTGGTAGGCAGAAGAGATGGACATGGGCGAGACTTTGGTACGGAGGTGGCCGGGTTTGACAAGGGTCCAAGGCCCCCGGCGATCGTGATCGGCTCAGGGCCTGCCTGCCGGTGCGTTGTTTTGAAATGAGGCCGGTCGCGCGAAGCTGGCGGCATTATCCGGCAGTCGCCGGTGCGCTTTCCAGACGCCGCTTGTGGCGGGTCTGGTCTGCCCCATCGACCCCAGGAATTTCCCTCAGCCCGCACATCCTTGCGTCAGCTATGTCCTGGCAGCGCTCTTGCCAAGGGGGGCTGACGGTTTCAACGGCGCTGCCGGTGTGTACCCGCTGCTCGGGTGGGCCGCTCTGCTATGCTGAACGCCAAGGTTTGAATCAAGGCAGGTCAACCCTGTTATCGCGCTTGTCCAAGTTGTCCGTTACCGTGATCACCCTCAACGAGGGCCGAAACATCCAGGCATGTCTGGCTTCGGTATCCTTTGCCGACCAGCGCGTGGTTCTGGACGCGGGCAGCACTGATGAGACGATGCAGTTGGCTCGATCGGCGGGCGCTGAAGTGAGCCTGGCTGCCGATTGGCCGGGTTTCGGCCCCCAAAAGAACCGCGCCCTTGACCTTGCCCGCGGCGACTGGGTGCTTTCGCTGGACGCTGACGAGCGGGTTTCGCCCGAGTTGCGGGCTGAGATCGAGGCTCAGCTCAGCCTGCACGGCCATGAATCCGTGGCCTTCGAGATCCCGCGGCTGACCCAGTTCTGCGGGGTCTGGATCCGCCACTGCGGCTGGACCCCGGACCACGTGCTTCGCCTGTTCAGGCGGGGGCAGGCGCGTTTTAGTGAAGACCTGGTGCACGAATCGCTGCGGCTCGTCGAGCCAGGCGTGCGGATCTTGAGAATGCGTCAGCCTTTGCTGCACTACAGTTATCCTTCGCCCGATCACTACTGGCGCAAGCTGGAGCGCTACAGCCGAGACTGGGCCCGCCAACGCCATGCGCAGGGTCGATCGACATCCATGGCCCGTGCGGCCGCCTCGGGCTTGGCTGCTTTTTTGCGTAGTTATATTTTCCGTTTGGGTTTTCTCGATGGTGCGATGGGCTTTGCAGTGTGTACCATGCAGTCCCAAGCGGCTTTCGGGAAGTATTTCGAACTCTATTGTTTGAGTCGTCAAGGTGCATCAAAACAATCTCAATGAACTCATGGGTCAGGGCCTGCAGCGCCGCCAGTGCCTGGTGCAGGCCGGTGCTTGGGGCCTGCTGAGCGCGGCGACGCCGACGATGGCGCAGTTTCGTGTCGAGGTCTCCGGCCTGGGCGCTGCGCAGTTGCCCATTGCGCTGCCAGCCCTGCGCGGCGAAGCGGGCGCGCCGCACAAGATCAGCGCGATTGTGCGGGCCGATCTTGAACGCAGCGGCATCTTTCGCTCGGTAGACGCCACCGGCGTCAATGCCGACGAGACCTCCTCCCTCAATGCCAGCGTGTGGCGTCAGCGGGGCGCTGACTTTGCCGTCGCGGGCAGCATCCTGCCTCTGGCCAATGGCACGTATGACGTGCGCTTTCGACTCTGGGATGTGGTTCGAAGCACCGATTTGGGCGGTCAGTCCTTTGCGGTTGCCCCAGGTGAGATGCGGCTGTGGGCGCACCGCATGGCCGACTTCATTTATGAAAAGCTCACCGGCGACAAAGGCATTTTTGCCACCCGCATTGCCTATGTGACCCGCACCGCCCAACGCTACAACCTGTGGCTCGCCGACTCCGATGGTGAAGGCGCCCAATCGGCTTTCGCCAGCCCGGAGCCCTTTATCTCGCCCTCGTGGTCACCCAATGGGACCTCTCTGGCCTATGTGTCTTTCGAGTCGCGCAAGCCCGTCATTTATTCGCAAGAGGTAGCCACCGGTCGGCGGCGACTCCTGGCCAATTTCAGGGGCTCCAACAGCGCACCGGCCTGGACGGCTGACGGCCGGCAGGTGGTGGCCACCCTCAGCCGTGATGGCGGCTCGCAAATTTACGTCATGGATGCCGCCGGTGGCGGCGAGCCGCGGCGGCTGACGCAGTCGAGCAGCATTGACACCGAGCCCACCTGCTCGTCCGACGGGCGCTGGATTTATTTTGTGAGCGATCGCGGCGGCTCGCCCCAGATTTACCGCATGCCCACTGCAGGCGGCAGCGCCGATCGGGTGACCTTCACCGGCAACTACAACATCTCGCCAGCGATCAGCCCGGACGCAAAGTCCATGGCCTTCATCGCTCGGGTCGGTGGCGCCTACAAGCTGCACCTGATGGACTTGGCCAGTTCTGCGCTGACCGCGCTGACCGATACCGCCGCCGACGAAAGCCCCAGCTTTTCGCCCAACGGACGGATGATTCTTTACGCCACCCAGCAGCAGGGGCGAGAGGCCTTGATGACCACCACGGTAGACGGTCGCATCAAGGCGCGTCTGGCCGGCCAAAGTGGCGATATTCGTGAGCCCGATTGGGGACCTTTTGCGCGCTAGAGCGCAGCGCTGCAACGTGACAAGTTTTTTATCAGGAGGAGAAAACATGAGAGGCAACACCACTTCCCGCCTGGGCCTGATCGCCTTGACGCTGGCATTGACAGCCTGCGGATCAAGCGTCAGGCTCAACGAGGTGCCGGTAGAAGATCGAACCGGTGTCAGCACCGGTGCCAATGGGCAGGCAGGCGGCGCCAACGCCGGTCAGGCTGGCGCCGGCAGTGGTGCAGCGGGCGCAGCGGGCGCAGCGGGGGGCGCGGGCGCGGTCTCAGCGCTGCCGGCCAGCCGCACGGTGGTGCCTGTGGAACTGAGCCCGCGCAGTAATCCCGTCGCAGTTCCCCCCGCGCAATTGGCTCGGGTGGTCTACTTTGACTTTGACAGCTTTGTCATCAGGCCCGAGGGCGAGGCGGTGATCGAGGGGCATGCAGGTTTTCTGGCCGCCAACAAGAGCCGCAGCATCGCTGTGGAAGGTCATACCGATGAGCGTGGCGGCCGCGAGTACAACCTGGCTCTGGGCCAAAAGCGTGCCGAGGCGGTGCGTCGCCGCCTGATTTTGCTGGGCGTGGGCGAAGGCCAGGTTGAGGCGGTGAGCTTTGGCAAAGAAAAGCCTGCGGCCACCGGCGCTGACGAGGCGTCCTTTGAAAAGAATCGTCGCGCTGAAATTACCTATCGGTGACTGCCATGGCTGCCCTTTCCATTCGGCGGGCTGCGGCCCTGGTCTTGATGACTCTGTCTCTGGGCGCCCAGGCCGCTATTTTTTCCGACGACGAGGCGCGTCAGGAAATCATCAAGCTGCGGCCGCAAGTGGAAAATTTGCGGCGTTCCTTGGCCGTGGTAACGGAAGAGCTACGCAAGAGTGAAGAGGCACGGCTCAGTGCGGAGGCGCAGCAGGCGCAGCAGGCGCAGCAGGCGCAGGTGCGGGCTCTGCAGCAGGAAGAAGCTGCTCAGCTCATGCGCTCTGCGATGGCCAAGTCCGCAGACGACCAAGTACAGAACAGGCGGGGCTTGCTTGAGCTGGCCAATCAGCTCGAGGTCCTGCGGCGCGAGTTGACCCAACTGCGCGGTGAGAAAGAGGAGCTGGTGCATTATGTGGCCCTGGTCCAGCGCGGCCTGCAAGACATGAAGCGCGGCCAGGCCGACCTGCAAATGGCGGTCGACGGTATGCGCAGCAACTTGGGCGAGATGCAGCGCAATGTCAACGAGGTCAGCACCGGCGTCGAGGCGCGTATTCGCCGCATTGAGCCAGTGAAAGTGAGCGTCGACGGTCGTGAGTTCGAGGCGCTGCCCTTGGAAGTCAGCGGGTTTGATGCGGCACTGGCGACTTTGCGCAAGGGCGAATACGCACCGGCTAAAACAGCTTTTGAGCAATTTCAGCTGCGCTACCCGACCAGTGGCTACCGCGCTTCGGTGCTTTATTGGCTGGGCAACGCCCAGTACGCCACGCGCGACTACAGGGAGGCGGTGGCCAGCCTGCGCAGCATGCTGCAAGTGGCCCCTGATCACCCAAGGGCCCCCGAGGCGATGCTGACGATTGCCACCTGCCAGGTTGATCTGAAAGAGCCTCGCAATGTGGTGCGGCGTACCTTGGAGGATCTGGTCAAGGCCTATCCGAATTCCGAGGCGGCAGCCGCAGCCAAGGAGCGGCTGGCCAAACTCAAGTAGACCCGGCGCCGCCGCTATCGTGCAGCCGAGCAAGTGGTATCGGCGATCGGGCGCAGCAGCGCGGCAAGCGGCCGCCTAGAATTGCGAAATGGATATTCAGCAATTCAATGCCCTTCAGCAGCAGGTGCTCGGTCTGGCCTTTGGCCTGGCTTTCCTGTTTGGCCTGATCGGCCAGCGCAGCCACTTTTGCACCATGGGTGCCGTCAGTGACATCATCAGCATGGGCGACTGGTCGCGCATGCGGATGTGGGCTATGGCCGCGGGGGTTGCGATGATTGGATTCCAGACCCTGGCCTACCTGGGGCTGATCGATCCGACCCTCACCGTCTATGCATCGACTCGCTTTTTGGGCTTGTCCGCCTTGCTTGGCGGGGGCTTTTTCGGCCTGGGCATGGTGCTGGGCTCGGGTTGCGGCAGCAAGACCTTGATTCGAATCGGTGGCGGCAGCCTCAAGTCCCTGATTGTCTTTGTCGTGATGGGGGTGGCCGCTTTTGCCACGATGAAAGGCTTGACTGCGGTCTGGCGGGTGGCCACGGTTGATCGGGTTGCGGTCGACGTTCCAGCACCAGGCAATCTCGCTGGCTTGCTGCAGCCGCTGACCGGCCTGGCCACTTCCGACCTTGCCTTGGGCTTGGGTTTGATCATCGGTCTGGGCTTGATGGCCTGGGCTTTGATCGACCGCGACTTCAGGCGTCCTGATTACCTCCTTGGCGGTTTGGGCATCGGTGGGCTGGTGGTGGCCATGTGGTGGCTGACAGGCCACTGGGGTTTTGTGGCCGAGCATCCGCAGACGCTGGAGGCGGTGTTTGTGGCTACCAATTCTGGCCGTGCTGAGGCCTTCAGCTTTGTGGCTCCCATGGCTTTCAGCCTGGATTGGCTGATGTTCTACAGCGACAAAAGCAAAGTGCTCAGTCTGGGCGTGGTGCTGGTCGTCGGCGTGGTGGCCGGGTCGGCCTTTTGGTCGGTGTTGAGCAAGTCGTTCCACTGGGAGGGGTTTCGCAACACCGAGGACACGGCTTTGCATCTGCTTGGCGCGGTGCTGATGGGCGTCGGTGGTGTGACGGCCATGGGCTGTACCGTGGGGCAAGGTTTGTCTGGGCTTTCCACCTTGAGTCTGAACAGTTTTTTTGCGCTGGCGGGTATTTTTGCAGGCAGCTACCTGGGACTGCGCTGGCAAATCTGGCGCCTTGAGCGCAGCGCCTGATGGCGCATTCTTTCACTCCGCAGCAGGCTGCCGGTGGCGGCGCTGATCTGCAGCGACGTTTCGGTGGGCTGGCTCGCCTGTACGGGCCTGCGGGTGCGCAAGCCATTGCGCAGGCCCATGTGGTGGTGGTGGGCATCGGGGGCGTCGGTTCCTGGGCTGCCGAGGCTTTAGCGCGCAGCGCGGTCGCTCGCTTGACCCTGATTGATCTCGACCACATTGCTGAATCCAACGTCAACCGCCAGGTGCATGCCCTGTCAGACACCTTGGGGCAGGCTAAGGTCCAAGCCATGCGCGAGCGCATTGCGCAGATTCATCCAGGGTGCCAGGTCGATGGCATCGAAGCCTTCGTTGATGCGAGCAATTGGCCGGCTCTGGCTGCCATCGCCCCCGATCATCCAATGCCCTTGGCTGTCATCGATGCCTGCGACCAGGTGCGCGCCAAGGTGGCCATGGCCGCTTGGGCGCTCGACACCGGTGTGCCTTTCGTCTGTGTGGGCGCCGCCGGTGGCAAGCGTCATGCACACCGCGTGGACCTGGCCGATCTGGCTGAAGTCACCCATGACCCTTTGCTGGCGCAGTTGCGCTACCAATTGCGCAAGCACCACCAGGCACCCCGCAGCAAAAAAATCGGTCTGTCCTGCGTCTTCAGTCGGGAGGCCGTTGTGCAGCCAGGGCAGGTCTGCGAGGAAGATGCGGGCACTGCCGCGGACGGGAGTTTGAACTGTCACGGGTATGGTTCTTCGGTCAGTGTGACTGCAACCTTCGGCATGTGTGCAGCAGGATGGGTGCTCGATACCATCGCCAAAGAGGCTCGCGAAAAAATCACGCTATAATCTTTGGCTGTGCCTGACGCTCACAAAGCTCAGGCATGAGCCGGAATGGAAAGATAGACACACATCTGTTTTTCCGCAGGCAACGGGTCGTTAGCTCAGTCGGTAGAGCAGCGGACTTTTAATCCGTTGGTCGCGTGTTCGAGTCACGCACGACCCACCAATACAGCCGCCTTGCACTGGTTGCAAGGCGGCTTTTTTGTGTCCGTCGGCGGGGGCGGGCCTCTTAGAATTGCCTCTCGCAGGGACTTGCGCGGCATTGAGCCCTGGCGAGCGTCAAAGGCAGCAATGACACGACAGTACTTTGGAACCGACGGCATCCGTGGCACGGTAGGCCAGGCCCCGATCACCCCTGATTTTGTTTTGCGCCTGGCGCATGCTGTGGGGCGGGTGCTCAAACGCACCCAGGCCCGGCCGACGGTGCTCATTGGCAAGGACACCCGCATCTCCGGCTATATGCTCGAAAGTGCGCTCGAGTCTGGTTTCAACTCGGCCGGGGTCGACGTGGTTTTGCTCGGGCCTCTGCCCACGCCGGGTGTGGCCTACCTCACCCGCACCCAACGCGCCAACCTGGGGGTGGTCATCAGCGCCAGTCACAACCCCTTTGAGGACAACGGCATCAAGTTCTTCAGCGCCCAGGGCAGCAAGCTCGGCGATGACTGGGAGCGCGAGGTGGAGGCGGTGCTGGGCGAGCCACCGGCCTGGGTGAGCTCGGCGGAACTGGGCAAGACGCGCCGGCTCGACGATGCGGCCGGCCGCTATGTTGAGTTTTGCAAAAACACCTTCGCCGCAGATCTGACCCTCAAGGGTCTGAAGATTGCGGTCGATGCGGCCCACGGCGCGGCCTATCAGATTGCGCCGGCGGTGTTTCATGAACTGGGCGCCGAGGTGGTGCGCATCGGCTGCGCGCCCGACGGGCTCAATATCAACCGTGATGTAGGCGCCACCCATCCTGAGGCGCTGATCGACTTGGTCCGCCAGCGCGGCGCCGACTATGGGGTGGCGCTGGACGGTGATGCCGATCGGCTGCAGATGGTCGACGGGCAAGGGCGGCTTTTCAATGGGGACGAGTTGCTTTACCTGATGGTCTGCGAACGCTTGGCCCGCGGTGAGCCGGTGGCCGGTGCCGTGGGTACGCTGATGACCAATTTGGCGGTGGAGCTGGCCCTCAAGGCGCGCGGCGTTGGTTTTGTGCGTGCCAAGGTGGGTGATCGCTATGTGCTGGAGGAACTGGAGCGGCGCAATTGGTTGCTCGGTGGCGAGAGCTCCGGGCACCTGCTGGCGCTCGATCGTCACAGCACCGGCGACGGTCTGGTCAGCGCGCTTCAAGTGCTACAGGCATGCGCCCGCAGCGGGCAGAGCCTGGCGGCGCTCCTGGCCGATGTGAGCTTGTTTCCTCAGACCTTGATCAATGTCCGCCTGGCCCCCGGACAGGACTGGCAGACCCACGCTGGCCTGAAGGCAAAAAGACAAGAGGCCGAAGCGCAGTTGGGCGACAGCGGTCGCATCCTGATTCGCGCCAGTGGCACCGAGCCGGTGCTTCGTATCATGGTCGAGGCGCAAGATGGCGCCTTGGCCCAGGCCTGCGCCGAGGCCATGGCCCAAGCCTTGGCCCCCGCATGAGCGCCTTGCGGGTTCTCGAGGTCGATTACCTCGATCCCGTTCAGGCTGCTGATCTGGTGGATCTGCTGGACGGCTACGCCCGTGATCCCGCCGGCGGTGGTCAAGCGCTGAGCGATTTTGCGCGCAGCCATCTGCCGGCTTATCTGGCTGCCCGTCCGGCGGCGTTCAGCGTCATTGCTTACGACGGCGAAAAGCCGGTGGGCCTGGTCAATTGCATTGAGGGTTTTTCCACCTTTGCCTGCCGACCTCTGGTCAATGTGCACGATGTGGTGGTGATCGCATCGCACCGGGGGTCGGGGGTGGGGCGGTTGATGCTAAAGCGGGTGATTGACCTGGCTCATCGCCGGGGGGCCTGCAAGCTCACCCTGGAAGTGCTGTCGGGCAACCACAGCGCCATCGCGCTCTATGAAAAGCTGGGGTTTGCGCCCTATCAACTCGACCCAGCCATGGGTCAGGCGCAGTTTTTTCAGCTCTGGCTTTGAGTGTGCGGCCGACGGTGGTCGGCTTAGCCTGCTGCCTGCAGCCCGTTGCGGAAATGCTCCTGCATGCGCGCGGCCGCCGCCGCTGGGTCGCGCTGCAGCAATGCTTGCATGATGGTCTCATGCTCGGCCAAGGACTCGTCGATCCGCCCGGCTTTGAGCAGTGAATGATGGCGGTTGAGCTTCATGACCTTGCGCAGGTCGTTGACCATCTGCTCGCGCCAGCGGTTGTCGGCCACGGCCAACAGCTTGCGGTGGAAGGCTTCGTTGACGCGGAAGAATTCCTCTCGGTCATTCGCCGCAGTCTTCAAGCGCTGATGCAAGTCCTGTAGCTCTCGCAGCTGCTGCGGGCTGGCCCGCTCTGCGGCCACGCTGGCGGCGTCACTCTCGAGCAAGGCCAGCAGGTGGTAGACCTCGGTCAGATCGCGCTCGGACACTTCGGTGACGTAAGCGCCGCGTCGCACTTTCATGGTCACCAGGCCCTCGGCGGCCAGCACCTTCAAGGCCTCACGCAGCGGTGTGCGGCTGATGCCGTATTCCTCGGCCAGCTTGAGTTCGTCGATCCAGCTGCCCGGCGCCAGTTCCTGCTGGAAGATGCGCTCGCGCAGCAGCTCAGCAACCTCTTCATAGAGGGCGCGGGAACTCAGAGGGGCGAGGGCGGCCATGGGCAAAGCTTACACGAAATTTAATTTTGCATCAATAATTA
>JBAXEN010000050.1:0-17171 GCA_037140415.1 Betaproteobacteria bacterium | reverse complement strand
GGCGGGGGTGGCGGAGCGGCGGCCAGACGCAAGGCCTGCTGGCTGTCCTTCCACTGGCGCATGGTCTCCGGGGTACTGGCCTCGCGGTGATCGACCGCCACCGCCTCTGGCAACTCACTGTCCACCAATTGGCGGGCCAGCACCCAGTCGACCTCCTTCTTGCGCGCCAGCAGCACCACCAGGCCCAGAGGCTCGGGCGAAATCTCTATGCCCTCAGGCAGATTGGGCTGCAAGGCCTTGGCACGCCCCTCAAACTCGGCCTGGGTGATGACCATGGGCGAGAAGCGCCGGGTCAGCTTGCCCATGGCCTGCAGCAATTCATCCAGCTGCTCGTTGTCCCGCACCACGCCACGCAGCATCAGGCGGCCATCATCTCGCAGGCGCGCGCTCACCTGGGACCCAAGGCCCAGGGCTTCCAGAGCGGCTGATACCTGCGCCATTTTGGGCGGCGCTGGCAGTGCCTGTGCCTGCGCCAAGGGCGCTTCTTCGCCCGCCGGCACGGATCGCCAGATCAGCGCCGCCAGTACACCCAGTATGGCCACGATACCGGTGCCGGCAATCGCCGCCATCCGGCCGGCACTGACCCGCGATGCCTTTGCAGGCCCTGGGGCTGGACTCAGGCCGCCGGCGGCATCAGGCTCTTGGGCAGCTTCGGCCTCGGTGGGGCCATCGGCCTGGGCTTGCTCCCCGGCTGAGGGGGAAGGCGCGGCCGCGGGTGCAGGCGCCGGAGCCGGCGGCGCAACCCGGCGCTGAGAATGATCAAACACAAGTTGCGAGGGGGCGATGGTCTCCGGCCAGGGCTGCCTGGCAGCGGTCAGCGACAGCAGCAAGGGCCCCCAGCGCCAGGCCGCTCCAGGCGGCAGCAGCTGCTCAAAGCCCTCCTCCTGCCAGTACCAGCCCTCAGGCTTGGCCTGCAGCCGGGCCCGTCCCGGCGCGTCGCGCAGCACCACATCGCCGTCGCCCGCCAACACCAGCACCTGGCCCTCGAGCGCCACCACGGCGCCCTCGTGCAAACCCGAGAGCACGCGCAGCTGCAGCGCCTGCGAGGTAGCGACTTCGTCCGTCATCGCTTACAGGTCCACCCGTGCCAGCGGCTGAATATTGACCTCGGGCACCAGCTCCTGGTAGGAAATCACCTGCAGCTCATAGAGGTCTTGCTCGATCAGCTTGCGCAGATAGCGGCGGATGTCCATGGACGAGAGCAGCACCGGCAGCGGCCCAGAGGCAGGCAGCTTGCCCACCACTTTCTTGATGTTTTCCACCAGCTTCTTGCTGATGGCAGGATCGAGGGCCAGATAGCTGCCGGCCGAGGTCTGGCGGATGGCGGCGCGCACCGTCTCCTCCACCTTGGGCGCCAGCAGATAGGCCGGCAGCATATTGCGGCCCGCCGAGTACTTGAAGCTGATGTGCCGCTTGAGCGAGCCGCGCACGTATTCGGTCAGCAGCACCGAATCCTTTTCCTTTTGGCCCCACTCGACCAGCGCCTCCAGGATGGCGCGCAGGTTGCGGATGGAAATATCCTCCGAGACCAGGCGCTGCAAGATCTCGCCGATCTTTTGCGTCGGCATGACGCGCATCGCTTCCTTGACCAGATCCGGAAAACGCGCCTCCATGGCCGTCATGAGGAACTTGGTTTCCTGAATACCAATGAAGTCGGGCGAATATTTGCGCAGCACCGAAGCCAGGTGGTAGGTCAGCACCTGGCTGACATCCATCGCGGAGAGGCCCGCAGCGCGCATAGGCTCGGCCATGGACCCTGGCAGCCAGATGGACTCGCCCATGCCCGGCAAGAAGGCCTGGCTCTTGTCAAACTGCGCACCCAGCGCGCTCAGGGTCTGCTCGGGCTCACGGGTGAGCAGCCAGCCCGGGCGCAATTGGCCGCGCGCCACCGGAACCTCGGCCAGCAAAATGTTATAGGTACCCTCTTCCATGCGATCGGAAAAGCGCAGGAAGATGCCCGGAAACGGCACACCCATTTCGTAATACAGCGAACGGCGGATCTTGATCAGCTCGTCGTTGAGCTGCTGCGCATCGAGCGAGGTCCGGATGTTTTGCGCCACATCCAGAATCAGCGGCACCGTGGGGACAAACTCGTCGGTGCCGTCGTTTTTCTTGACCGGCGCAGGCCCGGTGCTCGCTTGCAGGGCCGGCACCTCGGTGACCTCGCCGGTAGTCTCATCGACCTGCTTGCGCGGCCGCAGCAAGAAGCCCAGCCCGAACAAAACCACCGCCAGCACAATGAATACGGCAATCGGCATGCCCGGAATCAGGCCCATACCCAAAGCAATCGCACCGCCAATCATCAGCGCCTTGGGCTGGGCCAGGATCTGCGCGCCGATGTCCTTGCCCACATTGGACGGACCACCGTCATCAGAATTGACCCGGGTGACGATAATGCCCGCGCAGATCGCAATGAACAGCGCCGGGATCTGCGCGATCAGACCGTCGCCGATCGACAAGATCGAGTAAGTCTGGATGGCCTTGCCGGCAGTCATGCCCTTTTGCAGCATGCCGATCAGCATGCCGCCGAGCAGGTTGACGAAGACGATGATGATGCCGGCGATCGCATCGCCCTTGACGAACTTCATCGCGCCGTCCATGGCGCCATAGAGCTGGCTCTCTTTTTCGACGATGCCTCGGCGGCGCTTGGCTTCGGCCATGTCGATGGTGCCTGCGCGCATGTCGCCATCAATCGACATCTGCTTGCCCGGCATGGCATCGAGCGAAAAGCGCGCCGCCACCTCGGCCACCCGCTCGGCGCCCTTGGTGATGACCACAAACTGCACGATGGTCAGGATCAGGAAGACCACCAAACCGACCACCAGATTGCCGCCGACCACAAAGTTGCCAAAGGTGGTGATGATGGCGCCGGCATCGCCCTGCAGCAAAATCAAGCGGGTGGTGGCAATCGAGATGCCCAGGCGGAACAAGGTGGTGACCAGCAGCACCGAGGGGAAGGACGAAAACGCCAACGGGCTGGGCAGGTACATCGCCACCATCAGCAGCACCGCCGAGATGGTCATGTTGATGCCGATCAGGATGTCGACCACGATCACCGGCAGCGGCAGGATCATCATGAAGATGATGCCCACCAAAATGACCGCCAGCACCAGGTCATTGCGACTGGAGGCCAAAATGGCAAAGCGCTGCAGGGAGGCAAGGATGGGGTTCATGAACGGGCAATCCTGGCTGTAGCGGTTGCGGCAAGCGCGGGCGGCTTGCCGGTCTTGAGCTGCACGCAGGTGCGCATGGCAGCGCGCGCCTCGGCATGGCGGCCCAGGTCGGTCAGAACCCGGGCGCGCAAGGAATAAAACGGCGCATCCACCGCGCCTTGCAGGGCCAGTTGGTCCAGCGCGGCCAGCGCCTTTTCATGTTGGTCGGCCCGCGAGCAAGCCAGCGCCAGCCCACGCAGATGGCGCACCACCTTGGGCTCGAGCGCCCGCAAGCTGGCATAAATCACCAAGGCGCGTTCAGCATAGCCCTGCAGCAAGTACAGGTAGGCCAGTTGCGACAGCACCTGGGTCTCGCGGGAGGAAATCGCCATGCCCTGCCCCGACCTCAGCCTTTGAACACCGCGTTGACGTAGTAATGCACCAAGTCCAGATTGGCACGCACCTCCGACAGCAAGCGCTGGGCTTGCTTGAGCACCCGGGTGTCTTCTGGTTGTGTGCCCTTGTCATTGACCAGCCACTGGCGAATTTCGTCGCGCGCCAGATCAAAAGACTCGGCAAAAGGGCCAGGCAGCATCAGATCGGGATCGTCGCTTGCCTCGTCCTTGAGCCAATCCATCCACTCGCGGTCGGCATTGGAACCGGTGCGCTCGTCGACCACATGCGCCTGCACCGAATTGAGGCCCATGGGCTTGACCGAGGGCGCCAACGGATCAGCCACCTTCTCTTCGATCAGCGTCAGCCCCTGGCGGAAAGACAGATCGCTCAGTCGGCTGGAGTCAATGGTGGCCATGGTGATGGAAGGGTCGGCAGGGTCAGAAGTTCAAGCCCAACCATTGTTGCAGACTGTGTTCAAACAGTTGGACACTGGCATGCAAATGGGAGGCCTGCAGCCGGTCCATGGGCCAGCGCACCAGCAGAACCAGTTGCGCATCGGCACCAAATCCACTGCGGGCCAGTTGCAGGTCGGGCTCATGGGGCGGACGGCGTCGCAGGTCGCAGGCCTGGAGCATGGCCAAGACCTGGGCGTTGTCCAGGTGCGGCACGGCCACCGTCATATAAAGGAGCAAGTCGCCGCCTGCAGCCTCTATTGAAAGACGCCGCTGCTCGCCCATGGCCAGGTGTATGGCACCTTGTGGTGGCAGATCCAGTGCGCCGAGCCCGAGGGTGCGGCCGAATTCTTCTATGGCGTAAGCGGCGCTCAAATCAGACCCTCCTCGCGGTCTATCGCCTCATCCAGCGCGTTTTGCGCCGCATCGATCAGGCTTTGACGGGCCTCGGGCGACTGAAACACCTGCACCGGCATCTCCCTGAGGGCATTGCGAGCGCCGGTAATGAAGTGCACCGCAGCTTCCAACGGTTGCGACATATTGAATCGCTTGCAGATGCTGGTAAAGCGCGAGCCGTCCACCCAACGGTCCGAACTCAGGGCCAGAAGCTCGCTGGTCAAGCTGGTTGGGGAAAACGGCGGCAAGCCGTGGCGCTCACTGAGGGTCTGCGAGATATCGGCACACAAATCGATCACAGTGCTAATCACCTTCAGGTGCGACAGATCGGTCATCACCGACTGCAGCCGCACCGGATCACCCGAAGGCCGCGCGGCCGCCAGGTCCAGCCCCAGCGATTGCCGGGTGGTCTCGAGCAAGGCTGAAAAATCCCCGCCCTGCCCCTTGGGCTGCATGTCCAACAGGCGACGCAAGGTGTCATTGACCGCACCCTGGCCCAGCACCACATCGCGGTAAGTGCTGCGAAACTGCGCCGCCTGCTCCGGCGTCAGGATGCGGGTGGCTTCAAAGGTATTGACGTCGGCGCGAATGTCGCCGCCATGCTCGGCCAACACCTCAGCAGCAGCCTCGCGCAAGGCCTCAGCGCCGCGCCCGCCTGGGTCAACGCCGACCCGTCCCTCATCAATCAGGTCGGCCGCCTCCAGCAAGGCCAGGTACTGCTCGCAGGCGGTGCCGCCACCCTCACGGGCCTGGCGCTTGACCTGTCCGGGTTGCTTCAAGGCCCCACGGGCCAATTCCTGCGGCTGCTCAGGCTGCTGCTCAACACCGGCCATGGCCATGATCATGGCCACCCGCTGGGCGCGGGTCAGGCTGGCCAGGTCGCGCCCGTTGTCACCCTTGCGCTCCTTGATGGACTTTTCCTGCGCCTTACCCGCCAGGGACTGGGTCAACTCCTCGGCCGCATCGCTCAGGGTGGACGACACATCGGGCAGCAAGGTGGTCTGCCCCACCTGACCACTGGACGCCGCAGGCGCAAACCCAGCCGCGCCGGTCTGCGTAGAGGGAACAAACGACTGGATGCTGGACATGCGAGTCAAGGAGGTTCGAAAAAATTGTAACGAGTTTATGCACAAAATGACCTTTTGTCTGATAAATTTACAGTCTGATGAGCTTTAAGGCCCTAGAGCCCCGGGAACGCACTCATGGACGACGCAGATTTCAAACAATTGGCCGAAGAAACCCGCAGCCTTTTGGAAGAAAACAAGGCGCTGATGCAAAAGCAGGAAGAGGTCTTTGCGGACCTGAGGCAAGCCATGGCCGATGAGCTGGGCTGCTCGATCTGGGACCTGGAAAACATGCTCGAGCGGGACCTGCCGGCCGAGGAGCGCCAGCAATTGGAGGCTCAGGCACGCGAACTCCTGCAGCAGGCCGCGCCAGCCATGAGCGAGTTTAAAGCCCCCGAGCCGGAACCCACTCCCCACTTTGGCATGGGCGGCATGCCCGTGCCTGGCACGCCGCGACCGCGGCGGCGCCTGGTCTAAGTCCAGTCCTGATTCCACACCCAGAGATTCAAGGAGATCCCAATGACCCAAATCACCAACAACCCAACGACGGTTGCGCGCGGCTTTACCGTCGACAGTGACCTCAAGACGCTCAACCAGGACGTCAACGCGGCGGCGGCCGGCAAATCAACCGCCAGCGTGCAATTCATGGCCTTGAAATTAGCCATGCTGCTGATGAACGCCAACCAGGACCGCCTGGCCACCCGCCTGAAGGACGCCACCGCCAACCTCAACGGCATGACCGCGGCCAACCAGATGAAAGAGGACCTGACCAACCTCAAGGGCCTGCGCACCAACAACTCCATCAAAGACACCGACAAGATGGGCAGCTACTCCACCGACACCGCCAACTTCTATGAAAAGGCGAAGGCGGCAGGTATCACTTTTTCAGACGCAGAAGCGACAGCCTGGAAGAGCGGAGACGTGACCAAGGCCGACATAGACACCCTGGAGTCGCGGGTCAAAACCAAGCAAGACGCCTTCTCCAACACCTCGCAGGCCGACAACATGGAGATGCAAAAGCTCAACACCCTGATTGGCCAGTTCACCAACATGGGCATGACCATGCTGGACAACTACAAGGAAACCGCCAACAGGATCTTCCGCTAAACACTGCAGCACCAAGCCAGTCAGCAAACATCCTGAGCAGCATGAACATCGACGACGATCCAGACTTGGCCGCAGCGCAGGCATTTGCCAAGCGCCTGGAGGCCCACCTGCGTTCGGGCGGCACCATGGCGCAGTGGCTGAACATTGCGCCCGAAGACCTGCAGGCCATGTATGCCCTCGGTGGCTTCTTCTACGAACGCGAGGAGTACGACAGCGCCCTGCGCGTCTACACCCTGCTGCTGATGGCCAACCCCTACGAGCGTCGCTTCATGATCGCTTGCGGCATGACGCGCCAGATGCTTAAACAGTATGACGAGGCGATCGGCCAGTATGCGCAAGCCCTGCTTTTCGACTTTGACGATCCCCTGCCCAGCTTTCACACCGCCGAATGTCTGCTGCACAAAGGCCAGCCAGCCGATGCCCTGACGGTGCTGGCCATTTGCCTGCGGCGCACCCAGGGCCCTGAGCATGCCGAGTTGCGCGAGCGAGCCACGCAATTGCGCCATCTGATCGAGTCGGCACGCCCCGCTGAAGAAAAGGCCAAGTTATGAACATGAGCGTCGGCGCAGGTGCAGTGCGGCTCAATCAGGAACTGCCCAGCCTGCCCAACGGCACGCCGACGGGCGCCGCACAGGGTCCAGCTGCAGCTGGCAACCTGGGCGGCTTTGTGAACCGTTCGGCTTTCGACCGGGCCTGGGACAACAACATCGTCCCACCCAACATCAAGCCGCGACCGCCCATGTGGGCGCTTCAGCTCGAGGGCAACACCGAGCTGGTGCGCCAGGTCAATGAGCTGCTCTATTCCAAAACAGCATCCCCCACCGACATCCTGAGTGTGATGGACCTGATGAAGGCCAAGATCATGGAGCTGGCGATCGACGGCGAAACCATGGCCCTGTCCGACATGACCAAGCGCATCGAGAACAACCAGAAATTGCGCGAAAAGGACATGGCGATCGCCAAGGAAAAGGCCCAGGTCGCGGAGAAAAACAAAGAGTGGACCAACTTTGTAAACATCCTCAAGTCAGTTGCTTCGGTCGTGGCGAGCGTGGTCGCCATCGCAGCGGGTGCACTCATGACCGCCACCGGCGTGGGCGCGGCCCCCGGCGCGATCATGATGGCCTACGGGGTGTACTCGCTGGTCAACTCAACCATGGACCTGGTCGATGCGATACGAACCGCCCAGGGCAAGGAGCCGATAGGCTTTCGCCTGACGGTGGGCGAATTGGCCGCCTGGATCGCCAAGCAGGCCGGCGCCGACGAAGAGGCCCAGGCCTACTGGCGCGTGGGCGCCGAGTTGGCGCTGGCAGTAATTGTGACGGTAGCCACGCTGGGCACAGCCGGGGCCTCTGCCTCGGCCAGCGCCGCAGCCAACATTGCCAAGGCCGCTGAGGCCACCGCCAAGGTGGCCAAGGCCGCTGAGGCCAGTGCCAAGCTGGGCAGGCTCCTGGGCATGGGTGCCAACATCGTCAAGGGCAGCGCCGAGGTTGCCAGCGGCATCATGACCATCCAGAACGCCAAGCTCAAATACGAGCAAGCCGAGGTCAAGTCGCGGCTCGACCAGCTGCAGACTCTGCTCGACAAGCTGCAAGCCGATGTCGAGAAGTCTCAAGAGCTGCTCAAAACCCTCAACGAAACCCTGATGGGGATCTGGGATGTCGCTGCCGAGCGGCTGCAGGTACTCAGGGACGCCGACCGCCGCGTCTGGGGCGGCGGTCGCGGCAACATGGTGTGAACAAAACCGAGGAAAAACCATGAACGGAATCACCGAAACACGCAGCTACACCCCCGTCCCGCTGCCGGGAACCGGACCGACCGATACCGCACAAGGCGCCTCAGTGGCAGCCACCAGCGGCAAACCAGCCGCCCCCTTTGCCTTCGTCAACGGCGAGCCGCCGCCGGATGTGGGACAGTTGCCACCGGGCAGCATGACCTCTGGACTGAAAGCGCCCAGCGTATCGGCCGATCAGTGGCTGAGCCAGGCCAGCAAGGTGCAGGGGCAGTTTGACGCATTTAACTTCGGGCAAATCAACAGCACCACCGAAGCCATGTCCGCGCAGGCACAAATCTTCGCCATGCAGGACGTCCTGATCAAGCTGATGATCTTGATGCGCTCGGACGCCATGAAAAACCGGGACGATGAGCTCAAGCTCATGATCGATCAGAAAACTCAGGCGATTGCCAAGTCCCTCGATGCCGCCAAACTAGAGTTGACTGCCGGCATCGTGCAAGGCGCGAGCCAGATCGTCTCGGGTGGCTTTGCCGCCCTTGGCGGGCTCAAGGGTGAGGGCTTGCAGACCAGTGGTGTGGCTGTAGGCAAGTACAGCGGCTCCGGCACGTCGGTCGCCGGAGCCTTGAACATCGGCGCGGCAGTCTTGAATTACGGTGCGGCCACGGAGCGGGCCGCGCAGCAAAGATTGGAGCTCGGCTCCGAAGCGGCCAATGCACGCATGCAGCAGTCGATCGAGCGCATGAACACCTTTCGCGACGTCATGAAATCCATGATCGATGCGCAACTGACGATGCAGCGCGATCTGGTCGACGCTGCCAAGCGGTCTTTTGCCTGAAACAGTACCGAGCCGCAGCCGTCTGTTGAACCCATCGAACCAGCCCCGTCCATGAACGCCTCCCCAGCCACCTCGCCCGCCACAGAACTGAGCCAACTGCTGGCCGCCGCACGCCTGCCCGACATTCCGCCGCCCGAGACCATGGAAGCCCTCTACGGCCTGGGCTACCGCTGCCTGGAGGCGGCCGAATATGACAAGGCGCGGGCCGTCTTTGAGGTGTTGCAGCGCATGCAGCCCGACCGCTGTGACTTTGTGGCCGGCGTGGGTCATGCCGCCTTTGGCCAGGGCGATGCCGAGGTGGCGCTGCAGCAATTTATCTTGGCCACCGAGCTTGAACCGAACAACGCCGGCCTGATGATCGGACTCGGACGTGCCTACCGCGCCCTGGGCCTGGCGGGCCACGCTCAGCTGGCACTGGAAATGGCCGAGACCATGGCCGGCACGGCCGATCCGGCCAATGCCAATCTGGCCCGGGCCTGCCTGGCCCTGATGGGGGTCCGATGAACGCCAGTCCGGTACTGCAAAGCGAGGACGTGCGCCTTTTGACGCAACTGGGCATGGTGGGTGCGGGCGCCGGCATCAAAGATGCGACCGAGACGCTGTTTCGCGGCCTGATGACCTTGCGGCCGCAGCGCGACTTTGCCTACATCGGGCTGGCCAGTCTGCACCTGAACCAGCGCCGCCCCGAGGAGGCGGTGCGCGTCCTCGAGCAAGGGCTGCGCGTCATGGCCAGCGGCCAGGCCGAAGACAGCGACCTCGCCATGGTGCAGGCCTTTCTGGGCCTGACCTTGATCATGAGCAAACGCACTGCAGAGGCTATGGCCCTGCTCAAGACCCTGTTGGCCAACAGCCAACACGAACCGGCGCTGCGCATGGCCCGCGGCCTGATGGGCCTGCCGGTGGCGCCGCAGCAGCAACACAGCACGCAGGAGATCGCATGATCGACGCACTCACCACATCAGGCACCGCCGTCGCAGGCAACTCGCTGGCCACCGGCGGCCTGCCGGCGCAGGCTGACTTCAAGGATGTTGAGCGCTTTCGCGCCGCCATGATGGCGCCGCAAGGCCAGGCGCCGCAAGCCACGCTGCAGCCAGCGCCTCTGGCGGCCGAGGCTGCCCCGCCCACGCCCCCGGCTGCACCTGCAGCCCCACTGCCCTCGCCGCTGATGGTGCTGCCCAGCGCAGTCCCGCCAGCGGCGCCGGCCGCATTGGCGCCGCCCACACTGCCCTCATTGCCTGCAGCATCCAGCGCGCCTGTGCTCAACGGTAAGCCGGCCGGCAGCCTGGGCGAGACCATCTTGAACGCCATGAACGATTTGTCAGCCGATACCCGCCAGCGCTTCGACCAGGTTGGGCAGTTGTTGGCCAAGCCGGATCTGAACATGTCCGACCTGATGTCACTGCAATTTACCCTGCTGCAGACCAGTCTGCAGTTTGAGATCGCCAGCAAGGGCATCAGCAAGGTGACCCAAAACCTCGACTCCATCCTCAAGACCCAATGATGACCTTCGACACCCTGCGCCGGCTCGCACTGAGCCTGCTGACCTGCCTGACCCTGGCCGCCTGCGGCGCCAAGGTCGACATCATGGCCTCCATCGCCGAATCGGACGCCAACGAAGTCATCGCCGCTCTGGCCAATGTGGGCATCACCGTGACCAAGGTGGCCGGCAAGGACGGCGTGGTAGGCATACAGGTTGCCCAGAAAGACACCGCCCGGGCCATCGACACCCTGCGCCAGTTGGGCCTGCCACGGGAGTCCTTCACCGGCATGGGTCAAGTGTTCCAAAAAAGCGGGCTGATCTCCTCGCCCCTGGAAGAGCGCGCCCGCTACCTCTACGCCTTGTCGCAGGACCTGTCGGCCACGCTGACCCGTATCGACGGCGTGCTCTTTGCGCGGGTCCATCTGGTCTTGCCCGAAAAAGGCAGCGCCCTGGACAAGGACTCGCCCTCCTCGGCGGCAGTGTTCATCAAACACAGGCAGCAGTTTGACCTGGAGATGCTGCAGCCGCAGGTGCGGCGCATGGTGGTCAACAGCATTCCTGGCCTGACGGCCGATCGCGTCTCTATCGTGCTCATCCCCAGTGCGGCCGACACCAGCGCCAACAAGGCGCCGGCGATGAGTAGCGTCTGGGGCATGTCCGTGAGCAGCGACGCCGCCACCTCTCTGACTGCCGTGCTCTGGGGCTTGGTTGCCGCCCTGCTGCTGGCTCTGCTGGGCGCAGCGGCTCTGGCCTGGCGCCTCAGGGGCCGGCCTGCTGCTGAGCAGGCGCCCAGCGAGGCGCAGGCATGAGCCTGGCCCAAGGTCTGCTGAGCTGGCCGCAGGCGGTGGCACAGCAAGTGCACGCCGCGCTGTTTCTGCCAGCGGCCGACTTGCACCCACAGCGGGCCCGCGTTCTGGTGCCCAAGCCGCTGTGGACGCTGTCACCGGCACGCCTGTCCGAGGCGCTGGCCATGCCGGCGGCCTGGCAGGAGTTCGATGGCCGCCGCCTGCCGCACCGGCTGGCCCTGCTGCCGCGGGGCGTCATCACCCGGGTGGCCTGGAACCTGGGCCTGCTGCTGAGCGCAGACCAGCTGCGCCGTGTGGTGCTGCGGCGCGAGCTGCAACTGCTCGAACAGCAAGGCCTGGATGCCAGTGCCTGGGAGCTGGTCTTCAAAGCCGACAAGGTAGCGGCCTTAGGCGACCTGGGCCCGCTCGAACAGTGGGCGCAAGCGATCGCCGAGCGCGGTGAGCGCAGCCTGCTGGCTGTGGCCCAAGAGATGGGCGGCGCCCTCGGCCAGCGCCTGAACTACAAACTGGCCCCCGATCAAAGCCCCGCCGCTGCGGCCGCGCCCGAACTGCTCAAGCTGGCCTACACCGCCGCAGTGCAAGCCTGGTCCGATCAGTGGGACAGCTGCCTGTCGCAGGCCTGAGTCAAGAACCCAACCGCAGACCGACATGAGCTTCATCCGCATCCTTCGCCCCGACGGCCTGCTGCCGGGCACCGACCCGCAGCAGCTGGTCTTCAGCCCCGAGCAGGTCCAGGCCTGGCAAGACGCCCAGCAACTGCTGGCGCAGGCCCGCCAGGAGGCCGAGCGCATCCGCGCCGAAGCGGTGCAAGCCTATGAAGACGAAAAGCAGCGCGGCTACGAAGAAGGTGTGGCCATGGCGCGCATGGACGAGGCCGAGCGCCTGATAGAAAACGCCACCCGCACCGTCGACTACTTTGCCGGCATCGAACAAAAAATCGTCGCCCTGGTGATGAACGCGGTGCGCCGCATCATGGCCGACTTTGACGACACCACCCGGGTGCTGGCGGTGGTGCAAAGCGGCTTGTCGGTCATGCGCAACCAAAAGCAGCTCACGCTGCGCCTGTCGCCCGAACACGCCGCCACCGTGCGCGAGCGGGCCCAACACCTGCTCGAGCGCTTTCCCGGCGTGGGCATGATGGACATCGTGCCCGACAACCGACTCAAGGGCGACGCCGCCATTCTCGAAAGCGAAATGGGCGTGGTCGAAGCCAGCGTCGAGCTGCAGCTCAAAGCCATCGAGCAGGGCTTTACCAAGCTGCTGGGCAGCCGCATCTAAAGGCCCCCCCGTGGACGCAAGCGCTGACCGCTCAAACACCTCCGCCCTGCTGGACCAGTTGCTGGCCCGGCTGGAGCCGGCGGCCAAGGCACTGGCGCCCGAGCCCCCCTCGGTGCAGGAGCTGGCCGAGCTGTGGCAGCAGGCACAGCTGGCCCTGGACGAGGGGCGCAGCGATGCTGTTGCACTTTGGAGCGATCTGGCCGTGTACATGCCCGGTCAGGCCGGCGCCCAATTTGGTCTGGCCCTGTCCCTGCAGCAGGAGGGGCAAACTGAACTGGCCGGCCGCCACTTTTCCTACGCCTATGCGCTCGACCCCAGCGACGCCGCCACCGCCTTTCGCCTGGGCGAGTGCTTGATGGCGCTGGGCTACCCGAACGACGCCCGCGAAGCCTTGCTGGCCGCGCAGCAGTTGTGCGAGCTGCCGCACAACCCGCCCGAGATCGGCCAGATGGCCGAGCAACTTCTACAAAGCCTGTAAGGGCCCGCCCCCAACGCCCCCAAACGCCCAGGCCCAAGCCATGTCACCGCCCATCACGCTACAACCGCTTTCCGCCCGGCCGCAGACGCTGCCCAACGCTGGGACCCTTGAGGGCCAACAGCCGGTCAGCCAGAACGGTGCAGCTGCTGCGGGCGAGATACACAGGAACGTACCTGGACCCGACCAAAGCGCCGCCCATGTAAAGGCCAACCGGACCCCACCGCGCATGCCGCTGGCCTTGCAAGGCGCCGCTGACGACACCTCTGCACGGGGGCCGGGCCGGACGGAGAGTCTGACAACGATCAACATGGACACTGTGGGCCAGGCGCACAAAATCGCTGAGAACAAGGTTAACCTGGCCAAAACCTCGTTCTGGCGACGGGTGGGCGGCGCTGTCGTGGTCGGTCTTGCCGCTGCGGCGATGATTGGGCTCGGGGTGGCCACCGGTGGCGTGGCAATGCTGGCCGTCGGTGCCGTCACTGCAGCCGCAGGGCTGCGACTGAGCGCAGACGCATACATGGCCAAGCTCCACCTGGAAAACGCTCGCTCTGAGGCCAGCGGTCAGGGCCTCGTCCACGATCTGCCCATGGGCACCGACGCCATAGCCCACGGCCTGTACAAGCTGTGTCCCAACACATGGTCAAAGGACGCCCGCACCAAGGTGGCGCGCTGGGGCAGCTTCCTGGCCGACGTGGCCCTGGCGGCGGGCACGGTGCTGGCCACCGGTGGCGTGAGCCCAGTGACCTTGGGGGTGGCCGGGGCGGCCGTCGCGGTAGTCACTGCCAACCACGTGGTGCTTGCACTGCTGCGCCGCCTGCCGACTGCCAGAGAGATCTTGCTAGGCCAGGCCCCCATGCCCGAAAGAACCCTCGGACCCGAAGAATTCATCCTCGAGTCGGCCTTGCCCAAAGAGAGCACGCTGCCTGAAAAAGTCATCGACATCCTCAGCCGTGTCGAGCAGCTTCAACTGCAAGCCAACGAACTGCGAGCAGGCACGGGCAAGGACCGGATCCAGGGCGAGCAAGAGGCCCTGATAAAGCAAGTGACAGCCGATACGCAGTGGCTGAGCCAGCAGATAGAAAATACTAAGGCCAGTGCCGAAACCGGGGCCGAAGAAACGAGCTCTGCCACCGGCCAAGCGCTCACCGGGGCCGCTGTGGTCGCTGCCGTGATGACGGCCAACACCGGCATGCGCGTGGGCCTGAACGCTGCGGGTGTGCCGGGCGTCACCTTTGCCAATGACGTTCTGGGGCTGGCCTTGAACGCGCTGACCCTGTACAGGGCCAATGAAGACCTGAGACGGCTCAAAGACCTGAACAGCGCATACGCGGAGCAACTCGGAGAGCTGAGTCTGCACCAGAGGGATCTGATGATTAAAAACACCAATCTGGATGGAGACGACTTCGAGCTGGTTTTCGACCAGCCCGCACAAGGTTCCAACATGGTTCTGCCCGGCCAGCTCGCATGAAAAACTTCGACTACGTCACCGACATGATGGAGCTGGCCATCGAGGACACGCCCACCTTGGCCATCAAAGGCCGGGTGACGCAGGTCATCGGCACCATCATCAAGGCGGTGGTGCCGGCGGTCAAAGTCGGTGAGGTCTGCATCCTGCGCCAGCCTGGCGAGGACTTTGAGATGAAGGCCGAGGTGGTGGGCTTTCTCAAAGACGCCGCGCTGCTGACCCCGATTGGCGATATGTACGGCATCTCGGCCACCACCGAGGTCATGCCCACCGGCCGCGCGCACATGGTGCCGGTCGGCGACGGTCTGCTCGGCCGGGTGCTCGATGGCCTGGGCCAGCCCATGGACTTTGAAGAGCGCGGCCCGCTGGAGGCCGACCGCTTCTACCCGGTGTTTGCCGAGGCGCCCGACCCGATGAAGCGGCGCGTCATCAAAGACCCGGTGCCGCTGGGCGTGCGCGCCATCGACAGCCTGCTGACCTGCGGCGAGGGCCAGCGCATGGGCATCTTCGCGGCGGCCGGCGGCGGCAAGTCCACCCTGCTGGGCATGCTGGTCAAAGGTGCGGCGGTGGACGTGACGGTGATCGCCCTGATCGGCGAGCGCGGCCGTGAGGTGCGCGAGTTCATCGAGCACGAACTCGGCGAGGAAGGCCGGCGCAAGGCGGTCATCGTCTGCGCCACCTCGGACAAGTCCTCGATGGAGCGCGCCAAGGCCGCCTATGTGGCCACCGCCATCGCAGAGTACTTCCGTGACCAGGGCAAGAAAGTGCTCTTCTTGATGGACTCGGTCACCCGCTTTGCCCGCGCCCAGCGCGAGATCGGTCTGGCCGCTGGCGAGCCGCCCACCCGCCGCGGCTACCCGCCTTCGGTGTTTGCCACCCTGCCCAAGCTGATGGAGCGGGTCGGCATGAACGACAAGGGCTCGATCACCGCGCTCTACACCGTGCTGGTCGAAGGCGACGACATGACCGAGCCGATCGCCGACGAGACCCGCTCGATCCTGGACGGCCACATCGTCCTCTCGCGCGCGCTGGCTTCGGCCAACCACTACCCGGCCATCGACGTGCTCGCCTCGGCCAGCCGGGTTCAGAACAATGTGATCCAGCCCGAGCACAAGAAGGCGGCCGGCCGAATGCGCGAGCTCATGGCCAAGTACGCCGATGTGGAGCTGCTGGTCAAGATCGGCGAATACAAGCAAGGCAGCGACAAGCTGGCCGATGAGGCCATTGGCAAGATCGAAGCCATACGCAGCTTCCTCAAGCAAGGCACCAAGGAGCGCATCGCGTTTGAAGAGACCATCGCCAAACTCGGCGAGATCACGGGCGTGCGCTGAAGGTCACTCACCATGAAAATGATTGACGAGTTGCTGTTCATCAAGGAGTTTCGCGAGCGCAAGGCCGAGACGGAATTGCAAAAATCGCGCGTGCGCCTGAGCACAGCCGCCCAAGCCGAGCGGCAGGCCGACCAGACCCTGCAGGAGTTCATTGCCCATGCCACTGCGCAAGAGCTGCGCATGTTCCAGGACCTGTGCAGCCGCATCGTCAAGCTGCGCGACATCAACGATGTACACACCGAAGTGGCTGCCCTCAAGCAGCAGGAGATGAGCCACGCCGAAGAACTCAAGGCGCGCCAGCAGCAGCATGTGCAGGCGCGCGAGAACTTCGACACCAGCACCCGCAAGATGCGCGACGCATCGACAGCCCGCGAGAAATTTGTCGAGCTGGCCCGCAACTTTCACATTCTCGAGACGCGCGAAGCCGAGCGCAAAGAAGAACTCGAGCTTGAAGAGGTCGCCTCCATCGTGCGCGAGCGTGAAGAGTGGAGCGGGGAGGCTGCATGACAGAACGCAGCGTACAACTGCATCTGCGCACCCCGACGGAGCGCCAGGACTTTGGCATGGGCGCCGGCGGCTCGCAAGGCACGCCCGACTCGCCCACCGACGGCAGCGCCGAGCGCTTCAAGCAGGCCATGAAGGCCTCCGACCTAGCACCGCAGGCGCCTCTGCCTGGCGAGCAAGCCGGCAAGGCAGTGGCCAACCCCATGGGCTTGTTTGGAGCTGCAGCGCCGGCGGCCACGGCCGGCGTACACCCCGGCGTGATGAATCTGCTTAAGGACAGCCTCAAAGGTCTGCAGGTCGGGCAGGAGCAGCGCGGTGTGCGCATGGAGCTTGACGACGCGCTCTACCCGGGCACCGCCGTCTCGGTGTTTGAAGACGCTGGCGCCTGGGTGGCCGAATTTCGCTGCCGCCAGATCGACGCTTACCGCGCCCTGGCCGAGCCGGCGCAGGAGATGGCACGCCGTCTGGCTGACGAACTTGAACGCGACGCGCTATGGCGCGTCATCGACGAATCCGATGGACCGGTCGCTGAAGGCGACGCGGACCACACCACCGAGGCCTTTGCCTCAGCTCCGCAAGGGTAGTCATCTTGAGCCGACCACTGACCTTTCCCCGCCTGACCCGCAGTGAAGCACAGGCCCTGGCCGCCCTAGCCACCCAGGGGCCCGGCCACCTGCTGGACGCCTTACCGGGCG
>JBAXEN010000049.1:0-17460 GCA_037140415.1 Betaproteobacteria bacterium | reverse complement strand
CGGGTGGGGCAGTTTGGGTGGCCATAAGTGGAGCACTTTGGGTGGCCGCCGGGGGATGAGTTGATTTGCAGCATCCGCATCATTAAGTGCAACTTGAACCCAGACGTCTTCCAGCGTGTCAGGGATCTGTCCAAACAGGCCGTGAATGGCTTCAAGTCGATCTGCAAGAACCTGGTGCACCTTATCTTCCATCGAGGCCCTGTGCCCGCAGCCGGGCACCAGTCAGCGGCATCGGCAACACAAGGTCTATCCCTACCTGCTGCGCAAGGTGGCGATCGGCCGGGCCAATCAGGTCTGGGCGCTGGACACCACCTACATTCCCATGGCGCGAGGCTTCGTCTATCTCACCGCCGTCGTGGACGTAGCCAGCCGCAAGGTGCTGGCCCACAAAGTGGCCATCACGCTGGAGGCCTGCCATGCCCGCGAGATCCTTGAGCAGGCCTTCGCTCGCTATGGCGTTCCAGAGATCGTCAACACCGACCAGGGTAGCCAGTTCGCCGCCGAGGAGTTCACTCATGCCGTGCTGTCTCGCGGCGTGCGCCTGTCCATGGACGACAAAGGTGCCTGGCGCGACAACGTGTTCGTCGAGAGGCTGTGGCGCACGATCAAGTACGAGCGGGTATACCTGCGCGCCTATGAGGGCGTGAGCGCCGCCCGTGCCGATGTGGCCCAGTTCATCGACTGGTACAACACCGGGCGGCCGCATTCGAGCCTGGGCGATCAGACCCCCGACCAAGCCTACTGGGCACTGCTGCCGTCGATGCAGGCTGCTGCATAAAATGAAAATCCCTGGTGCTCCCCGAGTTGCCCACCGCGTCGGCCGGTACGTCGCAAGCGCCGTCCGCCGCCGTGGACAACTCTGCACCTGTTCAACCCGCCCGTTGTCTCTTTATCTCTTGGGGTAAAACTGTTCAGACAAGCGGAGCCACTTCTATGCATCCAACGGGAAAGAATTTACTTTTGGCGATCTTTCGCATTTCCAATTCATGGATTAAGGAACGGGCAACATCTCTGGGCCATGGAATAAGTGTTTGTGACAGCCTCTGGTAGGCTGCTTTGGGCCATTTGCGGTCACTGGCCGGCCATTGCTGCAAGGCCGTTATTGGCTGAGAGCTGTCGATGATGAGGGTCCATCGCACCGGCGAAAGTCTGAGGTGGTTTCGGGTTTGTGTGCGGATCGGGAAACACTGAATCTTGAACAATAATGCTCATGCGTTCGTACTTATTTTCAATTAAGGACCTTCATGCAATATTTTGTCACCGGTGCCACCGGTTTCATTGGCAAACGACTCGTCAAAAAGCTTTTGGAGCGCGAAGACGCAGTGGTGTATTTTCTGCTGCGCAAGGAAAGCGAACACAAGGTTGCAAAGCTTTGCCAGTACTGGGGCGCCAGCGCTGCTAGGGCGCGGCCGGTGTACGGAAACCTGGGGACCAAAGAATTGGGCGTGGCCGCACAGGAGATCAAGAATCTCACGGGCCAAGTTGATCACTTTTACCACTTGGCTGCGGTGTATGACATCAGCGCAGACGAAGAAAGTCAGATCGCGGTCAATATCGAAGGCACACGCAACACCGTGGAGTTTGCCAAATCCATTGATGCCGGGCATTTTCACCATGTGTCGTCCATTGCTGCGGCCGGCCTGTACGAAGGAGTGTTCCGCGAAGACATGTTTGATGAGGCCGAGCACTACGAGCACCCCTATTTTTTCACTAAGCATGAGAGCGAAAAGATCGTGCGCACCGAATGCAAGGTGCCCTGGACGGTCTTTAGGCCGGCGATGGTCGTGGGGGATAGCACCACGGGTGAAATGGACAAGATCGACGGGCCTTACTACTTCTTCAAGCTGATCCAGCGCATGCGTCAACTGCTGCCGCCATGGATGCCCACCTTGGGCCTGGAGGGTGGCAGGATCAACATCGTGCCAGTGAATTTTGTTGTAGATGCGCTGGACCACATCAGCCATAAGCCGGGTATTGCCGAGCGCTGCTTCCATCTGGTGGACTCCGAAGGGCACCGTGTCGGCGATGTACTTAGCATTTTCCGCAAGGCGGCCCATGCGCCCAACACGAGTCTTTTCATTAACGCTGCGCTACTGGGCTTCATTCCCAAGAGTGTCAAGCGCTCGTTGCTGGCACTGACTCCCGTTCGGCGCATCCGCGACGCCATCATGAAGGACCTCGCATTGCCTGAGGGCATATTCACATTTGTGAACTACCCCACTCGCTTCGACAATCGCGACATGCTGTCCGCGCTCAAGGGGAGCGACATCGAATGCCCCGAGCTGCGCGACTACGCGTGGCGCCTATGGGACTACTGGGAGCGCCACCTAGATCCGGATCTGTCCATCGACCGTAGCCTGCGTGGGACGGTGGGCGGTAAGGTCGTGCTCGTGACAGGTGGCTCCTCAGGGATCGGACTCGCAGCTGCCCACAAAATGGCCGAAGCGGGTGCCGTCACCGTTATTTGCGGGCGTGATGTGGACAAGCTGGAAGCGGCACAAAAAGAGGCCAACGCCAAGGGCTACAGCTTTGTCTGCTACCCCGTTGACATTGCCAACATTGACGACTGCGACCATCTTGTCAAAGTCGTGATCGAGAACCACGGCGGCGTTGATTTTCTGATCAACAACGCAGGCCGGTCGATCCGCCGAGCGATCGAGTCCAGCTATGACCGTTTTCATGACTTAGAACGGACCATGCAGCTTAACTACTTCGGATGCCTTCGCGTGACCATGGGCTTTTTGCCCGGCATGACAGCCAAAAGGAAAGGCCATGTCGTCAACATTTCCAGCATTGGCGTGTTGACCAACGCGCCCCGCTTTTCGGCCTATGTGGCGAGCAAAGCCGCGCTGGACGCATGGACGCGATGTGCAAGCAGTGAATTTTCCGATGTGGGTGTGAGCTTTACAACTATCAACATGCCCCTGGTGCGAACTCCCATGATTGCACCAACCAATATTTACAACAACGTACCTGCCCTCAGCCCTGAGGATGCGGCGGACTTGATTGCTCAGGCCTGTATCTACAAACCGGTGCGAATTGCTACCCGGCTCGGCATTACGGGGCAGGTGCTGTACGCGTTGGTACCGCGCATTGCCCAGATTGTCATGAACACCATCTTCCGCATGTTCCCGGATTCAGCAGCCGCCAAAGGCGACAAGTCTGCCAAGCCTCATTTGTCAGCGGAAGCCGTCGCCATGCAGCAGATGATGCGTGGCATCCATTTCTGACCCGTAAAGCGGCAACTCCAAAGTCGTAAAACGGCGGTGGCAGCCACCATCTTGGATAAATACGGCCACCCAATCAGAAAGGTAAAGCGAGGGTGCGTTACGTTTGATATCCTGGGTCGTTAGCGCCGACGCAGATCTGAGCACGCGCCGACCTTTTTACGCCCACACTTGTCGGCGGCGGTTGCGCTCCGGGCATTCTCGAAGACCGTGACATCGGTTCTGGTGGATCGTGACCGAGGATCCTGATTCATCGTGAATGCCCGCTGTCGCTGATTTGTCGTTCAGCTATGCCATGTCAAGCAAAGAATCAGCGGTTCGCTGCCACAGGCCTAAGGGTTTGGCCATGGCGCCTGCCGCGCCTGCGCCGACGTCGGATGAACCCGCTGGATCGGCGCCGAGCGCACGGTCTCGACCGCGCGCTCGCGCACACGCTGCATCAGTGCTTGCGCGTCCCAGTCCAGCGGCCACCCTTTCCAAAGGCGCAGCCGCCCGCCCACCATCACCATTTCGATCAGACCGCTGTGCGCCAGCCGCACGAGTTCCCATCCGAGGTCCCATGTCGGCGTGAGCTCGGGCACGTTCACGTCGAGCAGCAGGCAATCGGCCGCGAGGCCAGGAGCAATCCGGCCCGTGATGTGCGACAGGTGCGCCGCATCGGCACCGCCGGCGCTGGCCATGCGTAGCCATGTCCACCCGGCACCCATTGAGAAATCCCCCACCGCCATGCCCACGGTCAGGCGCTGCGCGGTCTCGGCCGCATCCATCAGGCGGAAGGCATCGCCTCGCGTGCCATCTGTGCCCAGGCCCAGACGGATGCCCATGCTGTGCATCTGCAGTGCTGGCGCCACCGCGTTGCCCTTCCAGCTGCTCGCCACTGGGTTGTAGCTGACCGCCGCGCCTGCATCGCTTAACTGCGACAGCTCGGAGGGCGTGACCAAAGTGACATGTGCGGCCAGCAGCTCGGGTCCCAGGGCATCGGCCTGTTGCAGCACTTGCAGCGGGCGCAGCCCGCGCGCGACCAGAGAGCGTTCGACCGAGGCCAGGTGCTCGTTGATGTGCACCTGAAACGGGACACCCGCTTCGCGCCACAGGTGAGCCACGCGGTGCAGCATCGCGTCGCTCGCAGCCTCCGGGATGGCGATACCCAGTGACGCATGCAGGCTCGCTGTCAGGACGGTTATGGGTCAGGTGCTGCTGTGCCTGCGCCATCAGGGCTTCGATTTCCCGTGCGGAGGAGCCCAAGTCATGGGGGGAATGAAAAAGAGCCGGTGGTGTGCCGGCATATAGATTAAATCTTCAGAAAAGATTTGTTACTGGCAGGCCGACGCAGATGTGCTTCCTAGGCCTGTCGTGGTCTTTCCTGATGGGCACATATATACTCCGGAAGAACCGTTAGAGTAAGAGCCTTTTGGTGCAGCAGCGCAATACTGAATGTTATTTATGCTCACCATGAAAGTACCGGCAAGACAAGCAGGTGGGGGGTTACACCCTGGTGCATTGCACAGCGCGTAAGTCGTGTTGCCAATACAAGTTGTACCTGCTGCAATTGGATAGTTTGTCCCATTAAAATTTCCAAGTGCAACAGTGTTTGTACCAGAACTATTTATCGACCTACTGTCAGAACGAGCAAGGGTTGCAGGGCATGCGGCCTGTCCACTAAACCCTGTGCCCGTGATTATTGATCCACCAGTTAGGTAATTTTGTGCCGATAGTGACGTGCAGGTGGCTGAACCAGGACCCGAAAACGTACCAGCGGCACATTGCGTGCAAAACGCTGCACCCGCAGCAGAATAGGAACCTGCAGGACATGTTCCACAATACGAGCCTGCAGCGCAGGATTGAGCAAAGCTCGATGCTGAGAGCATCAACAGGCCCACCAGCATCCATAATCTCGCAACAGACCGCGTCAATAATTTCATGTCTTTCTTCCTTAAAGGTGTGAGGTATTTTGAGTTCAATTAACTCAGAAAATGTTACGTCAAACCTGACGAGCTTGAGCAGCCATTTGACTGTCTACAACACAGTTTTTTACAAAAGTGCAAGCAGTAATGATGAAAGTGCGGCCAGGAGCAGTGCGCCACTGTGATCAGTTTCACATTGGATTTGATGGGCTTTTTGCAACGTTTATCAATCCGTCTTGCACGGCGCCTAGAGATACCATGGCGTTGCATGGCGGCGCGCGCCAAGGTAGTTGTCGCCTCGTTCATGCAGCCAACGGCTGAATATCTTTGAGTTGTGTTGTCTTTGCGACCACCGAGTCGCGTTCCGGGTTGAGCGTCACGGCCCCGGCAGGCGTCTAGTTGCGTGTGCGGCCCGACCATCGAGCCGGGTGGCGCTCGCGGACCTGCAGGTCGCCTCAGGTCTCTGGGGGCAGGATTTGAGGCAGGTCTTTAGGTCACCAAACTGGACCCACATTAACCTGTGGGTAACGGTCAGGGTGACGAAGAATTTTTAATCAAGATACCCAGCATTTATAAGGGTTGTAGGCAGTGAAGCGGCTCTCTCCGTTCCGCCAGGCAGCTAGCAAATAAGCGCCTTCCGGGCGCTTTTTTGTCTCTACCCGCCTGGAACTCACCTTCGGTGCGCTCTTCCATGTCCAGCAAAGAATCAGCGGTTCGCTGCCACAGGCCTAAGGGTTTGGCCATTGCGCCTGCGCTTTAAGCTCAGTCTTGCCCGGGCGCCCGCTGCGCCTGCCGCGCCTGCGCCGACGTCGGATGAACCCGCTGGATCGGCGCCGAGCGCACGGTCTCGACCGCGCGCTCGCGCACACGCTGCATCAGTGCTTGCGCGTCCCAGTCCAGCGGCCACCCTTTCCAAAGGCGCAGCCGCCCGCCCACCATCACCATTTCGATCAGACCGCTGTGCGCCAGCCGCACGAGTTCCCATCCGAGGTCCCATGTCGGCGTGAGCTCGGGCACGTTCACGTCGAGCAGCAGGCAATCGGCCGCGAGGCCAGGAGCAATCCGGCCCGTGATGTGCGACAGGTGCGCCGCATCGGCACCGCCGGCGCTGGCCATGCGTAGCCATGTCCACCCGGCACCCATTGAGAAATCCCCCACCGCCATGCCCACGGTCAGGCGCTGCGCGGTCTCGGCCGCATCCATCAGGCGGAAGGCATCGCCTCGCGTGCCATCTGTGCCCAGGCCCAGACGGATGCCCATGCTGTGCATCTGCAGTGCTGGCGCCACCGCGTTGCCCTTCCAGCTGCTCGCCACTGGGTTGTAGCTGACCGCCGCGCCTGCATCGCTTAACTGCGACAGCTCGGAGGGCGTGACCAAAGTGACATGTGCGGCCAGCAGCTCGGGTCCCAGGGCATCGGCCTGTTGCAGCACTTGCAGCGGGCGCAGCCCGCGCGCGACCAGAGAGCGTTCGACCGAGGCCAGGTGCTCGTTGATGTGCACCTGAAACGGGACACCCGCTTCGCGCCACAGGTGAGCCACGCGGTGCAGCATCGCGTCGCTCGCAGCCTCCGGGATGGCGATACCCAGCGACGCATGCAGGCCGCTGTCAGGTCGGTTGTGGGTCAGGTGCTGCTCTGCTTGCGCCATCAGGGATTCGATTTCCCGCGCAGAGGAGCCCAAGTCATGGCAGATCTTCGCGAGCACGCAGCGGATGCCCACTTGCTGTACCGCCGATTCGATGGCCGAGAGGCCGGCCTGCGAACGTGTGCCCGCGTCGCAGACGGTGGTAAAGCCACCGCGCAACGCCTCCAGCGCGGTGAGCTTGGCTGAGAGGTACAGGTCCTCCTCGGTCAGATGCTGCTCGAGCGGTACCCAGATGCGCTTGAAGATCTCCGACGGCTCACCAAAGGCCAGGGCCTTGCCGTAGCCCTGTGTGAGGTGGTGGTGGGTGTCAATGAGCCCGGGCATCAGCAGGCGCCCTGGCAGCGCCTGCAACTGGAGCTGCGGGAACTGTTGGCGCAGGTCCTTCGCCGGACCGACCGCCTCGAACCGGCCGTTGCGGATCAGTACCGCTACGTCCGCCTGTGGCACCTCGTCGATCAGGGTCCACTGTGGCGCGAGCAGCAGGGATTGCGCTTGGAAATCCTCGGGATTGAGCTTCATCACGACACCTTCGTTAGATCCGTAACATCCACACGCCTGTGGCCAGCAACAGCACGGCGGTTGCCGTTTGCAGCGCCTGCTGCGAGCACTGGCGCGCCAGGCGCCGACCGATTTCGGCCGCCACCAGCAAGACGAGCGCTACGGCCGCGCCCCCACTCAGGTCGAATCGGCCTGCTGAGGCATGCGTCAAGGTGGCGGCCAGCGCAATGGGCACCTGCATCACCAACGCGACCTGCACGGACCGCTCGAAGTCGCAGCGGCGCAGCAGCAGCAGGGGTAACAGCATCACAGGTCCGCCCGTGCCCGACAGGGCGGAGCCTATACCCACAAGGAGGCCCAGCGCCGCCTGCATGGGCACGTCTGGCCATGCAGCCACGGGCTTCGCCCCGGGGCTCGCATAGGTTCGCCACAGCCCGAAGCCACTGGAGACCATTGCCAGTGCGCCGATCCAAGACCGGATCCAAGGCGCAGGAACTTGAGAGCTCAAAAATGCGCCCAGCGCCGCGCCGAACAAGGACATCAGCAACAGCGGCCACTCGCGGCGCAGCAGGTCGATGCCTAAGCGAGGAAGTCGCCACAAGGCCCACAGTCCCGTCCAGCAGAAGGCTTGGCTCGACAGTGCCGTGGCCTCGGCAATGTCCATTCCCATCCAGCGGTGCAGGGCCGGCACGACCAGCACACCACCGATCGAGGTTGCGCCGATGGCCAGGCCCGCCAGGGCCACCAGCAGCCAGCCGATCAACACTTCGGCATCCGCGAAAGGCCGCTCTTCAAGGCGTCAGGCGCCAGATCGGCGCTCACTCGGGCCTGATGCCCGCAGCCTTCACGGCGGCCGCCAGACCTTCGCGTTCGCGCTGCAGCAGCGTGCCAAACGCCGCACGCTCAAGAACCAGGGGTTTGAGGCCGCCGACGTTCATTTTCTCGACGATAGCCGGATCCTTGAGCGTCTCGCGCAGCGCGATCGTCAGGCGGTCGAGCACCGGGCCCGGCGTACCGGCCGGGGCCAGGATGCCGTACCAGGAGTCCTCGTCCACCTGCTGCAGGCCCGCCGTCTCTGCGATCGCCGGCACATTGGGTAGGGTCGGCCAGCGGTTGCGTGAGGTCACGCCCAGCGCCTTGACCTTACCGTCCTTGATAAAGGATTGCGCCAGCGAGACCGGCATCACCGCCAGCTCCAGCGTGCCGCCGGCCAGTTCAGTCAGCACCTGCGGGCCGTTCTTGTAGGGCACGTGCACGATGTCGATACCGGCATTGAGCTTGATGATCTCGGCGGTCAAATGCATGGACGTGCCCACGCCGTCGGTACCGTAGTTGAGCTTGCCCGGCTCCTTTTTGGCCGCTGCGACCAACTCTGCCACCGAATTGATCGGCAGCTTGGGGTTGGCGATGAGCACGAAGGGCGAGCTGGCGGCAGCGCCGATCGGCACCAGATCCTTGAGCGAGTCGTACTTCACGGTCGAGGGCTTGACCACCGGCGCCACATTGATGGGGCTGGCCACGGCGAAGAGCAGCGTATAGCCGTCGGCCGGACTGCGTACCACCTTTTGTGTGCCGATGGTCCCCGAGGCGCCGGCCACGTTCTCGATCACGAAGTTCTGCTTGAGACGCTCGCTCATGCCCTGTAGGACAACGCGCGCGGCGGAGTCCACGCTGCCGCCAGCGGCAAACGGCACGACCACGTTGATGGGCTTGCTCGGATAGTCACCTGCCTGGGCCAGACAGGTACCGGCGAGCATGGACAGGCTCAAGCCGCCCAGCAGGCGGCGTCGCAGGGGGGAGATCAGGAACATGAGGCACTCCTTAGGGATCAACGGGCAGAATCAGGCTCAAAAGCCAACATGTTATAACATGTCATGCCAAGTCGATTGAACCCCGCTCAGGAGCCGCAGATTGGGTCCGTGCCCACTCTGCGCAGCCAGGTGCGCGAGCACTTGCGTCAAGAGATCCACAGCGGCCGATGGCACACTGGGGATCTGCTGCCCAGCGAAGCTGAACTCATGGCGCAGCACCTGGTGAGCCGCATCACCGTGCGACACGCTCTGGCTGACTTGACCGCCGAGGGCCTGATCACCCGGGTGCAAGGCAAGGGGTCGTTTGTCGCGCCGGGCGCCATCGTTCAGGACCTCCATCGGCTTCAGGGCCTTGCTGAAGCCTTGGCACGCCAGGGGCGCACGGTACGGACCCAGGTGTTGTCGCTGCGCCCGCACCGGGCATCCGTGCGAGTAAGGGAGGCCTTGGGCTTGTTGGCCGGGGAGCACTGCATGCAGCTGCATACCCTGCGATATGCCGACGACCGTCCGATCTCGGAAAACCATACGTGGATCCACCCAGACGCTGCGCAGGGTCTGCGCATTGAAGACCTGCACCATGCCGACTTGCTAACGCTCTATGAAATCGGTCCAGGCCATCGCGTGGCCCGTGCGACGCTGGATATCCAGGCCGACTTGGCCACCTCATCGCAATGCGAGCGCCTGAAGCTCAGTGCGCCGTCCGCTATCTTGCGGGTGGAGCGCACGGTCTATACCTTGTCGGACAAGGCGCTGCACCATGAGCGCAGCGTCTACCATCCCAAGGCGTTCAGTTACCGACTGAGCTTGGCCCGCTGATACGGCCATCGCGCTGCTCGATCAGTTCTCCCATCCCCGAAACCCGTTACAAACCCCGTTTTGTCTCAGGAGGTCCTGACTTTTTGGGGCGTGGTACGCGGAAAGGGGGCAGCTCAAGGCGGCCTCACCAGGGCGGTATCAGGATTTCACAGTGCCTTAGGTAGCGCAAGACGCAAGCTTCGCAAGCTTCGCAAGCGCAAGGGCAAGGGCAAGAACACGATGCCTATCGAGCATGTACCGCCCAAGCCCGAGAGTCGGACCATGGACCGATCCGCGCGGTGGTGCGCATGATCACCGCGTGGCCCCAAGCTGATCTCGACCCTTTTCCAGGCCACGGCGGCCATACCCTGTCCGCAGCACAGCCGTTCTACAGCCTGTCAGTTTGATCACGAGGCCAAGCGATCACCTCTTTTCGGGCTGATTCCACCGGCGCGACAAAACCGCGCCCTGCGCATCAAGCCGGAATTCGCATCCCCATGATCTTTCGGGCTTCCGCCGGGGTGGCGATCTCGCGCCCCATTTCATTGGCGATGGCCACCACCTTGCGCACGGCGTCGGCGGACGACTTGATCTTGTCATCCCGGTGCGGATACATGAACACCGAGTCCTCCATGCCGACGCGGACCACATCGAAGCCCAGCATGATCGCCAGCGTCGTGAACGGAAGCCAGTTGCGCCCGCCGGCGCAGACGCCGGTCACGCTGCCCGGCCAGAGGGTCTGCTGCATCGTCATCATGTAGATGTAGTTCCAGGGGTCGGGTCCCAGCGGCGAGCCGTGCGAGAAGCCATGAAAGCCCATCATGATGTTCATCAGCGCCGGCTGCTTGCCGATACCGGTGGTGAGCAACCAGTCGGTCACGTCCTTCAGGCCGGAGTAGCTGTGGCCCTGGTATTCCGGCCGCACGCCGTGATCTTCCAGGTACTGGATCTGCTCGGTCAGGATCTTGCGGGTGACCACGTAGGTGAACTTCTCGGAAAACGAGGTGGACTGCAGCAGCATGACCGCGCTTTGCATGTACTGCGGCCCGGCGGCGGTGAGCACGTCGACGCAGCGCTTGATCGAATCCAAGCCGGAGGGCACCTCGTAGTCGACGTAGGGGATGACCGAGGTGATCATGTCGGGGCACTGGTCGAGCACGCGGTCGATCGTCTCCTTCATCACATGCGGGTCCTTGCTGGGCAGTCCATCCTTCTCGCGGGCATGGACGTGCCACACGGCCGCGCCTGCCTTGTAGGCATCGACGGCGGCCTGGACGTTTTCTTCCATCGTGTACGGCTGCAGCGGGTTCTGCTCGCGGCTCGTGAAGGAGCCGGTCGGCGCCACGTTGATGATGAGTTTCTTGGACAGCGTGCCGTGCGGCGGCTCGAGGTGCAGGCCGGTGACGACACCGGTGTAGAGGTCTTGGATGGTGGGCATGGGTTCTCCTGGGGCTTGTTGTTTGGGGGGGGCGGTCAGGTGGCGTCTGCCGGAAATTGCAGCACCATGACTTCGGCGCCGCCGGCGCCGGCCGTCATCGGCACGTCTTCGTCGCAGGTCGACCAGATCAACGCCAGCGGCGGCAAGACCTGGCCTTGCTGCACCAGCGAACCGCTGGCGACCACGCAGTAGCGCGCCAGGCCCTGGGGATGCTGTGGCGGCCTGGCGGTCTCGCCCGGCGCCAGTTGCATCCACCATGCGGCCAGGCCATGGGCTGCGGGCTCGATCATCGCATGGGGCATGACGGCAGTGCTTGCCGCAGCACGCGGCGCAAACACCAGCGACTGCACCTGGAACTTGCGCGCTGAAGCGTCCTGGACCGGCCTGGACTCAGGCAGGTACAGCACCGGCTTGTAGCCCGGCTGGTCCGTCGGGTAGCTGGGCCTGAGCGTCAGGTACCAGAGGTCCCCGCCATCGGTGGTGATCGGGCCATAGCCGGTATGGGGCCCGACATACTGGACCACGAAGGGCGCGATGCGCTTGCGGCCCAGCCAGCCCTTGCCGTGGACGAACACCTGGAACTGGCTGTTCATGTGGAAATGCGGCCTCACCACGTCCCCCGCCGCCTGCTCGATCAGGTGCGCAGTCGGCGCGGGAAATTCCGACGGGCCCGAGTACAGCAGCGTGGTCTTGTGCACATGGATGTCGTCGGTTTGCACCCGTTCCCGGTGCGGCGCAAAGCGGTCCAGCGTGGCGATGCGCATGCCTGGGTCTCAATCGGCCAAGTTGGTCCCGGGCTTGAAGCCCATCTTGCGGAACACCCGCTCCGCATTGGTCCGGTCGGCCTTGAGGAATTCCGCAAAGGCCGCGGGCGTGTCGCCGACGAAGGTGAGTGTGAAAGTCTTGTAGAACTGCTGGGCGCCGGGCGCCTGCGCCGCCTTCACCATCGCCGCTTGAAGCTTGTCCGCCACGGCGGCGGGCATGCGGGCCGGCCCCACCGCCAACAGGTAGGTCGGCAAGCCCACATCCGCGCCGGCTTCGGCCATGGTCGGTATGCCGGGCAGTGCGTCGTTGCGGTTCTTGCCCGTGAGCAGCAGCGGCTTGAGCCGGCCACTCTCGATGTGCGGCAGGGCCATGCCAATGCCGACGTAGCCGATGTCGACCTCGCCACTGAGAAGCGCCGGCATGGACTGCGCCTGGCCCTTGTACGGAATCGGCACGAAGGTCGCGCCTGCGGCACCGGCGACGGCGCGCATCTGCACGTCGGGCTGGCTGGCTTCGCCCCAGGTGCCCCAGTTGAATTTGCCGGGCGCGGCCTTGGCTTTGGCGACCAGGTCGGCATATGAGGTGATGCCGGCATTGGCATTGGAGACGATCAGGCCGTTGGTCCAGCCCAGATTGGTGAGCGGCGTGTAGCCGTTGACCGGATCGTAGGGCAGCGACTTGTAGAAGTAGCCGTTGTAGGAAAGCGAGTCTTGCACGGTAAAGCAGATCGTGTAGCCGTCGGGCGGCGCTGCCGAGCAGGCCTGCATGCCGGTGATGCCGCCCGCGCCCGGGCGGTTCTCGACGATCACGGGAGTCCCGAGCGCGTCGCGCATGCCGGTGGACAGCACTCGCGCCAGGCCGTCCACGACACCGCCGGGCGCGTACGGGACGATGATGCGGACCGGCTTTGACGGAAAGTCCTGGGCAGAGGCTGGGGCCGCCAGCACGCACGACAGTGCGAGGGCCAGCGCGCAATGGACGAGGGTGGAACGTCGGCGCATGGTGACTCCTTCAGGATGGGTGAAATTCAATCGGCCTTGATCTTGGCGTCGCGCATGACCTTGCTCCAGCACTCGAGGTCGCGGCGCGTGAGATCGGCCAGATACATTGGTTTGCCGCCGGTGATCGAGAGGCCCTGCTGCGCCACTGGCCGCCTGCATGCCATGCTGGCGATTGCGGGCTGGCCTTCGCGTGGGTCACAAGGATGGGGTGGGGAAGCTGCATGCTGGGAATCGACACCGGGATCAGGGACCGGACTCATTTAAACAAGGTTCAATACCGTTAAACCATGCAGTCATCCTAGGCCAGCTGAAGGGCCGGACAAATGATGAAAACCCTATCCATTTCAGTGGGTCATCACTCTCTAATTTGGCGACAAGCTGCCTGGGATCAATGGGCATGGCTGCTCCTTTCACCTGGACCGGCGCTCTTTCAGCAAGCGTTCGCCCCATCATCATTGACGGGTTCATGGGCCTGTACTGCGCTGCCATTACCGCGGCGCCGCAATGACTGCGGGTGCTGCCTGGGACGAGGTCATCTTGCATGCCTGGACCGAGGCCGATCAGGCGCTTTGGGTCGGCGTGCTCAATAAGTGGGGTCAGTTCCTGACGCGCGCCAATTTGGGAGGGCGACTTTGATTCACCTGCCAAGGAGACGGCGAGCAAGTATGGACTGCATGTCACGTCGCCCCTCTGCAATCAGGTGCACGATGACTTGTCGATCGGTGACACGGTAGATCAAGCGGTACGGCATGAAGAAGGTCTGCCGGTATTCTTTGATGCCAAGAGTGATCAGTTCCTTGGTATAGCGGCCGCGTTCCGGAAATCTCGCGAGACTCTCCACCACGTTCATCAGCCCGTCCAAAACATGGTTGGCATGGTTCACGCTGTCGACTTCGGAGATGTAGTCGTGGACAGCTTCCAAGTCCTGCTCCGCACCCTCGGTAAGCAGGACCCAGGCTGCAACGGTGAGCAAGGCCGATTACCCAGCTGCGAAATCCCGCATCAGCGCGGACTACACGGCCGATAGGGTGGCGTGTGCCTCGCACGCCGGCAATGCCAAGGACGTTTGTGTCGAAGGTCGCAACAGTCCTGCCTGCGGGCATGGCTCGACAGGCCCGGGCGTATGGCTATGCCCCGACGCGCCGACAACTGGCGCGTTTTTAGCCCTGCTCGCTCTGCAGGGGCGGGCTTGGGTCGGCGCAGGCGCCAGGGCTCTTATCGGCGCGCACGGACCTTGGCGATTTCCGCGTAGATGTCCGCCGCCATGGCTTCGCCGCCTTCCTTGACGTACTTGTCGTTGACCGCCTTGACCTTCTCGCGCATGCGAGCGATTTCGGCCGGGCTGATCGGGTTGATGCTCATGCCCTTGCCCCTGAGATTGGCCGCAGATTGTTCGTTGGCTTCTCGTGAGACCTTGCGCTCATAGCTGCCGGCTTCGTTGGCTGCGTCCTGGATGATTTTGCGTTCGGCTGGTGTGAGCTTGTCCCACTTGGCCTTGCTGAAAATCACCACCAGGGGGTTGTAGGCGTGGAAGGTGGCTGAGGCGTATTTTTGAACCTCGTTGAACCTCAGCGCCTCAACGGCCGCATAGGGATTTTCCTGGCCGTCCACGGCCTTGGATTCCAGCGCGCCAAAGAGCTCGGGAATAGACATGGGCAAGGGGTTGACCCCGAGCGCTGTGAAGGTGTCGATGAAGATGGTGCTTTGCGGTACGCGGATTTTCAGCCCCTGGAAGTCTTCCAGCCGGGTGATGGGCCGGCGGCTGTTGGTGACGATGCGAAAGCCATGGTCCCAATAGCCCAGGCCGATCAGCCCCTTATCCGGCAGAAACTCCAGCAGGCGTTTGCCGACCGGGCCATCCAATACAGCATCCGCTTCAGCGTAGCTGTTGAAAAGAAAGGGTAGGTCAAGCAGCACGAACTCTTTGCTCAGGCTGGTCAGCAGGCTGGGAATGACTACCGTCATGTCGATGGTGCCTCCGCGCATGGACGATACAACCGCCACATCGCCGCCCAGGGTGGCGTTGCCATAGGTCTTGGCTTCCATGCGGCCGCCACTTTTTTGCGCCACCAGTTCTGCAAAGCGTGTTATGCCCAGGCCGTGCGGGTGGTCCGGTGCCTGCACATAGGCCACGCGCAAGGAGGTTTTGTCCTGGGCCGCTGCTGGCAATGCGCTCAGTGTGGCCAATGCGCTGGCCAGTACGACCGTGGCCAGAGTGAAATGTCTTTTGGTGTTCATGGTGCGGGTCTCCTGTAAATGATGGCAGGGGCGGGAAAGAATCGTCTTTACGGCTTGCTTCAGGCACTGACCGTCCACTGATCGCTCAGGTACGGTTGCAGCTTGCTGGGGTCGATGTTCAGGCCCAGGCCTGGTGCGTCGGGTATGGCCATGAGGCCGTTCTTGCCCAGCGAGACCGCGCCGAACATGTCGCGCAAGGGGTTGTGTGAGGGGTCGTATTCGAAAAGCGGGTAGCGCAGGCCTGGGCCGCGCTGCTCAGGCAGGACAGCAATGAACTGCAAGGAGGCATGAAAGTTGATGGCCGTGCCCCAGACATGCGGCACCAGGGGCAGGCCATAGGCCTCGGCCAGCGCGGCGATTTTCAGTCCCTCGCTCAGGCCGCCGCACAGGGCCAGGTCCGGCTGCACGATGTCCAGCGCGCCTTGCGACAGAAAGTCGCGAAAGGGCGTCAGGCCAATCAGCGCCTCGCCCCCGGCCAGCGCCATGGGCAGCACCTTGGCCAGGTGGGCGTAGCCCGGCAGGTTATCGTGGCGGATGGGCTCTTCCAGCCAGACCAGGCCGACGTCTTTGATGGCGTTTGCAAAGGAAAGGGCCGACCGCACCGACGCGCCTTCGTTGAGGTCCACCATCAGGGGGAAGTCATCGCCCACGCGCTGGCGCAGGCGCTGGAGAATGGCCGCCTCGGCCCGCTCGTTCAGGCCCAGGCGCAGCTTCATGGCCTGAAAGCCCATATTCAGGTAGCTGTCGATGTCGGCATCAAAGTCGCGGTAGGGGTCGCTGTCCGGCTTGAGGAAGGGGCCGCTGACATAGGCCTGCACTTCCCGCCGCAGCGCGCCGCCGAGCAGCTGCGCAATCGACGCTCCAGCGCGCTGACCAGCGAGGTCCCAGGCGGCCACGTCGATGGCGCTCATGGCCATGTGGCTGACGCCGCGTCGGTCGTAGGTCAGCGTTTTTTGCATGGCCTCCCCGAGTCGGCGGGGCGTGCCCTCTGACGGGCCCATCACCGCCTGTGCCAGACCGCCCCGGATGACGGCAGCAGCGGCGCCCGGCATGGACCAGGTTTCGCCCCAACCGACATAGCCGTCTGCATCGGTCAGGCGCAGCAGCAAGGCGCTGCGCTTGTCGAAAAACCGCATGGCATTGCCAATGGGCTCTGGCAGATTGCAGGACAGCTCGAAGCCGTCGATCCTGACGATACGGGCCCCGCTGGCCATGCCAACAGGGGAGGGTCGGGTGGATCGGGCCTGGTCGGCCGCTGTCAGGGGTGTCATGCGCAAGCATTGTTTTGGCGCCACCACCAGCTTGTCCAATACCATTTTCGGCCCTTCCCATAGAATGAATGCATGGGTTTGACGCTGCGGCATATTGAAGTCATCCGGGCGGTTTTGCAGGAAGGCTCGGTCACCGGCGCCGCGAGGCTGCTGTCCGTGTCTCAGCCTGCGCTGAGCCGGACGCTGAAAAACGCGGAAAGCCGCATGGGTGTGCAGATGTTCGAGCGGCTGGCTGGCCGCATGTCGCCCACGCCCGAGGCACTTGCGCTGCAGCGCGACATCGAGCGGGTCTACCGGGAAATCGAGGCGGTCGAGCGCAGCTCATCCAATGTGCGCAACCTGCGCAGTGGGCGGCTCGAGATCGCTTGTAACCCATCGATGGCCGCCACGCTGGTCGCTACCGCGCTGGGAGAACTTGGCGCCTCCTCGCCCGACGTCCGGGTGTCAGTGCAGACGGCCCTGAACTATGAGGTGGTGGACCTGGTGCGCAAGCGCGGGGCTGACCTGGGCTTTGCCTGGGATGTACCCCATTTGCCCGATGTTCTGGCCACCCAGATTGGCCGCAGCGGCCTGGTCTGCCTGATGCCCAGGGGCCATGCACTGGCCAAGCGCACCTCGATTTCAGCCCAGGACCTGCATGATGTGCCCCTGATTGGCTTCAACTCCACGCTGCCCATTGGTTTTGCCACCGAGAGTGCCTTTGCCGAGGTCGGGGCGACGCGCCGCGTCCGCATCGATATCGGGCAAAGCTTTGTCGCCATGGCCCTGGTGCGCGCCGGCGCAGGGATCGCCATCGTCGATGAGCTGTCGCTGCGCAACGGCCCTGCAGACTTGGTGGCCCGGCCCTTGATACCGCGGCGCTATGTCA
>JBAXEN010000048.1:0-17669 GCA_037140415.1 Betaproteobacteria bacterium | reverse complement strand
CGAACTGCTCGGCAATCACCAGCGGGCTGTGGTTGGGCAGCATGATGCCGCCGGCGCCGATGCGCAAAGTCGTGGTGCCGCTGCCGATGTGCGAGAGCAGCACCGCCGTGGCCGCACTGGCAATACCGGGCATGCCGTGATGCTCGGCCAGCCAGTAACGCTCATAGCCCAGCCGCTCGGCCAAGCGGGCGAGGCCCAGCGAATTGCGAAATGAATGCGCGGCCGTTGCGCCTTCAGCGATGGGCGAGAGATCGAGAACAGACAGTCGGATCATGGCTTCAGTTTAGGGCATGCGGTGTGGACCCGCCAGCCGCCCCTGAGCCCTGGCGGGACCGTCCAGCGCCAGTGCACCCATGCCTCATGCCTCATGCCCCACGCCCCACACCCCACGCCCCACGCCCCTCGCCCCTCGCCCCTCGCCCCTCGCCCCTCGCCCCTCGCGCCGGCGCTTGGCGGGGCCTGGGCCCTTAAACTTAGAACCGCATCAGAACCGCCTCAAACCCGGCCGGCCCTGGCTGACCCTGCTCAAGACCCGTACCCCATGCCCAATACCGCCCCCGCGCCTAGCCGCGGCAGCCCGCGTCAACGCTAAGCCACCATGGACGCAGCCCTCGCCGTCAAGTCCTTGCCCGTCCTGAGCCCGCAGGAATGCGAGCTGTGGGCCAGCAAGGTGCTGGCGCTGCGCCCGCACTGGACGCGCCGCGACCCCCACCTGCCCTTCTACACCCTGGGCTTGGCGGCCTACCTGGATGCGGTGCGTGACGACCCGCAACTCGGCGGCAAGCGGGCCTACCACCTCAAGGCGCTGCGCCAAGAAAACAACCGCCTGCTGCACGCGCACTTTGCCTCACTGATGGAGCGCTGCTGCCAAGCGCTTGCACTGTGGTCTGGCTTGCCTGCCGCCTGTGTGGGCGAGCAAACGGCGCTGCCTGGCTTTCACATTCACCTGCCGCACCCCGTGTTTGCACAAGCGGTGGCCAGCCGGCATGTGGACCTGCAATTCAAGCAGGTGTTTGGCCTGGACCAGCCCGATCCCGCCCACGTGCTCACGCTGACCCTGCCCGTGTCCATGCCCGCAGGCGCAGGCTTGAACTTGTGGCCGGCGCCGGAGCCTGTGTTTCACCCCTACCAGCTCGGACAGATGGTGCTGCACAGTGGCTTGGTGCCGCACCAGGCAGTGCTACACCCCACGGGCGAGCCGGTGCCGCGCATCATGCTGCAGTGCCACGCCCTGCAGCGCGACGGCGCCTGGGGCCTGTATTGGTAAGTGGCCGAAGCGAACAAACCACGCACCCTCCATCGTCAGATTGCCCATGACACCCCAGCCCAGCCCCAGCGACTCCACGCCGACCAGCGAGCGCCCTTTTTGGGACGGCCTGCTGCACCACCTGCCCTGGGCCCAGGACGTACTGTCCAAGGCGGCCGACATCCGAGAGGAGATCCTGCACTTCATCCCGCAGTTTCGGCCTTTCATGCCCTACCCCAAGTACGCCAACCTCTACAACAACACCTGGGACGCATTTCCCCTGTCCGTGTTTCAGGGCGAGCATATGGAGCTGTCCAAGGACAAACTGGCCATCAACATTGCCCCGCTGGTGGCCATGTTTCGCGGCAAATTGCCAGTGACTTCCAGCACCATTGCGCCGCTGGAGGGCCAAGGGCACTTGCGCAATGTGTTTGTCAGCCGCTTGATCCCGGGCTCGGTGATCAACCCGCACCGGGGCTGGACACCGGACTACCTGCGTGTGCACCTGTGCCTGGTGGAAGACCCGGGCTGCAGCATCACCGTGGGGTCCGAGACGCGAACCTGGAAAACAGGCCAGCTGCTGGCTTTCAAAGACGGTGGAAGGCTCCTGCACAGCGTGGTCCACAAAGGAACGCACGAGCGGATCATCTTGTCCTACGACCTGAGCCTGAGTTACCTCAAGCCCTTCATCCCGGAGCTGCGCTGAGCGGATAGCGTGGCCATTGGCGCTGGTGCTCAAACAGGGCATCGTGCGGCCGGCGCCGGCGTATGCCTTGCAGCACCCGGTTGTGCTCAAAGGCCTCGCGCGTGAGCGCAATTTGCAGCAGGTCCTCATAGCCTTGCTGCGCATCGTTCCACACGGCCTGGCGCAGCAGGCCCTCGCGCTCAAAGCCCAGCCTTTCCTGCTGCTCGGCCACCTCTCGGTTGCTGCCGTAAATCAGCCCCACCACCTTGTTCAAGCCCAGGGCATGGAAGGCAAACATCAAAGTGGCGCAGTAGGCATCGCCCACCAGCACGGAGATGTCGTGCCCGGGCAGCAGCCCCATGATGTGCTCGGCCGTCCGGTTGCGAAAGTTGATGTTCACAAACATGGCCAGGCCTATCGGCTGCTTGCCCTTAAAAACCACCCACTGGATGCTGCGGCTGTCGGGCAGCAAGGCGGTTTGGTCCTGGGTCAAGATGTGCAGCAGGTCACGGGCGGTGAGGGTGTCGGGAATGTGCTTGAGCTTGGCTGCAAACTCCCGGTTGAGCACCACCGACCAGACAAAGTCAAAGTGCTCGGGCCCGCGCCGCTCCAGGCGAATGCCGCCAAATTCCAAGGGCTGCCACCACTGCGCATCGTGCCAGTCCCCCAACTCTTGCACGCCCGTATGACCGGGGTGGCGCAGGCGCATCATGTGCAGGGCCTGGCGGGCGGCATCCAGGCCTTGCTGCAGGCGCAGCCGGGCCAGCCAGTCGCGCACCTGCGGCATGTCAGGGGCGACGGTGGTTTCAAAGTCCTCGCTCATGCCTTGCCGCTGGCTGCTGGCTGAGGGCTTTGCGCCAACTCAGGCGGCGACTCGGGCGCGCTCTGGCGCAGCAAGGCCGCGTCCAGGCGCTGGCCAATTTGATCGCGCGAAATTTTCATCACGGTCATGCGCATGGCCAATTGCTCGAGCTCGGCGTCAATGAAAGCCAGATAGCGCAGGTGGCCCTTGGCTTCATCGTCCAGTTTGTCGAACTCATAGGCCAGGCCGTTGATTTTGATGAGCGGCATGAGACGTCCCGTGGTTGGATTTATTCAGAAAACGACAGCTGGCTGGCGGTCTTGCGCTCGCGCTCGGCCAGCCGCTTGCGCTGGGAGGCCGCCTTCCACTGCGTGATGGCTTGCGCGCACCACACCAGCCGGGGCAGCACCAGACTGTGCAGCAACAGCGGCCTGAGCACAGGCACCAGGCGCACATAGAGTTTGCCCAGGCCCTGCACCAGCAGCTCGTCATACAGGCACACAAAGCCGGCGGCGGCACCGGGCGCGCCCTGCCTGCCCGAGCGGCCATAGAGCTGCCACTCAATGCGGGTGGCCTCATGGGGCTCGAGCATCAGCACCTGCAAGCCGCCTTGGGCCGCCACATCGGGCGGCACCATGATGTCGGTGCCGCGCCCGGCCATGTTGGTCGAGACCGTGACCGCGCCCCACTGGCCTGCGCGCTCGACAATGCGCGCCTCTTGGGCGTGGTGCTTGGCGTTGAGCACCTGGTGCGGCACCTGGCGCAAGGCCAGCGCCTGCGACAGGCGCTCCGTGTCGGCCAGCTTGCGCGTGCCCACCAGCACCGGCAAGCCGCGCTCATGGCAGGCCAGCAATTCGTCGATCAAGGCCTGCATGCGCTGGTCTGCCTGGGCAAAGGGCCGCCAAGGCGCAATGTGCAGGCGGCTGGGCACGCGCGGGGCCACCGCCACCACCTCCACCCCATAGGTCTGGCGCAGCTCACCGTGGATGCCTTGCAAGGTGCCGCTGGCGCCGCACAGACGGTGGTAGCGGTTGAAATAGACCTGAAAGGTCATGCGCGCCGATGTTTTGGGCGGGCTGCTCAGCTCCAGGCCCTCCATGGCCTCAATGGCCTGGTGGATGCCGTGGCTCCAGGAGCGCCCGGCCATGACGCGGCCACTTTTTTCGTCAACGATGACCACCTTGCCCTCTTCGTCGACCAGGTAGTGGCGGTCACGCAGGTAGACGTACTTGGCCATGATGGACAGCGACACCATGCCTTGCGAGCGCTCAGGAAAGCGCCAAAATGGCGGCAACATGAAGGCCATGTCGTCAATGCGCGCTTTGCCCGCCTCGGTGTAGCGGATGTCGGTCACAGGCTCGGTCTTGACCACGTAGTCCACATCGGCCTGCAGGTTCTCAAAAATCTTCTTGCCCGCCAGCACCGCCTCGACCAGCATGGGGTTGTCGTCGGCCGATGAAATGATGAGCGGTGTGGTGGCCTCGTCAATCAGCACGCTGTCGGCCTCATCGACGATGGCCACCCACAGCCCGCGCCCGACCGGGCGCGACTGCTGGCCGCTGCGCTTCATCTCCCACAAGCGCCGGCCCATGGGGTCTTTGGCGCCGCCCAGCAGCAAGTTATCGCGCTGGTAATCGGCCAGCAATTGCTTGCCGGTGGCATACACCACCTCGGCGGCATAGCCTGCAGCCAGGGCCTCGGGCGCTGTGTCACTGGTCACAGACAGCGCCCGCCAGCCGGCCTGGGCCAGCAGCGGCGCCATCAGCTCGGCGTCGCGCGCGGCCAGGTAGTCGTTGGAGGTGATCACATGGCAGGGCCGGCCGGCGCTGGCATAGAGCGCGGCCGTCAGGCCAATGGCCAAGGTCTTGCCTTCACCGGGGGCCAGTTGCACCAGATGACCGTTGTGCATTTCCAGCGCGGCGCGAATTTGCGTGTCGTGGGCCTTGAGGCCCAGCACACGTTGGGCACTGACGCACCACAGGCCCAGCAATTGGGCGCGCAATTCAAACCACGCGAGCCGCTCGCCCCCGCCCTCTGGGACAAGAGCGCCGGCGTAACGCAGGCGCTGCGACAGCTGCTTGAGCGCCGCCGGCAGCGCCTGATCTGACAGGCTTTGCGCTTGCTCGGCGCTGAGTTTGACGCGCTGCACATCGGCCTCGGTTTGCTGCTTGGCCGCGCCGCTCAGGCGCCGCCAGCGCTCGCGCCAAATCGGCAGCCAGGCCCGCTCGGCCAACAGGCCCCGGGGCGGATGCCACGCTTCACGGCGAAGACCGTCGGCCGAACTCATACCTGACTCATCCGAGTTTGTAGCGCTTTTGCACGAGCTGGCGCAGCGACTCGTCGATGCGCTGATAGATCGTGCGCGGCGGCAGCGTCAGGCGCAGCAGGCCACGCATGCCGTGGGCCAGCACCACGCCTGCCTCGGGGTCGGGCTTGAGGGTCAGGCGCACTTCAAAAAATTCCTCGGCCGCTTTTTCGCCCTTGGCGTCTTGGTTGGACACCGCCAAGTCGCCGCCGCCGAGCCAGCCCAGCGCGGCCGAGGGCAGGCGGTCGAGCTGGTAGGGCAGCAGCACCACGCGCTCGACCTCAATCAAATGCTCGGCCTGGCCCAGCACGCGCAAATTGATCTCACCGACCGGCGAGGCAAACAGCTCGCGGGCGCGCTCCTGCGAGACCACGGCCACAAACGCAAAGCCCTGGGAGGGGTCGAGCACATGGCCAACCTCGGTGCCCTGGCTCAGCCAGGCGCCCTGGCGTTCGGCGCCATCGAGCGCCACGTAGCGGCCCGCATGGGGCGCGCGCAGCACCGTTTTGCTCAGTCGGCTCTGGAGCTCGCTCAGCCGCTGCTCCTTGGCCAAGCGCTGCTCGACCAGAGGCTGCAGATCGACCGACTGTCGCGACAGCGATGCGCGCTCCATGGCCAGCAGCTCATCGCGCTCGCGCAGGGTCTGCTCTATGTCCAGTTTGAGCGCCGTGGCGTCAAACCACATCAGCGGCGTGCCCGACGCCACCGTTTGGCCCTGGCCAAGCACGGCGCGCTCCAAGCGCCCATCGAGCGGCGCGTACAACACCGAAAAACGGCTCGTTTGCACCACGCCCTGGGCCATGATGGAATGCGGCCAAGGCACGGCAAAGACCAGCAGTGCCAGCAGCCCCGTCAAGCCGCCCGCACCGGTCCAAGCGCGCCAGCGATGGGCCTGCACCTGCGCACCCAGTAAATGCCAGAGGCCCTTCCAGGCCGGCGCCACCAGCAGCATGTAGAGCGTGAGCACCATCATCACCAGGCCCAGGCCCAGCCACATGTCCATCACAAAGAGCACGATGGCGTAGGACACGATCAACCGGTACACCAAGCTCACCGGGGCATAGACCAGGAACCACTTGCGCTCGCTGGCCACGTCCGCCGGCGAGCGTGCCGCATGGCTGCCCAACAGGTAGCGGTCGGCCAGATAAAACCAGTACTGCTGGGACTTTTGATAGAAGTTCGGAATGTCCAGCGCGTCAGCCAACACATAGTAGGCGTCAAAGCGCAGCAAGGGGTTGCCGTTGAACAGCACGCTGGAGACCGAGCCAATCAACATCACATTAAAGGCCAGACTGTTGACCAGGCCAGGCCCGGTGGATGCCCACACCAGCGCGCCCAAAGCAGCCATGAATAAATCGGCCATCATGCCCGCCGAACTCACCAGCATCCGGTGCCGCTTGTCTGGGAAGGCCCAGGCGGCTGTGGTGTCCACATAGGGCAAGGGCGTGGTCACCAAGAACATCAGGCCAAAGGTGTGGACCGTACCGCCATAGCGTTTGCACACCAGGCCGTGGCACATCTCGTGGATCACCTTCATCACGGCCATGCACAGGTACAGCCAGGGCAGGTTGGCCCAGGCAAAGGCGCCCTGGGTGCGGTCGCCCACCAGATTCCACTTGCCGATCACCGCTGCTGCACCGGCCACGCCCACCGCCAGCCACACCAGCACCATCAGCCAGGCCGGTATCGCACGCAGGCGCCGGTCCAGGGCGGCCAAGGTGTCGTCGGGGTCCCAGATGGGCACCCGAAAGTACAGAAACGACATGAGCTTGCTGCGCAGCTCTTTGCCCCGAACCTCGCGCGCGCGGCGGTCGATTTCGATGCTGTTGGAGCCGTCGCTGAAATGCAGCAGGTTCGAGACGTGCAGCTGGCTCAGCAGCTGCACCACCTCTTCTTGCCCTGGAGCGCGCTGGGGATGGGCGCGCAGGTAAGCTTGCCAGGCCGCATCCACCGTGATGCCTTGGTGCAGCGTGCGCAAAAAGTCGTGGGCCTCGGGCGTAATCCGGAAAAACCGATGCGCGTAGGCGTCCTCCAGAACTACCCAGGGCTGGCCCCGGTAGCTCTGGCCGCTGGTGCGCACGCCCGGCAGCAGGCTGACCCGCGCCTGCGCAATGCGGTACCAAGCGTCGCTGTAAATGGCTCCAGACATGACGCTTACCCGCAGTTGGCGCCGGACGAATCCGCGCGCTCAGATTGACACAGGCAGCTCATGGCCATGCCTGCCTCACCACCACAGCCACAGCCGCAGCTTGTCGATGGCGCGGTGAAACAGCACCCAGGTGATGTTGCGCGAGCCGGCGTCGATTCTGGCCAGGCCGGTCATGCCCGGGCGCCACCACGGGGCTCCGGGGTCCACGATCTGGGCCTTCAGAACAAACTGGTTGCCCTCCTCGCCCTTGACCTGGGCCATGGGCACAAAGCTCGAGACCTGCAGGCGTATGGGCTTGTCCGGCTGGCTGAGCAGCAACAGTTCGGCCTGGGCGTCGCCGCGCAACTCACGGATGGCGTGCTCAGGCACCTGCAGCACCACGTACAAGTCACGCACCTGGGCAATGCGAAACAGCTTGTCGCCGCGCTTGACCGAGGAGCCCAGCAGGTTGCGCCGCTCGCCCTCGACCACCACGCCGTCAAAGGGCGCTTCGGAGCGCGATTGCTGCAAAAAGTAAGACACGCGCTTGAGCTTGGCCTCAGCCTGAACACGGCGGGCGCGGGCGATCTGCATCTCGGCCAAGGCGCCCGTAGCGCGGGCTTTGTCTTCCTCGGAGGCGTAGCGCTGAATATCGGAGAGCACCTCGGCTTGCTGCTGCTGCAAGTCGGTGGTGTCCAGCCGCGCCAGGGCTTGGCCTTGGCGCACGGTATCGCCCACGTCCACCAGCACCTCGAGCAGGCGGCCGTCGTTTTGCGCGGTGATCACACGGGTGCTGTCGGTGATCAGTTGGGCGCTGGCCTCCACCCGGTAAGGCACTTTGACAAAAAGCAGGACCAGCAGCAGCACCGACACCATGAGAGCGCCGAACTTCAACCAAGGCCGGCCGGGGCCGACAAACAGCTCGAGGCGCTGCAAAGTGGACTGGCGCAGGCGCTGCAGGGGGTTGGCATCGCGCCAGCGGCTGTCGGCCAGGCGTGGATAAACCATCTCGAGCATCAGCAAAGCCTGGTTGACCACCTCTTGCGGCAAGGGCTGGCTGTCGCCCACCGCAATGAGCACCGCCTGGGTTTGGCCCGAGCCGTCGCGCATGGGCAAGCTGGTGACATGGTGCATGCCCTCCAGGCTGTCGAGCAAGGCCTGGTGGCCGGGCGGACCGGCTGGCGCGGGGGCGCCGTCCAACTCTTGGGCGCTGGCCGCACCCTGCTGCTGGCTCCAAGAAATCACCTGGTCGGTGGACAACACCTCAGCGGCTGCAGCCTCCAGGGCGGACACCAGGCGCGAGGTGGACTCAAACTTGTCAATGTGGCTGATGGCCAGCACCTGGGCATGGCCGGCCACCCGCCAGCACAGCGCCGCTTGGCGCAGACCCAGGGTGCGCACCGCGCCATTGACCAAGGTGAGCGTGGCCGCGCCGAAGCGGGGGGCTTGCAGCACCTCGGTGGCCAGGCCCAGCATGTCGAGCAAGGCGCTGGCGGCCGGCTGCTCAGCCAGCGTGGTCACCGCCGAGAGGGGGGGCGCCGTCGGGCGCAGATCTTTGACCAACAGGGCCCGCACCAGGGCTTCTTTGAGATGGGCGCGGTCGCGCTCGGGCAGGCTCAGCAGCAAGGCGCGGGGCGCCACATCGAGCAGGCGCACCAGCAGCAGCACGGCGCCCAGGCCGTCGTTTTTGCGGTACGTGTCGTGGCTGTAGCCTTGGGCCGCGCTGGCCTGCCAGCGTGCGGCCGTGAACTGTGCCGCCAGGGCCTCGAGGTCCTCTGCCGACCCGGCCTGGCCCAGGCGCAGGGCCTGTGCAACAGGCTCGGCCCGAGCGCCGGCGTCCAGGCCCGCAGCATCGACCACCATGGCAGATTCGGTGCGGCACAGGGCCTGCACCAGCTCGGCGTAGTGGGCGTAAAAATCAGGCTCGCGCGGCGCGGCCAGCAGTTCGAGCAGCGCGTCTATGAGCTCGGACGGCTGGCGGGTGCGGGCACCTGTGTTTTGCTCGTTCATGGGGGGTGGGCGGGGCTCAGGATGACGCGGCCAGACCGCGTATCACCGCCTTGGCCCCAGGTCGAATGCGGCCATTGGGGTTGGGAAAGCGAATGCGCACGTCCACCAAGCCGCTGGCGCTGTCGGCCAGGGGCGAGACAAAGTTCACCAGGCCAGTGGCTTGCACCTGAGCCGATCCGGCCTCAAAACGGGCCGTCACGCTTTTGCCCACGCGCAAGCTGGCGGCGGCCGTCTGCGGCAAATTCAAGCGCAATTCCACCTGGGAGATATCGGCCATGCGCATCATCACATCACCCGGCTTGGCCCACTCACCCACGTCCACCGGCACATCGACGATCACGCCCGCCGAGGGGGCCCGCACGGTGCGCTGGAAGACCTCGAGCTGGGCCTGCTCATACTCCACCCGCTCCCGCGCCTTTTGCGCCACCAACTGCTGCACGCGTCCCTCCGCGGCGACACTCTCGAGCCGGGCTTTGATCAATTCTTCTTTGGAGACAGACTGGCTGGTGCGCGCCACGGCCTCGGTCATTTGCAGCAGGTCCTCCAGACCACGCAGACGCAGGCGGGCGGCCTGCAACTCGCTGTCGTCGTCGAGCAAGACCTTACGGCGCCGCAGCTCGGCCTGCTGCGTGGCGCTGTCGAGCTCCAGCAAGGTCTCGCCCGGCTTGACCAGGTGGCCAGGGCGTACGCTGATGGTCTGGATCAGGCCCGCCACCGAGGCGCTGACCTGCACATCAGCCAGCGGGAAGGCCAGGCCCACCCAGTCGGCGGCCTGTGCAGACATGAGCGCACCCAACAGGCCGGGCAACAAGGCGGCACGCGCCAGCGCGCCAGGCCTGCGTCCAGCCGGAGAGAAAAACAGCAAGGGATTCATGGCGATGAGGGCAGGGGGGTGTCGATGCCGTAGGAGGGGAGCAAGGTGCCGTCGGCCAGCAACAGCGACAGGCGAGCCGTTTCCAGGCGGCCCCGCGTATCGGCCGCGCGCAGGCGCGATTCGAGCAGGTCCTGCTCGGCCTGCAGCAGGGTCGACAGCAGCCCCAGTCCCACATGAAAGCGCTGGCGCTCGTCGTCGAGCAGCAACTGGCGCGTCTGGACCTCGCTTTGCATCAGGGCGGCCTCGCGCAGCAGCTGGTCGCGCGCCCGCAGCTTGGCCTGGCGGTCGTTGAGAAAGCTTTGGCGGATGGCCGACATTTCAGTCTCCGACTGCTCCACCCGTCGGGCCTGGGCGACCCACTGCGCATCGGCCTTGCGGTTGCCCTGGGCGCCGAGTTCCACATTCAGACCCACATACCACTCGGGGTAGCTCATGTCCTTGACCTTGCTCCAGGCCGATCGCCAGCTGGCATTGGCCAGACCGGAATTGGTGTGCGAGATCACCAGGTCCACCGCCGGGCGGCGTTGGTTGTCGGCAAAGGCCAGGCGCAGCTCGCCCTGACGCTTGCGCAGGCGGGCCACTTGGTAAGGGGCCCACTGTGCCAGCGCATCCTCGATGCCTGCCGCCGGCGGATTCGGCGGGCCGGCACTGGCGTCGAGCTGCAGCTGGGCCATGTAAGCCGAATCGAGGTCCAGGCTGCTGAGCAGGCGCAGCTTGAGCTCATCACGGTTTTGCAGTGCGCGGCCCAGGTCGGCCTCGCGCGCCAGCCGGGCCCGGGTCAACTCCAAATTGGCGCGCGGCGCCAGCTTGCCCGCCTCGATGCGCGCGCGCGCGTCCTGCGCCAATGAATCGGTGGACGCCAGCAGTTGCTCGCGCAAACGCACCGCCTGCGCAGCCACCTCGGTCTGCCAATAAAGCGACAAGCCTTCGGCCAGCACCTTGTTGAGCTGTTGCAGGTACTGCCACTGGGCCACTTCGGCCTCGACCTCAGCCACGCGCTTGTCGGTCTCGGTCACCGCCACGCCGCTGCCTTTCCACAGGGGCTGCTTGAAGGTGAGCACCAGGGCTGCATTCATCTCCACGGTCACCGGGGGGGCACTCTTGGCCAACACATTGCTGGCGCGCTGGGCGTGCCGCCCGCTGACACTGAGCTCGCCACCGGTAGGCAGGCGCTGACGCACACCGGCCTCGGCGGTGCGGCCGTTTTCACTGAGCACGTTGTCTTGCTGGACAAAAATATTGCTGCTCTTTTCCTCGGTGGTGCGCTGGCGCTCGGTGCTCGAGCGCTTGAGCGATGAGAACAAGATCGGCTCATAGAGCGCAGCTTCGGCCGTGGCCAGCGAGGCGCCGATAGCGACCGAATCGCGGCCGTAGGCCAGCTCGAGGTTGCGCACGGCCAGGGCCTGTGCCAGGGTGCGGGGCGACAGGGGATTGCGCAGGACCTGTTGATCTTGCACAGCCTGCGCGCGCGCAGATGGGGCGCTGCCCAAACACCCCACCAACACCAAACCGGCCAGAAGACGCCAAGCCGGCAAGCGCGAGGCCCGGCCCTCAGGTCGGCGTGTCATTTCGGCGCTTGCGTCCGGCGGGTTTGACCTCGCTGGGCACCTCTGCCACGACCCCCGCCTCGACCTCGGCACTCACGACCTCAGCATCGGCGGCTGAGGCCGGGGCGGCGGCAAGCGGCTGGGCTTGCGCCTTGCTGAGCTGAACCAGGCGCTCGATCTGGGGCAGCGACATCAGGTGCGCGTACATGGCCGGCAAATAGCCCTTATGCCTGACCTCCAGAAACAGCGAATCAGAGAAGGCGCCCAGGCGCTCTTCATTGATCACGTAACAGCCGGTGATATTGCGCGCCTGCGCGGTGGCGTTGACGCGCATGTTCAGAGGCGTGAGCAGGTTCTGGGACTGCAGGAAGCGGCTAAATTCCTGCGTCATCCGGTCCATTTGCTGCAGCTCGGCCAGATAGCGTTTGACGTTTTCGATCACCTGTGTCGGCTCACCCTTGTCGTCAAACATGGGCGCGCCCTCGGTGTCGCTGAGCAAGGTGCTGGCCTCGTCCACGCACACCACGAAGCGGCCTTCTTCCGAGCCCTTGCTCAGCGCAAAGGGGTAGCGGCGAATCATGGCCGGAATGTAAGACGCATTCCAGCTGCCGTCGGCACCGACGAACAGGTTTTCACCCGGCTGCAGCCCCATCAGCACCACTGGGCGGAAGCCATCGTTGGGCTTGTCTTCCAGAAAAACGATGGGGTACGTGGCCGCCGCCCGGGCAAACTCGTGCAGCGTCACATAGGCGATGTGAAAGCGGGAAGCAAAGTCAAATTGGGTGGTATTGCGGACTTTTTTATGGCGATGGCGCTCCAGAGCGACCGGGACGATTTGCTCAAACATTCTTCAACTCCAAAAGGAACAGCGTGCTAATCGATCGACATTATGTAACAAAATGGCGACGTTTGCACATGAGCAATGCTATCACTGCGCCAGCATCGTCCATTCGCTTTCTGTCAGCAATTGACCGGTGCTGCGTAACAAGGGGGAACCTGGCTCCAGCGACAGCGCGGGCTGCTCTTGTTCGGGCGACAGGCCGTAAGACATGTCGCCAAGCAGGTCATCCGGGGCCAAGGACATGGACCGCATGGACATCAAGGGCGTGAACACCGGCGTACCCAAATAGCGGCTGACGGCCGTCGTGCTGGCCGCCACCGACGGCACCCAGGCCATCAGGCCCGCCGCCTGGCGACCGGTTGCCTGCCAGGCCTGCGCGGGCGTCTGGCCGGCACTGATCCGGCTGAGCTCGCTTTGAACCTGGCTGTCCGCCACCAGCACCCGCTGGGTCGCGCTGTCCATGAGCTTGAGCTGCAGGTAGGAGACTCCATGGTCGATCACGCGGTAGATCAGGCCATCGGTGCTCATGGCACGCAAGGCCACGCCCGAGGGTGCCGACACCTGCAGGGCCTGCGCCTGGACGCTGAGAACGCGCTGGGCGTCGGCGTTGGCAGAAATCTGGCCATAACCGTACATGGAAACCGCAGGGGCCGTCAGGTGCGGCGCAGGCGCGCTGGCTGCGGCCGTGATCTGCCCCGCCGGGCCGGACAGGTCGATGCGGGTGTCGGAGTCGATTTGCCCAACGACGATGCCCTGGGCCGCACTCACCGCCACGGAACCATTGGCGGCAATTTTTGCCCCGCCATCCATCGTCACCGCACCCGTGGTGGACACCAGGGTCACACTGTCCTGGGCCAGCAGGTCAACGTTCAAATATACCGAACCTGCGGTGGCACGCAGCACCTGAGCATGGCCCAGGCTCCAGGGGCCCTCGCCCACGCTACCGAGATGAACCGCGCTGCCGCGCATGACCACGCTGCCGGTGGTCAAGTCCGTCCAGGGCGAGGCCGTGCTCACGCGGGTCAGGGCTTGGGCGTCGCCCAAGGTCAAACTCAGCAGGCCATGCGTGGCGTCGGGCTGTTCAGCAAGATTGCTGAGCCGGTCGGGATCGGCCGCCAGCCAGCTCACCCAACTCTGCAGGGCCTGGGCGCTGGGCTCAAAGGCCAGCGCCGGGGCGTCGGGCGCCATCAGCTGCATCGGCCTTTGCGCGGCCGCCAGCGAACTGTCGGGCGCGCCGCGCAGCACCAGATTGCCGCCATCGCTGTCAAACACCACGTCCTGGGTAAAGGAGAGGCTGGCAGTCCCGAGCACCAGGGTCGCGCCTGCTTCCAGGGTGATGCTCACCGGAGTACCGGCCACATAGGGCCCAAAGCTGATCGCATCGGCCAGCAGTTGCAGGGTCTGGCCTGCCGTCACCGTGAGGCCGCCGTTGAGGGTCAATGTGCCGCCGACGACCTCAATGAGCGAGCTTTGCGTGACCAGTACGCGGTCGTTGATGACCACGTCGTCGGTCTGCATGATGTCCGCATGGTCCAAGGTGGTGGTGTGGCCGGGACCCCTGACCTGCAGACCCGTGCCCTGAATCAGGCCGCTAAAGCGGGTGCTGCTCAGGGTATCGACCTCCACCGGGCTGCGAAACACCAGCCTGTCGGCCGTGTTCTGCGGATCGGTCTGGAACCAGATGGCCTGCCCGGCCTGGCCACTGCCCAGGGCGATGGTGCCAAAGTTCAAGCGCGACACTTCGGCCGAGTCTATGTGCACGCCGTTATCGGGCGTGACGTTCGCCACCAAAGAGCCCAAGACCAGGGGCAAGGGCTGCGCCTGCCCGTCGAGGGTGGGCGCCACCACATCAATGCGCGGGCCACTGAGCTCAGCGCCAATCTCGATGTCTTTGCTCTGCAGCATCAAGGGGCTGCTCAAGACCCGTGCCTCGGTGGTGGAGAAGTTGCCGGCTGGAGCCAACACGCTCACCGGACCACTGCCACCGGCGCTGATCAGCTCCACCGTGTCCGTATCCTTGACGAAAAGCCCGCCTGCCCCCACCTGTGCCACCAGGCTGTCCACGCTGGTTTTGAGGGGGCTGCTTTGGCTGCCCATGCCCTCGGCCACAACGCTCAATCGCCCCGCGCTGAGTTTGACGCCGGTGTTGGCGCTGTCGCCATCAAGCACCGAGCCCTTCACATTGAGAGAGACGGACTGAGCGCCTGCATTCAATGAGGCCACGCTCAGATCGCCCCCGGTGGCCAGCGACACTGCACCGCCACTGCTCAGCACGCCCACTTGCAGGGCATCGGTATCGGCCAGGTTCAAACCGCCGGCACCGAAGGCACCGCTCAAGCGGGTCAGGGCGGTGTCCAGCGCACTGCTGGCCGTTCCCAAACCAGAGGCCGTCACGCTCAGGCTGGCGGCGGTGATGTCCAGGTCGTCAGCACCGCTGTCACCGTCCAGCACCGCGCCTTGGCTGACCAAGGTCACGGTTTGACCGACAGCCATCAGGCTGGCGATGCTCAGGTCGCTACCGGCAGCTTGGGTCTCCAAGTTCACTGCGCCGGTGCTGCTCAAGCTGCTGACCAGCAAGGCATCGGTTTCCACCAGGTGGGCCCCACCTGCGCCCACGGTGGCGGTCAAGCTGCCCAGCGAGGTTTCCAGGCGGCTGGCCGAGGTGCCCAGGCTGCCACCGTTTGCGGTGACGACCAGGACGGCGGCGGTGATGTCCAGGTTGTCGCTGCCGCTGGCGTCACCGTCCAGCACCGAGCCTCGGCTGACCAGGGTCACGGTTTGACTGGCAGCGCTCAGACTGGCAATGCTCAGGTCGGCGCCTGCGGCCAGGGTCTCCAGGTTCACCGCGCCCATGCTGTTCAGGCTGCTGACCAGCAAGGCATCGGTTTCCACCAGATGCGCCCCGCCTGCGCCCACGGTGGCGGTCAAGCTGTCCAGCGAGGTTTCAATGCGGTTGGCGGCGGTACCCAGGCCACTGGCGGTGAGCACCGTCAAGGCGCCGGCTGTGATGTCCAGCTCGTCAGCGCCGCTGTCACCGTCCAGCACAGCACCCTGGCTGCTCAGGGTCACAGCGCGGCCTGCCGCGCTCAGTCTGGCCACCTTCAGATCGGCACCGTTGGCCAGCGTCGCCAAGTTCACCGCTCCGGCGCTGCTCAAGTTGCTGACCAGCAAGGCATCGGTTTCCACCAGATGCGCCCCGCCTGCGCCCACGGCGGCGGTCAAGCTGCCCAGCGAGATTTCCAGGCGACTGCTCGACGTACCCAGGCTGCTGGCGTTGACCGTCAAGGCGGCGGCGGTAAGGTCCACCGTATCGATGGTGGTGTCGCCATCGAGCACAGCGCCCGCGAGCTGCAAGCTGACCGAGCCACTGGCTTGCAGGCCTTGACCGCCCAAGCTCAGGTCCCCGCTGGACAGCTCCATCGTCAGGTTGCCCTGCAGCGACAGGCCATCAAAGACCCTGCCATTGTCGGGATGGGCCAGCGCGCTGCCATTGGGCGCAATGCGCTGGACGGGCACCACAAAGGCGGATACCGACAGCGCCTTGGACTGGTTGACAAAAGCAGAACCCGCTGTGGACTGCAATGCCAAGGTGTCCACCGCCAAATCGATGCGGTCGCCTGCGGTGCCCGCGTCGGTGCCGCTCTGCATCGACAAGCTCAAGGCCTTCACATCCACCTGTGGGGTGGTGGCGTCGTCGCTGTCACCGTCGGTGATGGAGGTGCCCGCTTTGAGCGCCACCGAAGCGCCCGAGGCATCCACCAGGCCCAGCGTCAGCGAGCTGCCCGCCTCCAGGCGCACATTGCCCACTGAGCTCACCGCACCCTCAGTGCGGCTCAAACCCGTTGTCACACTCATGGCCAGATCACGCCCGGCCCACGCATCCAGGCTGCCACCGGCCCGCAGCTGACCGAGCAGGTTCATGTTTTGGCTGGCCGACAAAGACGCACCTGCACTGCCAGCTTGCACCACACTGCCCGCGCTCAAGGTCATGGAGCCCGCGCTGACCCCCAGGTGCAGGGTGGCTGCATTGCCGCTTTGTACGCGGCCCACCGCCGTGACCCCCAGGTCAGAGACAGCACGTGCACTGACAATGCCACCGGCCGTGGTCGAGGCCGCCACTGAAATGACGTCCGCCGCCAGGCTGATGTCTTGAGCCACATTCACGGCCTGGTCAATGCGCATGCGAGTGTCGGCACTGAACACCAAGGAGCCGTTGCCCGTGACGGTGATGCCGCTTTGGCTGCGAACCACGGGGCTGGGCACAGCGTTGGCGCTGACGGACTGCACGGTCTGGTTTTGCAAGCTGGTCACGGTCACGCCGCTGACGCGCGCGCCCTCGTCCTTGTGCACCATGCTCACGCCGCCCGCACCGGCCGACACGCTAAGGTCTGACACCGACACCCGCAGCGGGTTGGCTGTTGAACCGATGCCCTGACCGGCTTGGGCCAGCAAAGCGTGGGCTCGTACGTCCACCGCTGAGGCCTTGCCCATGATGGAGCCGGTGCCTGCCAGCAACACCGCTTTACCGCTGGCTGCGTTGAGGGTGTCGAAAGCCAGCTCCGACCCGGCTTGCACCCAGGCACTGCCTTGGGCGCTGCTCACATCGCCGGCTAAGTCGATGGCCGTGCCAGCGCTCAGATACACATCGCCCGTTTGGCTCCACACATCGGCGCCCACTGCGCTGTCCATGGCGCCTGCGGCCAACAAGCTCAGGCCGCCCTGGGCTTGCACATCCGACTGCACGCTCAGGCTACCGCCCGAGTCCAGGCGCAGGGCGCCGCCCGTGCTCACGCTGTCTTGCACGCGCAGCCTGTCGGCCGCGCTGCCCGAACTCAGCACCCAGCCGCCGCCCACTTGAGCACCGGCCACGCCCAGCACCGTGGCCACGTCCAAGGCACCCACATTGCTCAAGAAAGCCGAGCCTGCGCCGCTGGGCTGCACGCGCAGCGCCAGGGTACCGACATCCAAAGCCAGCACTTGGGCGCTGGTGCCCGCACTGCCAGCGTCCACCTGCAAGAGCAAGCGCGCGACTTTGAGCTTTTGATTCGCATCGGCCGACACCAGGTCGCCGGCCAGCAGTTGCAGGCGCATGTCGCTGTTGCCACCCGCGGTGATGCCGCTTTGAGGGGCATCGCTGGTGGCGGTGCCGGCGGCCGCGCCAGCACTGGTGACCTCGGTCACGCTCACGCTCACGCTGCCCAAGGTCAGGCCGTTGTCCTCGGTGAGGAACA
>JBAXEN010000047.1:0-17722 GCA_037140415.1 Betaproteobacteria bacterium | reverse complement strand
GCGCCCTCGCGGCGATGCGGCGCCTGATCGAATGCCCTATCGCGCCGAGGCGGCGCTCCTACTCCTAGGATTCAAAAGCCGGTGTGAGTGTGGGTATGGGCGCGGTGACGAGTGTGGGAGCCGCGCCCTCGCGGCGATGCGGCGCCTGATCGAATGCCCTATCGCGCCGAGGCGGCGCTCCTACTCCTAGGATTCACAGCTCGTCGATCGACGTGCTCACAGGCGCTGCTGCGCGCGGGGCGTCGGCCAGTGAAAAGCGGTCCAGGGTGCGGGTGTAAAAGCTCGCCCCGAAGCGGGCGATGGGGCTGTATTCGCGCAGATTGACGCGCCAGGCTTGGGTGTCGATCAGGCCATCTCTGGCAGCCAGCCATTTGATGCGGCCGATGAAGACGTAGCGGCTTTCGGTTTCGAGTTTTTCGTGCAGCACGCATTCAAACGCCACCGGCGATTCGGCGATGCGCGGCGGGGCCACGCAGTGCGCGGGCACCGGCGTCAGGCCCACCTTGCTCAGCTCGCTGACATCTGACGGGAAGGCCTCGCCACAGTCGTGCATCTTCTGCGCCATCGGCTCGTCGGACATGTGCACCACAAATTCACCGTTGTGCAGGATGTTGGCGGCTGTGTCCTTGAGCTTTCCATCAGCCAGTCGGTTGATGCTGATCATCAAGATGGGCGGGTCTTCGCCGACCATGTTGAACATGGAAAACGGCGCGGCATTGGCCACGCCGTTGGCGCCCAAAGTGGTGACCAGCGCAATCGGCCTGGGCACGATCAGGCTGGCCATGAGTTTGTAGCGGGGGTAGCTGGCCAGTTGTTCGAAATCGACTTCGGTCATGTCTGCGTCCGCAGGCTGTGCGGCAGTGGGAGGGAGGCTGCAAATGAATCGGGCCACCGCGAGGTGGCCCGATGCACCGGCAGGGGCAAGGGGGTTTAAGCGATCACCTCGACCTTGGCCTTCTTGGCCACCGCCGTCCAGGTGGAGATTTGTGAGCGGATGAGTTTGACGAATTCGTCGCCGACCACTGGGGTCTTGCGCGGCAGCGTCTGCAGCTCTTCCAGGCGCCCCATGATATCGGGCTTGCTCATGATCTCGGGAATCAGGGCCGTCAGCCTTTGCACGATGGGCGCCGGCATGTTTTTCGGACCGGACAGACCGAGCCACTGCGAGCCGGTGAGCGAGGGGAAGCCCACCTCGGCAAAGGTCGGGATGTTCGGGAAGGCGGGCAAGCGGGCCGGCGTAGAAATCGCCAGCGCGCGCAGCGTGCCGCCCTTGAGCTGGGCGGTGTTGGTGGTGATCGGATCGAACAGGCCGTCGATCTGCCCGCCCATCAGGTCCTGCAGGGCCGGTGCGCTGCCCTGGTAGGGCACATGGTCGTGCTCGGGTGCCGGGCCCTCAATTTTGAGCAGCTCGCCGTAGAGGTGGTTGGCCGAGCCTATGCCCGAGGAGCCGTAGCGGATCGGGCGTGTCTTGGCGGCGGCCATGTATTGAGCCATGGTCTGGAAGGGCGACTGCGCGCGCACCAATAGCAGCATAGGCGCCTCGACCAGCATGCCCATGTGGGTGAAGTCGCCCACCGGGTCAAAGGGCATGGAGTTACGGGTGGCAGTGGCGTAGATGTGCACCGAAGCGTGACTGACCAACAAGGTGTGGCCATCGGCCGGCTGCTTGGAGGCCATGTCGGTGCCGACCAAACCGCCGGCGCCCGGCTTGTTATCGACCAACACGGGCTGGCCCAGAGCCTGCGACAGGTGTGGCGCCATCAGGCGGGCGACGGTGTCAACCAGCCCGCCCGGAGGGTATTGCACCATCAGGCGGATCGGGCGGCTGGGCCAAGACGCGCTTTGTGCGTGGACCCAGGGGGCGGCGAGGGCAGCAGTTCCAGCTGCCAGCAATTGACGACGTTTCATCTTGACTCCTTGCGAATTTTTGAAAATAGGGGCCCGAGCGAATATCACGGGCTCGGGCTCACTTGGCCAGCACGAAAGGTGCCAGCCTCGAACAGCCCGCCTCTTCAGGGCTTATGCCGACCGCCTAGGCTCTGGATGGCCTGTTTCTTGAGAACTGAGTGCAGTACGGCGGGCGTAGCGCCCCCTTCGGGTGCATTTTTCTTCGCTGGCTGACCCGGCGTATCCTTGGCTGCACTGTTTTGAGTCGTCGGCTGCACCGTTAGGGTGTGCGCTGCTCGCCCTGTCTTTGTCTGAAAGAGTCCGACGATGACTTCCACACCTCAGCGCCGCTTGCTGCTGATCAACCCCAACACCAGCACCTCGACCACCGAGCGGCTGGTGCAGACGCTCACGCCGCTGCTGCCGCCCGATATGGGCTTGCAGGCGCAGACCGCACCGTTTGGTGCAAGCTACATCGCTTGCGAGGCCAGCCATGCGGTGGCCGCGCATGCGGCGCTCGAGGTCTGGGCCGCCGAGCTGCGCCAAGGCCGGCGGCCGGATGCGGTGCTGCTCGGATGCTTTGGCGACCCGGGCCTGTTTGCGCTGCGCGAGAGCAGCGCCTGTCCGGTCACCGGCCTGGCCGAAGCGTCGTTCATCGAAGCTTCGGCCCACGGCGACTTTGCCATCGTCACCGGCGGCGTGCGTTGGCGGCCCATGCTTGAGCGCCTGGCGCAGTCCCTCGGTTTTGGCGAGCGCTTGCGCCATATCGAGACGGTGGCACCCAGCGGCGCCGAGATGCTGGCCGACCCCGCCATGGCGCTGCGGTGCCTGGGCCAGGCTTGCCAGGACGCGGTCCGGCCCGGTGTGCGCGCCATCATCCTCGGCGGCGCCGGCCTGGCTGGCTATGCGCAGTTGCTGCAGCCACATCTGCACCTGCCTTTGATCGACAGCGCCGAGGCCGGCTTGCGGGTGCTGCTGCGCGGGCAGGCGCCCCAGCCTATTCGACAGGACAACGGCTTTTATGCGCAGTGGTCAAAGGTGGGGCTTGAATTGGCGCTCTGAATTGCAGCCCTGTGCGCCGGGTTTTTGCGGCTGCTCTCTGCGCGCGATTACCCAGGTGATGTGTCGCCATGATGAGCGTTTCGTGACGTAGCACCGTCACCACGGTCTACATACATTCACGGAGTTGACACGACAGTCATTTGCAATTGACCTGCCCCTGAAGGGTACGTCGCCTGGTGACATGACCAGTCATCCAGCGCATTTCAATTTGCATTTCGCGAGTCAATCATCATGAAGAAAAGCCTCCTTGCCCTGGCCTGCCTGGGCTGCACCTCGGTCTTCGCACAGACCGCTCCCCTGGTCACTGTGTACGGCATTGCCGATATGGCGATCAACAAAGACAGCAAGACCAGCTCTGCCAATGTCAAGACCGATACCACCAACGTCATCACCAACGGTCTGAACACCAGCCGCCTGGGTTTTAAGGGCGACCGTGAGTTGGCCACCGGACTGTCGGCCAACTACATTTTTGAGTTTGAGATCGACCAAAGCTCTGACACCGGCATCATCAAGACCCGCGTGGGTACAGTGGGTCTGACGGGTGCCTTTGGCGCCTTGAGCCTGGGCCGTCGTACCACGCTGGTCAGGGACCTGGAAAATGGCTTTGATCCGCATGACAGCCCCACCGCCGCCGGTACCCTGAGCAGCAAATCGCGCGAGACACGCCGTGACGACGTCATCACCTGGACCAGCCCTGCCTTCAGCGGCTTTTCCGTCGATGCACAGATCGGCTTTGGCAGCTTGCAAAAGTCCACACCCGCCAGCGGCGTGATTGCTGTTGGCGCTGACGGCACCAAGCCCGATGGCAATTCCGGTGACTCGACCTCCCTGCGTTTGAACTATGTCAACGGCCCGCTGTCGGCAAAGATCGGCACCGAGACCGTGAAGAACTTCTACAAAGCCATCAAGGTGGGCGATAACAGCCTGACCGCCCCTGGCGGCTCGGCCACCGACGCCGCCCGTGACCGCAAGCACACCATGTATGGTGCTTCTTACGATCTGGGCATGATGACCCTGTACTTCGTGGGCACCCGCGCCGAGCAGGGCACGGTCGCGCTGAAGTCCACCTTCGACACCAACACCTTTGCCCTGCGCGTGCCCATGGGTGCCTGGAATTTCAACCTCGGCATGGGCACTGGTAAGGCCAACGTGGGCACCGCCACCACCTTGCAGGCCGCCAAAGCCGACCTCAAAGCCACCCAGGCCAGCGTTTGGTATGGCCTGAACAAGGACACCACGCTTTATGCGGTGTACGGCAATGAGAAGGCGACCCACGCCAGCTTCGTTACAGCACAGACGGAAAGCACCTTCTTGCTGGGCCTGCGCTACAAGTTCTGATCTGTTTCAGGGTATTTCGTTCTCCAACTCAAAGCCCCCTCGCCGAGGGGGCTTTTTTTTTGATCCCGGCGGCATCGGCTCAAGCCGGGTGAGGCTGCCTGCTTGCCGGCGCCAGTCCGATTTGCAAGGCCAGGACCGCATCCGGGGTAAAGGCCTGAGCGCGCACCCGCTCCAACACCTCTCGCGGCGCCAAGCGCAGGAATCGCGCGACTTCACCGTCTTGATTGCTGGGAACTTGATCGTCCCCGAGCTCCAGGTTGAAGACCCACAAGGTCTCATGCTGCCAGCCCTCGGGCACCGGTCGGCAGCTGTCTATGCTGCCCAGCCACTGCAGCGCCTGTCCCTGCTCAATGACCAGGCCTGCTTCCTCCCACAGCTCGCGCTGCAGGACGGTCCAGATGCCCTGGCCTGCGCTCAGCCCGCCGGCACTGAGGCTGTCGAGCAGACCGGGGTCGGTCGCCTTGCTCAGTGCGCGTTGTCCGCACCAAAGATCGCCGTCGCTGGCAAAACCATTGATGTGTACCGCGTGACTCCTCATCCCCAGGTACCTGAAGCCGGCGCGCTCGCAGTCGAACAAGCCCGGCTCATCGGGGTCCGGCGGATATTTGGGCCTGGACCAATAACGATAAGCCTCACCGCGCCAACCGCTGAGCAGCCCCTCATCGCGTTGCCTGATCAGCCACTGCTGCAGGAACTGGCTGCGGTCCTCGACAGACTCCTGCGAGGCAGACCATACCAGCCGTCCGGACTCCCACCTGCATTGGGGCCACTGCTGCTGCAGGGTGTGAGCGCGCTCCGGGCTCACCCACCCCACCCGGTGGGGGCCGCAATACCAGGGCAGCAGGTCCGGCCCGGGTGTTGCGCTCGGTGCGGCCTTCAGCAAGAGGCCGCGCTCATCGGCCGAGAGTCGATGGATGAAGCGGGCGGTCGGTGAAAAGCAGTGTTGAACCATTCGCCGCTGAGCCTGCGTCGCTCAAGGCTGCTCGCCAGCCTTGATTCGTTCGTTGATGAGGCCGAAGGCCAGATGCAGCTCGGCCACACTATCAATCACCTCGTGGGCGCCCGCCTGCAGCAGCGCCTGGCGGGCAGCGGCCAAGGCCGACTGGCGCCTGGGTGAGTCGCCCTCCAGCCACTGCGGCAGCGACCAGCCCATGGCATTGCCGCTGGCGGCCACGCCCACCGTCCAGCAGCCGGCATTGCGCCCCTCGGCCAGGCCGGGGGCGGTGTCGTCCACCTTCACCACCAGGCTGCCTTGTTGCCCCAGGCCCATGGCCTGCATGCATGCCACCATGCCCATGGGGTCGGGCCGACTGCGCTCGACGTCATCGCAGCAAATCACCAGGTCCGGCGCAAAGCCCTGGGCCTGGGCCTTGTCGATCAAGGGGCGCATGATCTTTCGGGTGTAGCCCGTGGTTGTCGCCACCCGAATCCCCTGCTCCTGTAGCCAGGACAGGGTCTGCAAAAAGCCGGGAATAAACTCGCTGCGTTCCAGGGCCGCTTGCGCGCTCATGGGCTCAAATTCAAGCAACAGGGCCGCGGCATCGTCATCGCTGAAGCTGCGCCCCTTGCGGGCCTGCCATTGCTGGGCGACCTCGGGCAGACGGCCGAGCACGCGAATATGCTCGAGCTTGGGCAAGCCCATCGGTATGCGCGCTTGGGCGATGCTGATCTCAATGTCGTGGCCTTCAAACAGGTTCACAAAAGCGCCCATGGGTGCAAGGCTGCCAAAGTCGACGATGGTACCGGCCCAATCAAACACCACGCCGCGCAGCTTCGATCCGTCTGTCATCAGGAGTTCCTCCAGGATTCGACCCAGTCTTCGGCCAACGCGAAGGCCGTGCTCATGCCGGTGCCGCTGGTGACGCTGACCATCTGTACGCCGGGCAGCACCGATTCGATGAAGGCATCATCGGCGGCGCTGGGGTAAATGCCCGTCCAGCGCTCACGAACCGAGTAGTGGGTCAGCCCCAACATGCGCTGCATTTCGTCGAGGATCAGGCCTTCGACATGGGCCGAGGCGAAGGGCGGCATCGCGTCGCCATAGTGATGGGAGTCGCCCACCACCAGCGAGCCGTCTGCACTTTGGACGATGATCAAATGAATGCCTTCGGCCAGCTCGGCCGCCGCCTCGTGCTGCAGGCGCTCGATCAGGCCCTGCGCGCTGGGCAATTCGCTGTAGCCACGGTAACGAACCAGGCTCAGGTCGCTCATGACGGCCGTGGGCAAGCGGTAGCCCTCGGGCGGCTGGACCCGCAGCATCTGCAGCTGACACAGCCGGGTGCTGCGCCGCTGGAACACATGGGGGAACAGGTCTCGCAGTTGGGGCCCGGGGCACAGCGCAATGCGCGGCGCCTGCAAGGTGCCGATGGTGGTGTGAATCTCGCCGGCGGCGACCTGCTGTACCGCCACACCCATGTGAAACCTCACCCCTTGCGAGGCCAGCCACAGCCGCAGTTGCTCGACCGCCAGCCTGGCCTCGATGCGTATCTCGTGGGGGCTGTACAAGGCGCCCAGAACGCCGGGCGATAGCAACGCAGGTGCTTGCTCGCGCAAGGCTGGCGCATCGTGCCACTGCAGTTCGCGGCCTTCGGGGCGGCTACACAGCTCCTGCAAAACAGTGCGTGCCTGCGCGCGCCTGGCCTGGACCCACAGGCCGGTGTGCAAGACCTCGATGCCAGCCTTTGGAGCCAGATGGGCCCACACATCGCGGCTGCGGCGAGCCCGCCTCCACGTCGTACCACTGCCCTGGCCGGTCACTGTGACGAAGCCGAAATTGCGGATGGAGGCGCCCACGCAGACCGGGTCCCGGTCGAGCACCGTCACCCGAAGACCTTGCTGCAAGGCGGCCCAGGCGCAGGCCATGCCCACCACGCCACTGCCGACCACGATCACATCGCTGTTCATGACTCTTGCGCCACAAAATTGCGCCCCCGGTCGGAGTTCAGTGCATCGGAGAGCAGAAACTGCCCGGCGGGGCTGTCGCGCAGATCGCGCGGGCTGACGCCCAGATCGACCAGCCAGGTGCGCAGACTCTGCAGTGCCAGATCGGCCGGTTCGTCAAACACCTCTTGCAAATCGCGCCGAACCTGCTCAGAGCGCAGGCAGGCGAGCTCCATCGTCATCGGCAGCCAGATCGCACAGGCTTGTCCGTGGGCAATGTTTTCGCTCAGGGTCAGCTCATAAGACAGGGCATGGGCCAGCGCGGTCTGTGTATGGGCCATGGCCATGCCGGCCAGCAGGCTGGCACTTGACAGCTGGGTGCGCCAATGCGCATCCTGCGGCGACTGCAGCAGCCGCGGCAGGGCCTCGAGAATCAAGCGTGCGGCCTGCTTGGCCAGCGGCCGGCTGCGATCGCAGGCCTGCTTGTTCCAGAGCGACTCCAGCGCGTGCGAGAGCGCATCGAAGGCGCAGTCGCGCATGACGTGCTCGGGGCAGCCCAGGGTCAGGTGGGCGTCGACCAGGGCGCGATCAGGATAGCCCGACGGTGGATACCAGGAGCGCTTGCGCGCTGGCCTCCCATTGAGATCCCAGACGGTGGCCCAGGGCGTGACCTCGCTGCCGGTTCCCGCTGTGCTTGGGCTGCACCACAGGCTGTGCCGAACGGTGCCAGGGGGCACCTCGTTGTTTCGCCAGGCCAAGGGGGCCTGGGAGAGCTGCGGCATGCGCCAGCGCAGCAGCTTGCCCAAGTCCAAGGTTGTGCCCCCGCCCAGGGCCCAAACCGCGGTGTGATTGCTGTCAGCCAGGATCGGCCAGATCGTTTGGGCCAGGGCATGGGCCGCGTCCAGGCTGGAGACGCGGTGCGTCTGCGCAACCCAGGCCACGCAATGCTCGCCCCAGCGCTCGCGCCAGCGCGCCTGCGCGGCGGCGTCGATGGCTGCTGGATCGGCCAGAACGACGAATTTGCCTTGAGCCTCGATGCGTTCGTGCAGTCCCGGCAGGCATTCGACGGCCACCGGCAGGGCGTGATTCAGATAAAGCGATTGCGCAGCCATGAGGAAAAAATATCGATCAAGGTGACGGTGACGATCAGGATGAGCAGCACGGCGCAGGTCTGGGCGTATTGAAATCCTCGGATCACTTCAAACAGCACCACGCCGATGCCCCCTGCACCGACCATGCCCACCACGGAGGCCGAGCGCACATTCGACTCGAACCGGTACAGTGAAAACGACAGCCACAGTGGCAAGACCTGGGGAATGACGCCGTAGGCCACCTCGGCCAGTTTGTGCGCCCCGGTGGCGCGGATGCCCTCGACCGGCCGCGGGTCTATGGCTTCGACCGCTTCGGAAAACAGCTTGGCCAGTGTGCCGGTGGTGTGAATGAAAAGGGCCAGCACGCCCGCAAATGGTCCCAGCCCCACCGCCACAATGAACAGCATGGCAAACACCATTTCATTGGTCGCCCGGCAAGCGTCCATGATGCGGCGCACCGGCTGGTAGACCCACGCCGGAGCAATGTTGGCCGCGCTCAGCAGGCCCATGGGCACTGCCGCAATGATGGCTAAAACGGTGCCCCACAAGGCGATGTGCAGGGTGACGATCATCTCCCGCGCGTACAGCCGCCATTCGCGAAAGTCTGGCGGGAAGAATTCGCTGGCAAACACGCGCATATTGCCGGCATCGCGCACCAGATCGAGTGGGCGGATTTCCGCGCCTTGCCAGGCCCAGGCCAGCACCAAAGCGGCCAGCGCCCACAGCGCCCAGACATGGGCCGGGGTGCGGGTGCGCGCCGCGATGCGCTCGAGCTCGAGCAGGCGCTGTGGCGATGAGGCGGGCAGGTCCACGCTCATCGATTACCGGCTCAGGGCGGCGAGCTTGCCGTCAATGTCGGCCAGCATTTTGGAGCGCTCGTCGGCCGACAGCTTGGTGTCCGACTCGACCTTGACGCGATCACGGTAGAGCTCAAGCTGGCGAATCGGAATCAGCTGCTCATTGCTCGACTCCCGAAATCCGCCGTAGTTGTAGATGTTCTTGAGCACCGCCTTTTCGGCCGGATCGGTCTTGGCATAGCCGATCACAAAGCTCTTGATCTTGGCCTTGACCTGCGGGTCGAGGTCCTTGCGCCAGACAAAAGGGTCACTCGGGATCAGCGGGCTCTTCCAGATCACCCGCAATTGCGAAAACAGCTCGGGCTTGGTGGACTCGAGCTTGCCCATGTCTTCGGTGTTGTTGGTGGCCACGTCCACCTGCTTGGCCAAGGTGGCCTGGATGTTGGCACCGTGGCTCGCATTGCGCACCGTTTTGAAGGTCGAGCGGGGGTCAACCTTGCGCTGGGCAAAGACGTAGTAGCTGGGCACCAGAAAGCCCGAGGTGGAGTTGGGGTCGCCAATGCCGAAATTGACGTTCTTGGCGTTGGCAAACACCTGGTCCAGGTTCTGGTAGGGGCTGTCTTTGTGGGTGATCAGCAGCGCGTGATAGCCGTAGGTCCCGTCGGCATACATGAGCTGGGCAAAAATCTCGCCATTGGCGCGGTCCACCGCCTCCATGGCGGCCTTGTTGCCATACCAGGCCACTTGGATCTTGTTGAAGCGCATGGCTTCGATCACCCCGGCGTAATCGGGGGCGTAGAAGGACTGAATTTTCAAGCCCGTTTTCTTTTCCATGTCGCGGAAAAACGGCTCCCAGCGCTCGCGCTGTGCCGAGGCCGAGTCGGTGGCGATGATGCCAAAGCTGATGTCCTGTGCGGCAGCGCTCAGGCAGCTCAGGGCCAAGGTGGTGCAGGCCAGCAGGCGGTGTAAGGTCATGAGGGGTACTCCTGGTCGTGGGTTCAAGGGGGGATTGCCGCGCAGTGCAAGCTGCCGGGGCTGTCGGTGTGAGGATCTGCTGGCGCGATTAACTGCTCGGCCTGCGTGCCATAGAGCTGCTGCAGGCGGCCGATGTCCAGGCCCATAGGGGGGCCGTCGTAGACCCTCTCGCCCTGGCGCAGGGCAACGATGCGGTCGCAGTATTGGCGGGCCAGGGCCACGTTGTGCAGGCTGATCAGCAGCGTGATGCCGTGCTTGCGATTGAGCTCCCGCAGCAGGTCCATCACCCGCGTGGTCGATTGCGGGTCCAGCGAGGCCACCGGCTCGTCGGCCAGCACGATGCGGGCGCCTTGGACCAGGGTCCGGGCAATGGCCGCCCTTTGCTGCTGGCCGCCCGATAAGGTGGAGGCGCGCTGCATGGCAAATTCGGCCATGCCTACCGAATCGAGTGCGCGCATGGCGCTCAGTCGCTCCTCGTCGGTAAATTGCCCGAGCAGGCTGCGGCGCAGCGGCAGTCGTGGCAGCAGGCCGGTCAGTACGTTGCCCAGCACGCTCATGCGGCCGATCAGATTGAATTGCTGAAAAATGATGCCGGTCATCCCGCGCAATGCCCGCGCTCCGGCTCCGAGTTGGCCCTTCGATTGCAGCGTGGTGCCGTACAGGTGAACATGGCCGGCCTCGGCATCGAGCAACTCCAGGCCACACAGGCTGCGCAGCAAGGTTGACTTGCCCGAACCCGAGGCGCCGAGCAAGCCGACACATTCACCTGCGCGCACCCGCAGGTTCACCCGGTTCAAGGCCCTGTTACCGGCGCCAAAGCTTTTGCTGGCGTCGCTCACTTCGATGGCATAGACGGGTTCAGTCATGAGCCCGAGATGGTGCGCGTTGGAGATGACGTTTTGAATGCAGATTGATGAAGCTTGTGTGACAAGGGCGGCTGTCTTCGCACCGTCATCAATCTGCGCGATGCTCTGGCCATGAACTCCTTGCAAGCATCGGACATCGTGGATCTCTACCGCCGGGCAGGTGAGGCCCAATATGCCGGCGAGCCGGTGACTCAACTGCAGCATGCTTGGCAGTGCGGGCAACTGGCCCGGCTGGCTGGCGCTTCGGCGGAACTGCAGCTGGCCAGCTGGCTCCATGACTTGGGGCACCTGCTGATGGGTTTGCCGGGTACGCCCACCTTGCGCGGTGAAGATGATCGCCACGAGGCTGTGGCCGCGCCGGTGCTGGAGGAGATCTGGGGCCGGCGCGTGGCCGAGCCGGTGCGGCTGCATGTGCAGGCCAAGCGCTATCTGGTGGGGCGCAACCGCGCTTACAGGCAAAGGCTCTCGCAAGACTCGTTGCGCAGTTTGAACCTGCAAGGCGGTGCGATGGATTCCTATGAGCAGCAGGTGTTCGAGCAGACAGCGCTGCATGGCGATGCCTTGAAGCTCAGGGTCTGGGACGATGAGGGCAAGCGCCTGGGCTGGTTTGCAGCGTCGAGCGACGATGCGTTGGCCGAGTTGTCCCTGCTCATCGAGCAGGTCCGCTTGCGATAAGCGGGCCTGTGGCTGGGCGCGGCGTCAAGCGCTTGCGCTCAAGATGCAGTCTGGTGACCCGGCTCCAGCCCGGTGGGTGTCGCTCGGGCAGGCACCAGGAAGGACTCGAATCGCCGCCCCGCCTGGTCCCAATCAAAACGCATGGCCCTCTCACGTGCCTGTGAGCGCGCAAGCTCCAGCGCTTGCAGACAGGCTTGCCGCAAATCCTCATCCAAGATGCCGCCTGGTTGGCGAGCCTCAGAGCCCACCACCTCCAGCGGTCCATCGACCGGGTAGGCTGCGACGGGCGTGCCACAGGCCATCGCCTCCAGCATCACCAGCCCAAAGGTTTCGTGGCGGCTGGGAAAGACGAAGACGTCGGCGGCCGCATAAACATCAGCCAGTTGCTGCCTGGGCAGTATGCCCAGCCAGCGCACGTGGGGATATCTGGCCCTGAGTTCGGGCTCCAACGGGCCGACCCCGCAAACCACTTTGGTGCCAGGCAACACCAGGTCCAGAAAAACCTGGATGTTCTTTTCGTAGGAAACCCGTCCCACATACAAAAAGACCGGCTCACTCAGAGGGCCCAGCTGGCTGCACACCTGCTTTTGGGCGCTGTACGGAAACAGTGCCAGATCGACGCCGTGAGTCCAGGGCAGCAGATGGTTGAAGCGGCGCGCCTTCAGGATGCGCAGCATCCCCTGGGTGGGCACCATCACGCCGGCAGACGGTCGGTGAAAGTGCCGGAACAGGGCATAACCCCAGCTCAGCGGAATTCGCAGAGCGGCCTGCAAGATTTCTGGAAATCGGGTGTGGAAGGCGGTGGTAAATCGCAGTCCGTGGCGCAGGCAGTAGGAGCGGGCGGCCCAGCCGATCGGGCCTTCTGTAGCCAGGTGAATGGCGTCGGGCTGGAATTCATCGAGCAGGCTGGGCAGCCGCCGCGCGGGCTTGATCGCCAGGTCGATGCCGGCGTAGCCCGGGCAGGGCCGGGTGGGGAACAGGCCCGGATGAATCACCCGCACATCGTGGCCGCGGGCCTCCAAGTACCTGACCAGCTCGACCAAGGTGGTCACCACGCCGTTGACCTGAGGTTGCCAGGCGTCGGTGATCAGGGCCAGCTTCATGTCTGCACCTGGCGGGCCGGCGCCGTCACCCCATGGGAAGCCAGCGAGGCCATGACGACCTCCGGCTGCAAGTCGGCCTGGGCCTCAGGCGCTTTGGTGGCGCTTGGATCGCCGTGGGGCATCCAGGAAATGATCTCCAGCCGGCCATCGGCATGCTCAACCAGCGCCGTCAGGCTTTCGACCCAGTCGCCGTCGTTGCAATAGGTCACGCCATTGATTTGCCGGATCTCGGCGCGGTGTATGTGGCCGCAGACCACGCCGTCATGGCCGCGGCGCTTGGCCTCGTTGGCCACCGCCTCCTCAAAGGCGGTGATGAAGTTCAGCGCCTTTTTGACACGGTGCTTGAGGTACTGCGACAGCGACCAGTAGGGCATCCCCAGGCGGGCGCGCAGGGAATTGAGGTGGCGGTTCAGGCGCAGTGAAAGTTCGTAGAGGTTGTCGCCCAGATAGGCCAGCCACTTGGCACACTGAACCACCGCATCGAAGTAGTCGCCGTGGATCACCCAAAAGCGGCGGCCATCGGCGGTAATGTGTACCGCCTCGTTCATGACTTCAATGCCGCCGAAGTGGTGCCCCATGAAGTGCCGGGCAAATTCATCGTGATTGCCAGGCACATAGATCACGCGGCAGCCCTTGCGCACCCGACGCAGCAGTTTTTGCACCACATCGTTGTGCGCTTGCGGCCAGTACCAGCGCCTGCGCAATTGCCAGCCGTCGATGATGTCACCGACCAGGTAGAGCACATCACTGTCGTGGACCTTCAGAAATTCGACCAGGGCCTGTGCCTGGCAGCCAGGGGTGCCCAGGTGAAGGTCGGAAATAAAGATCGCGCGGTAGTGTGGCTGCGACGGCGGCGGCGCGACCGTATCGATCGCTGACGCAACCGGGGGCTCGTCGAGGTCAAACTGCTTTCGCATCTCGCGGGCCCTGGCCTGTCATGGCTATCACCTCATGTGTTGCGTTTGGAGCATTCATTCGGGTGTCTGTCGCTTCAGTTGCAAAAGTGTCCCTTTGTCGTGTGACACCCTTGTGTCAGAGGCTCGACGTGCGGGCAGGCGAAGCGCGCGCGAGGGCCGTCATCAGGCTTTCATGTTCAGGGGTGACAGTGCGCCCCCATGCCTCATGGATTCAAGCTGCTGATCGCAGCGCAATTCCTCTCGGCCCTGGCAGACAACGCACTGCTGGTGCTGACCATCGCCTGGGTTGAAGCCCTGGCCTTCTCGCCCTGGTGGGTACCCTTGCTCAAGTGGGTGTTCATCGCGTCCTACGTGGTGCTGGCGCCGTGGGTGGGACCCTTGGCCGACCTTGTGCCCAAACCCAGGCTCATGGCTTGGATGAACCAGGTCAAACTGCTGGGCGCGCTGATGATGCTCTTTGGGGTCAACCCGGTGGCAGCCTATGCCTGTGTGGGCCTGGGTGCTGCCGCCTACGCGCCGGCCAAATATGGCCTGGTCACCGAACTGGTTCCCCCCTCTTTGCTGGTGCGTGCCAATGCCTGGATTGAAGTCAGTGTGGTGTGTGCGGCCCTCTTGGGCGTGGTGCTCGGCGGGCTGCTGGTCAGTCCCTGGCTGCTCAATGCGCCGCAGATGGTCATGGCCCAGACCTGGCTGCCGCCCCAGGCTGCGCCGGTCACGGCGTTGGCGCCGTCGCTGCTCATCCTGATGGGCTTGTATCTCCTGGCTGGTGCGCTCAACCTGGGCATCCCGCGCAGCGGCCAGCAGTATGCGCGTCGCTCGGTTCATCCGCTGGCAGTGACGCGCGACTTTTGGCAAGACAACCTCAAGCTGTGGCGCGACGATCTGGGCGGCCTGTCCCTGGCCGTCACCACCTTGTTTTGGGGGGTCGGGGCCTGTCTGCAATTTTTGGTGCTGCACTGGGCGCAGCAGGCGCTGCACCTGTCGCTCAGTCAGGCCGCCTATTTACAGGCGGCCATTGCGGTGGGGGTGATCGTGGGCGCAGCCAGCGCCAGCCGGTGGGTCAGCCTGGAGCGCGCCAGCTCGACCGTTGGCATGGGCGTTGGCCTGGGCCTGATGATGCCCTTGGTCGCCCTGTGCGACAGCCTCTGGACGGCAGTGCCCGCCTTGATGCTGGCCGGAGCATTCGGGGGCTGGATGGTGGTGCCGCTCAATGCACTGCTGCAGCACCGTGGCGCCAGCTTGCTCACGCCGGGGCGCTCCATCGCGGTTCAGGGCTTTAACGAAAATATCAGCGTCCTGCTGATCCTGGCCTTGTATGCGCTGCTGGTGCGCTGGGACGTCCCGGTGCAGACCTTGATGTGGAGCTTTGGCTTGACCATCGCAGGCCTGATGCTCTTGATCCGCCGGTGGTACCGGCGCTCACGCCCGCCAACAGCCCCAGCTCACTGAGGCAGGGCTGGGGCGCTCAGCGCTGACCGGCTGACCGAGGGCGTCAGCGGCTTGATGCTGTGGTGGGCAATGGTGGCGCGCAGCAAGGCCTCAAACTGACTGACGATGCCGTCCCAGGCCAGGCCGAGCGCCACCTGCCGGGCCTCTTGGCCCAGCTGACGGCAGCGGCCCAGGTCCAGGGCCAGTTGCTCGGCCTGGGCAATAAAGGCCTGCTCCTGACCGACTTGCACCGCCACGCCGCCGCGCCCAGCGCCCAGCAAGGCGACTGCGGCGGCGTGTTTGTAGGCCAGCGCCGGCACGCCACTGGCCATGGCCTCCAGAGTGACGTTGCCAAAAGTCTCAGACAGACTGGGAAAGATGAACAGATCAGCCGAGGCATAGTGAGCGGCCAGATCCAGGCCCGAGCGCACGCCGGCGAAGTGCGCGGCCGGACACTGCTGCATGAGGGCTTGGCGCTGTGGGCCGTCGCCGACGATCACCAGGCGCGTCTCGGGCCTGAGCTTTTTCATGGCCTCAAAAGCGCGAATCACCAGACCGAGGTTTTTCTCAGGCGCCAAGCGGCCCACGTACAGAGCCACCGGCTCGTCGGCACCGGCGCCCCATTGCTGGCGCAAGGGCTCGCTGCGGTGCGCCGGGCTAAAGCGCTGGGTGTCGACGCCCCGGGAGATCACCGTCAGCCGCTCGAATCCCCAGGAGGACAGCTCCTCGGCCAGCGCTTGGGTGGGCACGGTGGTGCACGATGCGCGGTTGTGAAATTTGCGCAGATAACCCAGGATGGTGCGCTGCAGCCAGCCCGCGCCGTAGTGGCTGCTATAGGCATGGAAGTTGGTCCTGAAGTCGGTGCTGATCGGCAGCTTCAATTGCCGGGCCGCATGCAAAGCCGACCAGCCCAAAGGGCCCTCGGTGGCGATGTGCACCACATCGGGCCGCTGGGTAGACCAATGGCGCACCAGCAGCCGTTTGGCCGGCAGGCCCAAGCGCAGACCCGGGTAGCAGGGGATGGGCATGCCGGTGGTCAGCAGTTCGTCCGGATCGGCGGGGCGCTGCTGATCGAAGACCGGCTGCGTCGGTCGGATCAGGTGCAAGCCATGGTGGCGGGCACGCAGCCCATCGATCATTTTGGCCAGGGTGATCGCAACGCCATTGACCTCGGGCGGATAGGTTTCCGTGACCACGGCGATGCGCATCGGCGCGGGCGCTGCGTCTAATTGTTCAATGTGGAGCTGGGCACCTTGGGTGGGCAGAGCATGTTTCATGCAGTCATGGTGGCAGCCCAATATATCGACTTGATGACAAGTCGCGCGCAACCCACACTGTCACATCAGATTCATGCAAGCGCGCGACGATATAGCACCTGTTCCATGTCACCCGGTGCACTGTTTAAGGAGTTGCTGTGAAAAAGATCCTCGAGGAATTGGCGGTTCAACGGTGGGATGACCATCGCTATTACCACCACAGCCGCATCAACCAGAGCCTGCATCTGCTCAGCGCCTGTAGTTTTCTGGTGGCCTACGGGCTTTTGTTCGTTGACCCGGCGTGGTCTGCCATCGTGGCCTGGTGTGTGTCCATGGTCAGCCGTCAGGCGGGGCATTTCTTTTTTGAGCCGCGCGGCTATGACGAGGTCAACCAGGCCACCGATGAATACAAGGAAGACATCAAGGTCGGCTACAACATCCGCCGCAAGATCGTCCTCATGGGCGCTTGGGTGCTGATCCCTGCTGTCCTCTGGTTCGAGCCCTCGGTATTTGGCTGGATCGAGGCCGCCAACAGCCACGCCGAGTATCTGCATGATGTGGGCATGGCCTGGCTGGCCTTGGGTGTGGCCGGGCTGGTGTTTCGGGTGGTCCAACTCTGGTGGCAGCAGAACCTGCTGACCGGCTTGACCTGGGCCCTGAAGATCATCACCGACCCCTTCCATGACATCGCGCTCTATTACAAAGCGCCGCTGTACCTGTTGCGTGGCGAGCTGATCGACCCCATGGATCACGCCCGCAAACACTGATCGGCTCTAGAGCCGTAGCTGCTGTAAGGCGGGGTGGGCTTGCTTGAGATGAAAGCCCACCTTCGCCGCTCAGCTCAGGCCCAATCGTGCGTTTCGGCGCGACAGCATTTCTCGCAAAATGGAACGCTTGATGGATTTGTTGCTGAGCCCGGGGTCGCCATGCCACCAGCCGTCCTCGCGCATCTTGCGGCCGGCCTGCACAAAGCGCTGAGCGACGGCTTCAAAGTGTGCGTCGTCATAGTTCAGACTGAAAATCAGTCGGCCCGACCCCACCCAGCTCAAAGCCAGCCCCTGCTGCCTGAGGTAAAACTGGAACATCCAGTTGTAGCGCGAGGGCTCGGTGAACAAGACCGTCCAGATGGTCGAAAGATTGGCCATGCGCACCGGCAGATCGGCTTGCGCCAGCATGTCATTGAGGCGCTGCGCCCGCTGGTTCCAGCGTGCGTCAAGCCCGTCGTAGAGGGCCTGAACTTCAGGCGTCTTGAGGCGGCGCAAGAAGGCATTCATCGCACCCATCACATACGGGTGGGCGTTGAAGGTGCCGCGGGCAAAGCAGATGTCGGCGGGGCGCTCTTCGCGAAAGCGCTTCATCCATGCGCTGCTGCCGCAGACCACGCCCACCGGCAGCCCGCCTCCCAGTGTCTTGCCATAGGTCACCATGTCGGCCTGAACCCCAAAGT
>JBAXEN010000046.1:0-17789 GCA_037140415.1 Betaproteobacteria bacterium | reverse complement strand
GTGATGGCCATCAACGTCAAGGGCGTTTTTCTGGGCCTCAAGCATGTCTTGCCGGTGATGGTGGCCCAGGGCAGGGGCGCGGTCGTCAACACCGCCTCGCTGGCTGCGCACATCGGCACCCGCCATCTGGCGCCCTATACCGCCAGCAAGCATGCGGTGCTGGGACTGACAAAAACCGCAGCGATGGAAGTGGCGCGCAAAGGGGTGCGGGTCAATGCGGTGTGCCCGGGTCCGGTGGATACGCCGATGATCCGCGCGGTCGAGTTGGGGCAGGCCGGCGGTGACCCGCAGGCCTTGCAGGCGCTCAAGGCCCAGCGCCTGTCGACGGTACCGGACGGCCGCTACGCCAGCGCGCGTGAGGTGGCCCAGTTGATGGTTTACCTGGCCAGTGACTGGTCCAGCCACATCACCGGCGAGGGTGTCCACATCAACGGCGGTCAGTATTCATGATGCGAGGGTCCGCCTGGTCGTGCCATGGCGCCCCAGGCAGACGCGCAGCCAGACACAAAAGGTAGACTCATGCCGATGCTGAAGTTCCAAAAACCCAGGCCCCCGTCGCGCAGTGCGAGTGCCCGCTTGGGCAAGCGTGCAGCCGATGCGACGGTGCCCGAGGATATCCGCGATGCGGTCTGGCGCCTCAAGAGCGAGCGCATTGTGGCCGCGGCGGTCGAGCTCTTCTACAACCAGGGCTACACCAAAACCACGCTCGATCAGGTGGCTGAAGCCATCAGCGTCACCAAGCCTTTCATCTACTCGCATTTCAAGTCCAAGAACGACTTGCTGGCCGAGATCTGCTCGCGCGCCATCCGCGTCTCGCATGAGGCGCTCAACCGGGTGTTTGCGGCCGAGATTTCGCCGACCGAGAAGCTCTACACGGTGGCCCGCGATTTCATGCTGACGGTGCTGCAGCACCAAGCCCATGCGGTGATTTACAGCCGCGAAGAAAAGGAACTGGCCCCGGAGGACCGTGATGCGATCAATGCCTTGCGCCGTGGCTTTGACCGCCGATTTGCGGCCTTGCTCGACGAGGGCGTGGCCAGTGGCGAGTTCACCGTCGAGGATGTGCCGCTGACCGCTCTGGCCATTGGCGGCATCGTGGGCTGGGCGCCGGTTTGGTACCGGCCGGGCGGGCGTCTGAGTCAGATCGAGGCGTCCGAGCGAGTGGCTGCGCTGGTGCTGGCCATGGTGCAGGCCAAGGGGCTCAAAAAGCGCAAGCCCAAAGGGCTGTTGCCGCTGCCAGCAGATCTGCGCAGCTGAGGCTGTAGACCGATCCTCAGCTGCCCAGATAGGCAGCGATCACCGCCGGGTCGTTTTGCACCTGCGCGGGCGTACCTTCGGCGATCTTGCGGCCGAAGTCGAGCACCACGATCTTGTCGGAGATGTCCATGATCACCGGCACATCATGCTCGACCAGCAGGAAGCTCACACCCATCTCGGCGCGCACCCGTTTGATCAGATCGGTCATGACTTCTTTTTCCGAGCTGCTCATGCCGGCCATGGGTTCGTCGAGCAGCACCAGCTTGGCTTTTTGCATCAGCGCCCGGCCGAATTCAAGTTGCTTTTGGCGCCCGTAGGACAGCTCGCCTGGAAACTGGTCGGCGGTCTCGGTCAGCCCCAAATAGTTGAGCACGGTGTGGGCGGCCTCCAGCCCTTCGCGCTTTTCCCGGCGCGCCTGGGGGCTCAGGAAAGCGCCTTGCAGCAGGCCGGAGCTGCCTTGCAAATAGGTGCCCACCAGCAGGTTGTCGATCACGCTGAGGCCACCGAACAAGGCCAGATTCTGAAAAGTGCGAGCAATGCCGTGGCGCGAGACCACATGCGCTGCTCGGGCGGTGATGTCTTGGCCTTCGAAATGCACCTGCCCGCCGGTGGGTGTGTACATCCCGGTGACGCAGTTGAACAAGGTGGTCTTGCCGGCGCCGTTGGGGCCCATCAGCGACGTGATGGAACCTGCGGCCATGCCGAAACTGACCCGGTCCAAGGCGGTCAGGCCCTGAAATTGCATCAGCAGGTCCTTGATCTGGAGCAGGTCCTGGCTCATGCCGCGCCTCCTTCCTTGGCCACGCCCAGGTAGGACTCGCGCACCAGGTCACTGCTGGCAACTTCTTGCGCGCTGCCCGACAAGGTGATGCGGCCGCGTTCGAGCACATAGGCGGTGCTCGCAAAATCCAGTGCCAGTCTGGCGTTTTGTTCCACCACCAAAATAGATGCCCCCAAGGTCTCACCGACCAGCTTGAGCTGCTTGTAGATGGCGCTGACGATCAGAGGAGCCAGTCCGAGCGAGAGCTCGTCGACCAGCAGCAGGCGCGGCCGTGTGACCAGCGCACGACCGAGGGCCAGCATCTGCTGCTCGCCGCCGGAGAGCCAACCGGCAGCCTGTGTGCGCCGCTCCAGCAGCCGCGGGAAAAGTTCGTACACCGCGTCCATGCGTTCCTTTTCGGTGGACTTGGGCAACACAGCTGCGCCCACCCGCAGGTTTTCTTCCACGGTCAGTTGTTTGAAGACCAGCCGGCCCTCGGGCACCTGGCCCAAACCCATGCGCACCAGCTTGTGCGAAGGCAGCCCCAGGATCGATTGGCCTTCCATGGTGATGCTGCCGCCGGTGATTTGGCCGCTGTGCAGAGGCAGCAGGCCGGAAATCGCACGGATCATGGTGGTTTTACCGGCGCCGTTGGCACCCAGCAAGGCCACGATGCTGCCCTTGGGGATGGTCAGATTCACGCCGTCCAGCGCAAAGCCCTTGCGGGCGTAGCGCACCGACAGATCGCGCAGTTCAAGTGCATCGCTCATGTGCGGCTCCACCAGGCGGCCGCGCGGGCCTTGAGTCGGGTGGCCATGCCGGCAATGCCCCAGGGGGCAAAAATCAGCAGCACGATGACCAGCATGCCAAAAATAGCCTGTACCAATTGGGGTTTGTGATCGACCAGTACGCTGCGCAGCAAGCCGGTGGTGTCACCCGCTTGTGCAGTCAGTCCGGTGATGATGGAGGGCAGAAGCAACCAGACGGCCGCCCCGACCACCGCACCGGGCAGCGAGCCCATGCCTCCGATGATGATCATGGCAATGAACTGGATGGCAAATTGAATGCCAAAAAACTCTGAAGTCACGTTGCTCAGGTAGTAGGCGTAGAGTGCCCCACCCACCGCAGCGATGGCCGAACTCAGGGCAAAGGCTTTGAGCCTGAGAAAACGCACATCAATGCCGTTGGCGGTGGCGGCCAGCTCATGGTCGCGCATGGCCTGCATGGCCCGGCCTTCACGGGTGCTCAGGCTGTTGCGCAGCAGCCAGTAGATGAGGACCACCAGGGGCAGCAGGAAGAAATACCAGCGCATCGGCGTGCTCAGCACCCAGGAGCCGAGCGTGGCGTTCTTGTAGGGTACTCCCACCACGTCGAAGAATTTGAACTGATACTCCTGGAAGGCAAAGACCACGATGTAGTGCACCGCGAAGGTCGACAGCACAAAATACAGGCCGCGCACCCGCAGTGAGGGCAAGCCGGCCAGCAGCCCGGCAAAGGCTCCGCACAGGCCGGCGGCCAGGAGCACCAAGGGGAAGGGCCAGCCCCATTGCGAACCGGTGATGGCTGCCGTCATGGCGCCGACCGCATAAAAAGCCGCATGGCCGATGGAAATCAGTCCGGCCGAGCCGGTCAGGTAGTTCAGCGATAAGGCGCCAAGGATGGTGATCAGCATCAGATTGACCTGGCTCAGGCCAATGTTGAGCAGCATCATGTTGGACAGGCGAAAACCGAAGATCTGCCGCTCGGTCAGCAGGATCGGCAGATACAGCAGCAGGGCCGCAGCCAGGGCCAGCCAGAGCCAGCGCCAGGGCGAGGAGGCGCTCGCGTGGGGCAGGCCAGATCGAAGGACGGTCGCAGTCATTGGAATTGAGGCGGGTAGATGGGGTCAGACTCGGCCGAGTTCGCGCTGGCCAAACAGGCCCCAGGGGCGAACCATGAGGATCATCAGCAGCAGCATATAAACCACGATGTCGCTGGACTTGGGCGAGATGTAGGTGGCCGACATTTGTTCGATCAGGCCCACCAGCAGGCCGCCAATGATGGCGCCGGGTATGCTTTGCATGCCGCCAATGACCACGGCCGGCAGTGCCAGCAGACCGATATGCTCGAGCTCGGTCGAGACGATCTGCAACTGGCCTAAAAAGATGCCGCCGATGGCTGCAAGCGACGCGCCGATGGCCCAGGCCAGCCGGTTCATCACCTTGACGTTGACGCCCGACACCAGCGCCGCCTCATGGCCGTCAGCCGTGGCCCGCATCAGCAGGCCAATGGATGTGAACTTGAAGAAGGCACCGAAGGCGGCCATGCACAGCCAACTCACGCTGGCAGCGACCAGGTGCAGCTGTGAGACCCGCACGTCACCGATGATGAAAATGCCGGTGGGCATGGGCGTGCTCAGCGTGCGCGCCTGCACACCGTAGAGGATTTCAATGACAGCCCTCATCACAATGGACAGGGCGATGGTGAGCATGATCACCGACAGCATCGGCCGGCCCGACAGGGGCTGTATCAACACGATGTGGATGATCACGCCCAGGGCCGCGGCAGCGGCAATGATGGCGGCTACCGCGATGGGAAAAGGAAGGCCCAGCAGGTTGATGGTGGTGACGGCGAAATAGGCGCCGAAGGCCACGAACATCCCCTGGGCAAAGTTGAAGACGTCGGTGGCTTTGAAGACCACCGCAAAACCCAGGGCCACCAGTCCATAGATGCTGCCAAGCGCAATGCCACTGAGGAGAACTTGTATGAACATGCTGAGGTGACCCTGGTGTGCCTGATTACTTCATGTATTTTTCGTAATCGGCAAACTCGCCGAAGGAAACATACTTCTTGGCGCCATAGTCATAACCGATCATGCGAAAACGCGAAGGCCCGGCGTGGTCGGTCGGTGTCAGGACGATGGGTGCGGCCAGGCCGTTGCTATTGACGGTAAAGCCCTTGTTCATCGCTTCGACCAGCTTGGCGCGGGTCGGCTGGGGGCCTGCCAACTGCAGAGCCTGCGCAGCCATCTGGCCGACCACCCAGCCGGCCACATAGTTGATGTCTTCCTTCATGTTGCTGTGGTTGTATTTGTCGGCCGCGGCCATCATCTCGCGGTTGCCGGCCGACTGGTCGGCGCCACCGGGGGTGAAGCAGCTGATCACGTTGTAGTTGGCACCGGCCTCAGGGCCAATGGCGGCGTAGATCTGTGGCGACAGCAGGTAGGAGATGCCGAAGGCCGGAATCTTCAGGCCGTACTGTTGCATGGCCTTCATGGTCAGGATGGACGTGTTGCCCACACCGTAGATGGTGATGAAGTCAGGCTTTTGCTTGACGATTTCCAGCACCTGCGGTGTGACGTCAGCGGCGGTGATCTTCATGGTCACCAAGGAGGAGCTGCCGCCGTATTTCTTGACGGCATCGGCGATGAATTGGGCGTATTCGACGCCGCCAGCGCTCTCGATCGAGACCACCATCACTTTGGGGTTTTTGACCTTGAGCTTGTCGGTCATGTAGCCCACGCCGGCCTTGGCCATTTCAGGATAGGTGCAAAAGCCGCCATAGACCAGGGGCGAGACGGGCTCTGACAGGGGCTTGGTGTGGGTGTAGGTGCCGACGATGGGAATCGTGCCGCCGCGGATGGTTGGCGCCAGCGAGACCTGAGAGCTCGATGAGCCCATGCCCGAGATGGCCAGCACGGGCGTCTGGGTGCTCAGCTTTTCATAGTTGATCTTGTCTTGCGCCGGGTTGAAGCGGCTGTCTTCGGCCAGCACGTTGATGCGGCGGCCGTTGATGCCCCCTTTTTCATTGAGGCTGCGTATATAGGCCTGAAAACCATTGGTCCAGATGCCCTGCGAGCCCGAGGCCGGGCCGCTCAGGTCCATCATCACGCCCCAGTCGACGCGGTCCTTGTAAACGCCTTCGGCCGGCGCTTCAAATTGGGCTTGTGCGCTCAGCGCCAAGGTGCCGGCGGCCAGTGCCGTCAGCAGTCGCTTGCGCAGTGGGCTGCGCTGTTCATTTTTTGGGTTGTGCATGAGATCTCCTCTCGGGTTGATGAATGGAATGAATCGATGGACGGATGTGGCCTCAGACCCTGCCCCAGCGCGTGAACGCTTTACGGGCCAGCCACAGCCTTTGTTTTGGAAAATACGAACCCTTCGTAGCCTTTTTGAACCACATCCTGGCAGAGCGAAGCGTAGGTGGAAAAGCCGCCGATATAAGGCAGGAAAACCCGGGGTTTGCCCGGAATATTGGCCCCCATGTACCAGGAATTGGCACTGACGAACAAGGTGCCCGATGCCACCTCTTGCACGTGCTTGACCCACTGGTCCTGCGCCGCTTGCTGGGGGTCGATGCGGCTGTGGCCCTGCTGATCCATGAAAGCCAGGCAGTCGGCAATCCATTGGACATGCTGCTCGATCGAGACGATCACATTGGTCAAGATGGACGGGCTGCCCGGGCCGGTGATGGTGAACAGGTTGGGAAAGCCCACCGTCATCAAGCCCAAATAGGAGGTCGGGCCCGATTGCCACAGCTGCTTGAAGGTCTTGCCGTTTTCGCCCACGAGGTTCAGGCGTTCGAGCGCGCCGGTGACCGCGTCGTAGCCGGTGGCAAACACCATGGCGTCGAGCTCGAAGCGGCCCTCGCTGGTGATGGCCGCGTCGGCGTCGAAGCGCTCGATCGGCGTGGCCCGAAGATCGACCAGCTTGACGTTGGGCAGGTTGTAGGTCTGGTAGTAGCCGGTGTCAACGCAGATGCGCTTGGTGCCGATGCCATGGTCGTGCGGCAGCAGCTTTTCGGCCACCGCCGGATTTCCGACCAGCTGGCGAATCTTGCCTCGCACAAAGTCGCTGAGCAATTCGTTGGATTGGCGGTTGGTGAAGGTGTCGTTGAAGGAGTGCGCAAAATTGGTACCGCCCTTGCGCCAGCGCCGTTCCATTTCCTCGGCGCGGGCCTCGTCGCTCATCTCCAGCGCCGATTGGGTGCCGTATTCATACATGATGCCCGAGCGGGTGTTGCGCGCCTGATCCCGGTACTTGGGGTAGTTGGCGAGCCAGTCTTGTTGATGGGCTGGATCGATCGGGCCGTTCCAGGCCGGCACGCTGAAGTTGGGCGTGCGCTGAAATACGTACAGTTCCTTGGCCTGCTTGGCCAGCTGCGGAATAGCCTGTATGCCCGAGGAGCCGGTGCCCATGACGCCCACGCGCAAGCCGGTGAAGTCCACCGGCTCCTTGGGCCAGCGACCGGTGTGATACATGCGGCCCTTGAAGCCATCGAGTCCTTCGATGGCCGGCAGGCGCGACTCGGACAGGCAGCCGGTGGCGGTAATCAGAATGTCGCAGGTGGCCTGCTGGCCCTGCTCAGTGCGCACCAGCCAGCGCTGCTCGTCAGCCAGCCACTGCCCTGCGCTGACTTTGGAATTCAGGCTGATATCGCGCCGCAGATCAAAGCGGTCGGCCACATGGTTGATGTAGCGCAGGATTTCGGCTTGCGCTGGATAGCGCTCGGTCCACTTCCATTCTTGTTGCAGCTCGGGTGACCAGGAGTAGGAATACTGCATGCTGTCGACGTCGCAGCGGGCGCCGGGGTAGCAGTTCCAGTACCACGTGCCGCCAACGCCGTCGCCAGCCTCAAACACATGCGCGCGCCGACCCAGCAGGCGCAAGCGGTGCAGCATGTAGAGGCCGGCAAAACCGGCGCCGATGACCACGGCATCAAAATGGGGGCGTTGGGAGGTGCTAGCGTTCATAGGTTTAGGCACAAAGAGGGCCGGGCTCAGCCCTGGCGCAGGGCCAGTGCAATCCACTGGCAGACAAAGCCTGACATCAACACCCCGGCCTTGACCATCTTGCCGTGGGTCAGCATGCCGTGCATATGGTCGGCCAGATGGACGCTGGTGACCGCCACATCGGCCTCTTCCAGGCGGCGGGCGTAATCGCGGCCTTCTTCGCACAGCGGGTCGTGCGCGGCGGTGAGCACCAGGGTCTTGGGCAGGCCGGCCAGGCTGGGCGCAAAAGCCGGCGAGGCGTGCCAATGACGTCGGTCCTCGGCGCGGGGCGTGTAGTGGTCTAAGAAGTAATGCATGGTCTTGTCGGTCAGCGGCACGCCGGCGGTCACCCGTTGGTAGCCGGGCGACGAAGCCGTCAGGTCAGTGACCGGGTAGACCAGGGCCTGCATCTTGCATGCGGGCAGATCGCCGTCGCGGGCCATCAGGGCCAGCACCGCCGCCAGGTTGCCGCCGGCGCTGTCGCCGGCCACACCCAGGCGAGCCGGATCCACATGGAGTTCTGCTGCCTGCCCGTGCAGCCAGCGCCAGGCGTGCGCACAATCGTCGACGGCGGCCGGGAAGGGGTGTTCGGGCGCCAGCCGGTAGTCCACCGACACCACGCAGATTTGCGCCTCATTGGCGAGCTGGCGGCACAGGCGGTCGTGGCTGTCGAGATTGCCGATCACCCAGCCTCCGCCGTGCATATAGAGCACCGCTGGCAGGACGGCATCGGCAGCCGTGCCGGCGCCGCGGTAGATGCGCAGCTTCAAGTCGCCGGTCGGTGAGGGGATGCTGATGTCGCGCACCGACGCGACTTCTTGAGCCGGCGGCTGCAGGATGTCCCAGGTGCCGGCATAGGCCTGGCGGGCCTGGTCGGGGGTCAGCGCCTCAAAGGGCGGGCGGCCGGCTTGGCGGCCGAGTTCGAGCAGGCGGGCCAGATCGGGATCGTAGGCGGGCATGGTGATCTCCTGGTGGGGGCTAGCGGCGCTCGTAGCCGGGCCGCGGAATGGTGGCCATGATCGAGCGCACGAAGCCCCCGTCGACCGTGATGTCCTGGCCGGTGATGTACTCGGCCAGATTGCTGCTGAGAAACAGGACGGCGCGGGCGATGTCCTGCGGCTGGCCGATGCGGCCCAGCGGAATGGCCGCGCCGCGCCGGCGCACCACGTCGGCGTCGGTGTGAAAGGGGGCGGTCATGCCGGTTTCGGTCAGGCCCGGGTTGACCACATTGCTGCGGATGCCGTGCGGCGCCCATTCGATGGCCAGTTGGCGCGACAGCATGACCACACCGGCCTTGGCCACGCTGTAGGCGCCGCTGAAAGGGGTGGCATGATCGGCGGCGATGGAGGCAATGTGCACCAGGGCTCCGCGCTTGGCGTGGCGCATCTGGCGCCCGAAGGTTTGGGCGCAAATGAAATAGGCGGTCAGGTTGACCGACAGCAGCTTGTTCCATTCGGCCAGCGGCAATTCATCCAGGGCGCCTGGCCGCAGGATGCCCGCGGCATTGACCAGCACCGTGCAGTGTCCCAGTTCGCGCTCGCAGGTGGCCGCGGCCTGGGCCACCTGCTCGGGATCCGAGGTGTCGCAGCGCTGCAGCACGCTGCGCCCGCCTTGCTCGGCAATTTGCCGCTCGGTGGTCTGCAAGCCCTCTTCGTTGAGGTCGAGCAGCAGCACCGCTGCGCCGGCGCCAGCCAAGGCCAGGGCACAGGCGCGGCCTATGCCGCTGCCGGCACCGGTCACCACGGCAGTCTGGCCTTGCAGGCCAAAGGATTCGGTGGAGGTATGGCTCATGGGCGGTCCTTGGTGCAGGCTGGGGGCTTACTTTCGCATGGCCTTGGCCAGCGAGCGGCGGTAGTCCAGCGGGTCGAGTTCCAGGCCGTAGCGGGGGCTGTCGGGGTAGCGCTTTTGCACCAGCGCCCGATCGGCCAGGATTTCTTCCCGCATGGCCTGGGGCGAGGGCAGCCGGGCCTGCTCGGTCACCAGGTCGGTGACCCAGCGCGACTGGTCGTCCATCATGCGGATGTTGCCGCCGCCGCTGACGTTGAAAAAGCCGACGAAATACAGGCCCTTTTGCTGGGGATGCACCACGCGCTGGTACAAATTGATCCAGTGCTCTTCCATGGGCGAGCAGTTGGCCGGCAGGAAGGGCAGCTCCACCAGATAGCCTGTGGCGGCGATCAGGGTATCGAATTCCTCGCTGCTGCCGTCGTCAAAGCTGACCTGGCGCCCCTGGACCTTGGCGATGCCGGGCTTGGCGCGCAGCCGACCCCAAACGAAATGACCCATGAGCAGGTGGTGGCCGGCCGGATGGGTGCGGGTCTGAGGGGTGCGAAAGCCCCACTGCTCCATGGTGCCGAAGGCCAGGCGCGAGAGGGTGGTGCGGATCAGCCGCCGCAGCGCCCAGGGCATCCAGGGCTTTTCCAGCTTGGCCAGGACCCGCGAGGTCGGCACGCCCAGGAACATGCGTGGCATCAAGAGCACCGGCGAGCGGGCAGCCACCACCGCATCGCGGGTGTGCGGTGCGATGTCGGAGGCGATGTCGCAGGCGCTGTTGCCGATACCGACCACCAGCACCTTTTTGCCCTTGAAGGGCTCGGGCAGCCGGTAGTCGTGGGCATGCAGGTATTGGCCTTCGAACTGGGTCGCAAACGGCGGGTGGCGCGGCACGTTTTGGTGTCCGCTGGCCACCACCACGGCATCAAACAGGCCCGCCGACTCGCCCTTGACCTCGACCCGCCACTTGCGTTGTCCCGCCTGATCGACAGGTTCAACGCCAGTCACCGGTGCGTGCAGGCGAATATGGGGCATCAGGCCGAATTTTTCGGCATAGGCGCGCAGATAGGCGGTGACCTGGGCATGGTCCGGGTAGAGCGGGGAGCCTGGGGGAAAGGGGAAGTCTTCGTAGGCTGTGACTTTGTGTTCGGAGTTAAGGTGCAGCGACTGATACGCTGGGCTCATGCCGTTGTCGTTGTCATAGACCCACAGGCCCCCGATGTAGCCACCGTATTCAAAAACGGTGACCTGTTGGCCGCGGGCCAGCAGATGCTTGGCCGCGCACAGGCCGGCTGCTCCCGCGCCGATCACCGCTACATGACGAACTGTGCTCATAGGCCGAGCCCGATCACGGGCGGCGCCCCGGCTGTGGCCCTTGCCGCTTGCCCCGGTTGCAGGCACTTGCTGGTCATGAAAATTCTCCCTCGGCCGGGGTGGTCCCCGGCATCCTGCTATTGATTTACTAGCCAGTATCTTAAATTGACTAAGAGACTGAATCAATGATTTGGTCTGACCGTTTATGGGTAGTTTCCCTGATGCGGCCACGCCTCCGCCTACAATCCCGCCCATCGTCAGTGCAGCTGTCCCGCGCGCTGGCGATTTTTTCATCTGGGGCCATGTCGAGGAACACCATGTACAAAAACCTCCTGGCCGCACTTGCGGCGGCCTTTTCCTGTTTATCGGCCCTAGCTCAGCCTGGCTCTGCAGCCAAGCCCCCGCTGAAGGTGGCTGTCGTTCATGTGGCGCCGGTCACCGAGGCGGGCTGGGTCCGGCAGCACGAGGACGCGCGCCTGGCGCTGGAAAAAGCCCTGGGCGCCCGGGTGCAGACGCGGGCGGTTGAGAACGTGGCCGAGGGGGCCGACGCCGAAAGGGTGATCCGAGACTTGGCGCAGCAGGGCTACGGGCTGATCTTTACCCCCAGCTTTGGGTATATGGAGCCCACGCTCAAGGTGGCGCGGGAGTACCCAGAGGTCAAATTCGAGTCATTGACCGGCTACAAGACGGCGGTCAATGTGGCCGTGGCCAATGCCCGCTATTACGAGGGCCGCTACCTTGCAGGTATTGCCGCCGGCCGGATGAGCCGCAGCGGCGTCGCCGGCTATGTGGCCGGCTTTCCGATCCCTGAGGTGCTCCAGGGCATCAATGCCTTCGCTTTGGGTATGCGCTCGGTGCGACCCGATGCGGTGGTCAAGGTGGTCTGGCTGCAGAGCTGGTTCGATCCGGCGCGCGAGCGTGAAGCGGCCCTGACCCTGCTCAATCAGGACGTCGATCTGCTGGCCTTCCACACCGCCTCAACCGCGGTCATGCGGGCTGCGCAGGAGCGCGGCAAATTGGCCATTGCCTATCACTCGGACATGCGTCATGTGGCCCCCGACGCGCAGGTGCTGGCGGTCACCCACCAGTGGAGCGAGTACTACATCTCGCGCGCTCAGGCGGTGCTCGACGGCCGCTGGCAGAGCCAGTCGCTGTGGGGCGGGGTACGACAGGGCATGGTGCGTGTCGGTGAGTTCGGATCGCGGGTGCCGCAGGCGGTGCGCCAGGAGGTGCTGGCGCGCCAGGCCGACATGGCAGGGGGGCGCCTCCATCCTTTTGCGGCGGCCGACAAGCCGGTGCTTGATGCCAGTGGCGCTGTGTTCATTGCCGCACGGGGGGTGCTCAGCGACGAGCAGATCCTCGGGATGAATGTGTTGGTGCAGGGCGTGCAGGGCGGCCTGCCGCGCTGAGACCCCGCGTCTCGCCCACGGGGCGATGACCGGCGGCCATGATGGGATCGGTCCAGTGTGATGGCGTTCATCTGAGCCGGCGTATGGCGAGGCCTGCGGAATCCGCTAACCTAGAGCCCATGCCTGCCTACCGCGCCGCCTTGCTGTATTTTTCAGCCGACCACAGTCTGAGGTATGAGGCCGATGGCCTGTTGCTGACGCGGGCCGATGAGGCCGGGGTGCAAAGGGTGCGCGCCGTCGGCGCCTGGTCAGCGCTGGCGCATGCGCATAGCGATGAAGTTGTGACGCACTGGCCGGGTCGCATCATCGCGCCCGGCTTCATTGATCTGCACATCCACTACCCGCAGGTCGATGTGATCGCCTCGCCGGCCGAGGGGCTGCTGCCCTGGCTGGAGAACTACACCTTTGTGCAGGAGGCGCGCTTTGTTGATCCGGTTCATGCGGGCGAGCTCGCGTCCTTCTTTCTGGATGAATTGCAGCGCCAGGGTGTGACGACGGCGCTGACTTTTTGCAGCTCCCACCCCGAATCGGTCGATGCGCTCATGGGCGCTGCGCAGGCGCGTCGACTGCGGCTGATCGCCGGCAAATGCCTGATGGACCGGCATGCGCCCGATGGGGTGCGTGATCAGACTGAGCGCAGCCTGCTCGATACCGAGGCCCTGATTGGGCGCTGGCACGGGCGCGATCGCCTGGGCTATGCCATCACACCGCGTTTTGTGCCCAGCTGCAGCGATGCGCAGCTGGCCGGCGCTGGCGAGTTGGCCGCTCGCTACAGCGATGTGTGGGTGCAGTCGCATGTGTCGGAAAACCTCGATGAGATCGCCTGGGTGCGCGAGCTCCATCCCAAGGCCCGCAGCTACCTGGCGGTTTATGAGCAGTTTGGCCTGCTGCGATCGCGCAGCGTGTACGCGCACTGCATTCATTTTGACGACGACGATCGCGCCTTGATGCGCTCCAGTGGCGCGGCCGCAGCCGTCTGTCCGACCAGCAATCTGTTTTTGGGCAGTGGCATGTTCGACCATGCCGCTGCCCAGCGGGCGGGGATGCTGCACGGGCTGGCCAGCGATGTTGGAGGTGGCACCAGTTTCAGCCCTTTTCACACCATGATGGCCGCTTACTATGTTGGGCGCGACAGTCGGGGCAAAGCAGGTGTCTCACTGAGGCCAGACGAGCTCTGGTGGGCGCACACCGCCGGCGCCGCCCGGGCTTTGGGGCTTGAGGGCGTGGTGGGTAACTTGCTGCCGGGCTGCGAAGCCGATTTTGTGGTGCTCAATCCGGGCGCCACCGCACTGCTGGCTCGCCGCGTCCAGCAGGCGTGCAGCGTTGACGAGTTGCTGTTTGCGCTGATTGCCTTGGGCGATGACCGCGTGATCGAGCGCACCGTGGTGGCTGGCCAGCCGCCGCTTTGAGGCTGGGCCCGCTCAGGGTGGTTCCCAGACCGACCCACTGCCTACAATAAGCAGTCACAGAGGAAGCCCGATGAGCATCAAAAGCGATAAGTGGATCTGCCGCATGGCCGAGCAGCACGGGATGATCGAGCCGTTTGAGCCGCGCCAGGTTCGGCAGGCCGAGGATGGGCGCAAGATCATCAGCTACGGCACCAGCAGCTATGGCTATGACATCCGCTGTGCCCCCGAGTTCAAGGTGTTCACCAACATCCATTCGACGGTGGTGGATCCCAAGAATTTTGACGAAAAAAGCTTCGTCGACTTTCATGGCGACAGCTGCATCATCCCGCCCAACAGCTTTGCCTTGGCCCGCACCCTCGAATATTTCAGGATCCCGCGCAATGTGCTGACCATCTGCCTGGGCAAGAGCACCTATGCGCGCTGCGGCATCATTGTCAATGTGACGCCTTTCGAGCCGGAGTGGGAGGGTTATGTGACGCTGGAGTTCTCCAACACCACGCCGCTGCCGGCGCGCATCTATGCCGGCGAGGGCTGTGCGCAGGTGCTGTTTTTTGAAAGCGACGAGGTCTGCGAGACCTCCTACAAGGACCGGGGCGGTAAGTACCAGGGCCAAGTCGGTGTGACCCTGCCCAAGGCTTGATGACACAGTAATTATTTAACGTCAAATAATTTTACATTTGACAAGCTATAAAATGGAACTTTTTGCCAGGAACTGTGCTGGTATGTCCCAAGGAATCTGGTTTGAATGATCCGACCCCACTGTGGCCGCAGTCCGATGCAGCGGTGCCCCGGCATGTGGCCGTCATCATGGACGGCAATGGTCGTTGGGCCAAGCAGCGCGGGCTGCCGCGCACCTTCGGTCACAGCAGTGGTGCGCGCCAGGTCAAAGCCTTGATCAATCACTGCGCCGATCGGGGCGTTGCTTATCTCACCCTGTTTGCCTTCAGCTCGGAGAACTGGAAGCGACCGGCCGAAGAGGTCTCCAGCCTGATGAGCCTGTTCGTGCTCTATCTGGAAAAAGAAATTCGCGCCATGCGCATGGAAGGCGTGCGTTTGAAGGTGATTGGCGATATTTCTCGCTTCGATACCCGACTGCGCAATTTGATTGCCGACGCCCAACGCGAGACGGCAGACAACAAGCGCATCACTGTGACGGTGGCGGCCAACTATGGCGGTCGTTGGGACCTGGTCGAAGCGGTGCGTCGCTGGCATTTGGCGCATCCCGGTCGATCGGCCGATGCGCTGTCGGAAGAGGATCTGACGCCGTTTTTGAGCATGGCCCATGCCCCCGACCCCGACCTGCTCATACGCACCGGTGGCGAATCGCGCATCAGCAACTTCCTTTTGTGGCAGCTGGCCTATGCTGAGCTGTATTTCAGCGATGTGCTCTGGCCTGATTTTTCCATCCACGAAATGGACAGGGCGCTGGCCTGGTTTGCCGACAAGGATAGGCGCTTCGGTGGCGTGACTGACCGGGTTGCCAACTAGCTCTTTGGGCTGCCGGGCTGTGTCTGTTTGAAATCGTGTTTTGGGGTCTCATGCTGAAGAACATCATTCGTATCCTGCCCCTTGTGATGGCCAGCCTGGGTGTCAGCGCCCAAACCCCTGGCTGGGGCACTGCCTTCGTGCCTGCCGGTGCCAATGCAGCGGCTGCGCGCGCAGCCGCAGATCCACTGTCGTTTGGCACGAATTCCCCTGGCATGATTCCGCCCGGCATGAACGCGCCTGGCATAAATGCGCCCAGCATGAATGCGCCCAGCGCGGCGCCGCTCAGCGCACCGGCCGCCGCGCCGGAAAGCCAGCTTCGGCCTCCTGCAGCCAGAGCGCAGCCCAATCAGTTCCAGCGCTTTGTGCAGGACGCCACTGGCCGCTCGCTGCCGATTTATGGCGGCGAGCTGTTCAGCCAGCCCCAAGCCTACGCGCCAGACACGGCCTTGCCGGCTCCGGCCAACTATGTGCTGGGCGTCGGTGATGAGCTGCGGGTGCAGGTCTGGGGAGCGGTCGATTACGTTGGCAGCCATGTGATCGACCGCCAGGGCCAAATCAGCCTGCCCCGGGTCGGCGTGGTGATGCTGGCCGGCGTGCCGCTGCAGGAGCTGGAGTCGGTGTTGCGCGCTCGTCTGAGCCGGGTGTTCACCAATTTCAGCCTCAGCGCCAGCATGGGCCGGCTGCGGGCGATTCAGGTCTATGTGGTCGGTCAGGCGCAGCAGCCGGGTACCTACCAGCTTTCGAGCCTGAGCACCTTGATCAATGCGGTCTTTGCCAGCGGTGGTCCCAATGCCAACGGTTCGATGCGCAATATCCAGCTCAGGCGCGGCGGTCAAACCATCACCACGCTGGACCTCTATGAGTTCATCGGCAAGGGCGACAAGGGGCGCGATGTGTCGCTGCAAACTGGCGATGTGATCGTCATGGCCCCAGCAGGCCCGCGGGTGGCCCTGACCGGGGCGATGGATCAGTCCGCTATCTACGAGCTCAAACCGGGCGGCAGTACGGTGGGCGAAATCGTGGGCCAAGCCGGCGGCCTGCCTGCGCTGGCCGACCCGCGCAAGGCCTTGCTGGAGCGCATTTTGAGCGACCGCACACCGCCGCGGCAGGTGCTCGACATCACCCTCGATGCCCTTGGCCTACAGACGGCCCTGCGCGACGGCGATGTGTTGACCGTCTTGCCGGTCAGCCCGGCCTTTGCCAATGCGGTGACCCTGCAAGGCACGGTCGCGCAGTCGCTGCGCTACCGCTGGTTTGAAGGCATGCGCCTGCTCGACCTGTTGCCCGAGCGCGAGGCTCTCATCACCCCGGGCTATCACAGCCGTAAGAACCTGCTGGTACAAAACCTGCAAACCTTGGCCGCTGGCGGTAAATTGATCGAGCGGGTGCGTGGACTGGCCGACGAAATCAACTGGGACTATGCGGTCATCGAGCGCATGGACAAGGAGCGCTTGAGCACCCAGGTGCTGCCTTTCAACCTGGGGCGGTTGGTGCTCCAGAAGGACGCAGCCCAAAACCTGCCCCTGCAGCCTGGCGACGTCGTGACCATCTTCAGCAATACCGACCTGCGTCTGCCGGTCAATCGCCGCACCCGCCTGGTGCGCCTTGAGGGCGAGGTGGCGGCCCCTGGCATCTACCAAAGTGAGCCGGGAGAGACCATTGCGCAGCTGATTGCCCGGGTCGGCGGCCTGACGCCGCAGGCCTACCTTTTTGGCACTGAATTTACCCGCGAGTCGGTGCGCCAGCGCCAGCAGGAAAACCTGGACGCGCTGGTTCGCCGGCTGGAGGCTCAGGCTCAATCACAAGCCACGGGGCAAGCGGCCAATGCCACCGGCGATCGCGCCGCTCAGGTGCAGGCGACGCTGGCTGCGCAGCAGGCGCAGCTGCGCAGCCAAATCGAACGCTTGCGTCAGCTCCGGAGCAACGGACGGGTGGCTTTGGAGCTGGACCCCAAGGCGCGTGAACTGGCGGCCTTGCCGGCCTTGCCGCTCGAAGACGGCGACCGCATTGTGGTGCCGGCGTCGCCGGGCTTTGTGGCGGCCATGGGCTCGGTCAACAATGAAAACGTGTTCATACACCGCTCGGGCAAGACGGTCGGGGAGGTCGTCCGGGCGGCCGGTCTGACCGAGGATGCCGAGCCCGATCAAGCCTTTTTGTTGCGTGCAGACGGCAGCATCGTCGCCCGACGTGACCGGGGTGGTTTCTTCGGTCGGGGCGGTTTTGAATCGATCGAGCTGATGCCCGGAGATACGGTGGTGGTGCCGGCCATGCTCGACCGGGAAAGCCGATACAACTTCCTGATTCGGGCGGCCAAGGACTGGACGCAGATTCTGGCCAATTTTGGCCTTGGTGCGGCTGCATTCAAGACCTTGGGCAACTGATAGAAGGCAAGGACGGCATGAACGATTCCAGCCCCATCAGCGCGCCAGAGGGCGACGAGATCAGCCTGCTCGATCTGCTGCAGACGGTCGCCGACAACCTGCGCCTGCTCATCCTCGGCCCCTTGCTCGCGGGTTTGGCTGCCCTGGGCATTGCCTTCGCGGTCGCACCCACCTATACGGCTACGGTGCGTTTTTTGCCGCCGCAGCAGCAGCAAAGCGCAGCGGCGAGCATGCTGGCCAGCCTGGGTGCGC
>JBAXEN010000045.1:0-17815 GCA_037140415.1 Betaproteobacteria bacterium | reverse complement strand
TGAAAAACTGCGCCGCCGTCTCGACCGTCATGTCCAGGATCTGCGCGATGTTGCGGCCCTTGTAGGCGATCTCCAGCGTCTCGCGGTTGTAGCGCTGACCATGGCAGACATCGCAAGGCACGTACACGTCGGGCAGAAAGTGCATCTCCACCTTGACCATGCCATCGCCCTGGCAGGCTTCGCAGCGACCGCCGGCCACATTGAAGGAAAAGCGCCCCGGGCCGTAGCCGCGTTCCTTGGCGGCGTTCATCTCGGCCATCAGCTCGCGGATGGGGGTGAACAGGCCGGTATAGGTGGCCGGGTTGCTACGCGGGGTGCGGCCTATCGGCGACTGGTCGACATTGATGACCTTGTCAAAGTACTCCAGGCCTTCGATCGCCTCATGCGGCGCCGGCTCTTCCTGCGAGCGGTACAGATGGCGGGCGACGGATGTATAGAGCGTGTCATTGACCAAGGTGGACTTGCCCGAGCCCGACACCCCGGTGACGCAGGTCAGCAGGCCGACCGGAAAATCCACCGTGACCTTCTTGAGGTTGTGGCCGGTGGCCGCGACGATGCGCAGCGCCTGTAGGGCCGGCGCCGCCGGCGCCTTGCCTTTGCCCCGGGCCTGCGGTGGGGGCGCATCGGCCACCGGCAGCCAGGGTGTGCGCCTGCGCGGCACCGCAATGGTCTGCGCGCCGCTGAGGTAGCGGCCCGTCAGCGAGTCGGCCTGGGCTGCCACCTCGGCGCAACTGCCTTGCGCCACCACCCGCCCGCCATGGATGCCTGCGCCAGGGCCCATGTCGATCACATGGTCGGCCGCGCGGATCATGTCTTCATCATGCTCGACCACCAGCACGCTGTTGCCCAGATCGCGCAGATGCTGCAGCGTGGCAATCAGCCGGTCGTTGTCGCGCTGATGCAGGCCGATGCTGGGCTCGTCAAGCACGTACATCACCCCGCTCAGGCCGGAGCCGATTTGGCTGGCCAGCCGTATGCGCTGTGATTCGCCGCCTGACAGGGTCTCGGCGCTGCGGTCCAGGCTGAGGTAGTTCAGACCCACATCATTGAGAAACTTCAGCCGCAGCCCGATTTCGCGCACCACCTTGTCGGCGATCTCGGCCTTGGAGCCTTGCAGGCGCAGGTCCTTGAAATACGCCAGTGCCTGTTGCAAGGTGGCGCCGCTGATGTCGTAGATGGCCTTGCGGCTGCCGCTGTGCGGGTCGAGCAGAAACACATGGCGGGCCTCGCGCCGCAGGCGCGACCCCCGGCAGTCGGGGCACAGCTGAACGCTGCGGTAGCGAGACAGGTCGTCGCGCACCACGGTAGAGTCGGTTTCCCGCCAGCGCCTCTCGAAGTTGGGGATCACGCCCTCGAAGGGATGCTTCTTGCTGACCTTGCGACCGGCCTTTTCGCCCGCCTCCATCAGGTAGCTGAACTTGATCTCTTCCTCGCCCGAGCCCAGCAGCAGCACCTGCTGCACCGCAGGCGGCAACTCATCGAAGGGCTGCTCGACATCAAAACCATAGTGCCGAGCCAGGCTCTCGATGAGAGAAAAATAATGCGCGTTGCGCCGATCCCAGCCCTTGATCGCGCCACTGGCCAGGCTCAGCGTCGGAAAGGCGACCACCCGGCTTGGGTCAAAAAATTCGCGCTGGCCCAGCCCGTCACAGCTCGGACAGGCGCCGACCGGCGAGTTGAAGGAAAACAAGCGCGGCTCCATGTCGGCCAGCGAGTAATCGCACAGCGGGCAGGCAAAGCGGGCGCTGAACAGATGCTCGGCCTGCGCGGGCGGCGCGTCCAGATCGAGCGCCACCGCCTTGCCCCCGGCCAGCAGCAAGGCCGCCTCGAAGCTTTCGGCCAGGCGCTGGCGCAGCGACTGCGGCTCGCCCGCGCCCGTCTCTGCGGCCCGCACCTTGAGCCGGTCGATCACCACATCGATGCTGTGCTTTTCCGTCTTCTTGAGCTGCGGCAACTGCTCGGCCTCGTAGATCTGGCCGTCGATGCGAAAGCGCACATAGCCGCGCGCGCGCATTTGCTCAAACAGGTCGAGGTACTCACCTTTGCGCTCGCGCGCCACCGGCGCGAGCACCATCAGCCGGGTGCCCTCGGGCCAGGCCAGCACCGCATCGACCATCTCGGCCACGCTTTGCGCCTGCAGGGGCAGATCGTGCTCAGGGCAGTGGGGCGTGCCGGCGCGTGCGAACAACAGGCGCAGGTAATCGTGGATCTCGGTGACCGTGCCGACGGTCGAGCGCGGGTTGTGCGAGGCCGCCTTTTGCTCAATGGAGATCGCCGGGCTCAGGCCCTCGATCAGGTCGACATCGGGCTTGTCCATCAGCTGCAGAAACTGCCGTGCATAGGTCGACAGGCTCTCCACATAGCGCCGCTGGCCTTCCGCGTACAAGGTGTCAAAAGCCAATGAAGACTTGCCCGAGCCCGACAGGCCGGTGATGACCACCAGCTGATTGCGCGGAATGTCGAGGTCGATGTTCTTGAGGTTGTGGGTGCGTGCGCCCCGCACGCTGATGCGCTGCGCGCCCAGAGCCTGAGCCAGATACTTGCTGTCGGTGGAGTTGTTCATGCGGCGGGTCTGGCCAAGGTAACCGAGCATCATACGGCGGGCGGGCCGTCCGCGCAGCAGCTCATCGTCTGAGGAGCTCAAGCCCCCGGTCACGGACTGAACGAGGCCTGCGGAAGCTGCGACCTCCCGAACCCAGACGGCGCCCTGAAAAGGCGGGGAGCGCCGCCCCGGCGCGATAGCGGCTGTCGATCCAGCGCCGCATCGCCGCGAGGGCGTGGCTCCCACACGCCTTTCAAGCCTCGGGGGTCATTTGAAGCAGCGCTGCCTTTTGGGCACGCCAAGTCGTGGAAGCGCCCTGGCAGCGATGCGGCGGTCGATGAAGCAGCAGCAATCGATCGAAGGCCCGTCGCGCCGGGGCGCAGCCCTCGCAAGACCTCAGTACTTCTCGGCCAGCAGACCCATGCCGGGCAGCGGGTCTTTGATGCCCAGCCGACGCAGGGCCAGCCAGTAGGTGGCGACGTTGACGCCGATCAGGGGTTTGCCCAGATGGATTTCGATCTGCGGGGTCAAGGCTGAGACCGGCAGGTTGGTGCCGACGTGGATGAGTGCATCGGCGTCGGGGTGGTTGGCCGCCTCAAAGCCTTGCATGATTTGCTCGCTCGTAAAGCGAGCCACGGCGGTCGGTCCGGTGGACTTGAGCCCATGGGTGCTCACCACCTGGTAGCCGCAGGCGGTGAAGAAGGCAGCGATCATCTCGTCGGCCGGCGGCCAGTAGGGCGTGAGGATGGCGATGCGCTTGGGCTGGCCTATGGCCTCCAGACCCGCCAGCACCGCCCGCGAGGGTGTGATGAAGGGAATGCCGCAGAGCTTTTCCAGGCGCTGCTCCTCGGCCAGGGCCTGCTCGGCGTCGCCTCGAAACGAGTGGATCGAGTGCCCATGCGCCACCACATGCGGCTCGCACAGCAGCACCAGCTCCAGCGCCTCTTCGAGCTCACCTTTTTCCGTTTCCAGGGCCTTCTTGTAGGCGGCCTGGTCGTCGTAGGGCCGTGGGGGCAGGCGCATGCGGGTGACATGGTTGGTCACTCCGGGCGGGCGCATCGCTTCCATTTCGGGCTGCACGATGGTGTTGGTGGCAGGCACCACCACCGCCACTTTGGCGCGGCTGCCCAGGGTGTCGGTGCTCGGTGTGCGGGTCTGTAGGCTCATGATGACTCCCTCGGGGATGCGCAGCATGGCTGCGCGGTGTGGACGGTTCTTATTCGACCTTCAGGTTGCTGGCCCGCGCTGCCTCTGACCAGGTGGCCAGATCGGCCTTGAGGGTCTCGGCAAATTGTGCCGGCGTATCGCCAATCGGGTCGACCCCCATTTGCTGCAAGCGGGCCACCGCATCGCTTTGGCCCACCATGTCTTTGACGGCAGCGGCGATGCGGTTGACCACCGCTGCGGGTGTGCCGGCCGGGGCCACCAGGCCGTTCCAGGTCAGGGTCTTGAAGCCCGCAAAGCCTGACTCGGCCACGGTGGGCACATCGGGCAGCTGGCGCGCGCGTTGCAAACTGGAGACGCCGATGATGCGAATCTGGCCACCCGCCGCATGCGGGGCGAGCTCAGACAGGTTGCCAAAATACATCTGCACCTGGTTGCCGAGCAGGTCGGTCACCGCCGGGCTGCCGCCTTTATAGCTGACATGGGCGATGTCCAGGTTCGCCCGCTTGGCAAACAGCGCTGCCGACAGGTGCGAGACCGTGCCCGAGCCGCCGGAGGCGTAATTGAACTTGCCCGGGTTCTTGCGGATGAAGTCGGCAAATTCACGCACATTGTTGGCCGGCACCGACTTGTGCACAGCCATCACAAATGGGTTGCTGCCGACGATGCTGATCGGCACAAAGTCACGCAGCGGGTCAAAGTGGGTCTTGGTGATCGCCGGCAAGATGGCCAGCACCGGCATGGCGGCCATCATCAGGGTGTAGCCGTCGGGGGCCGCTTTGGTCAGGGCGTCGGCTGCGATCGCGCCATTGCCGCCGGCGCGGTTCTCAACAATCACGCTTTGGCCCAGACTTTGGCTCAGGCGCTCGGCGGTCAGGCGTGCAATGCCGTCGGTATTGCCGCCCGGCGCGAAGGGCACGATCAGTCGAATCGGCCGCTGCGGCCAGGCTCCCGTGCTCTGGGCCTGGCTGGGCAGGGCGGCGGCGAGGCCGGCTGCGGCCAGCGTGGTCAGCGCGGTGCGGCGAGAGAGGGTGTTCTTCATACAAACTCCTGTGGGCTAAGGGCTGATGTCGGTCTGAATTCAGGTGATCGCGTTGGCGCGGGCAATGCTGTTGATCATCGATGACATCAGCAGATAGGCCCTGGCCTTGACCGGATCGGCCACCGCCTGGCGCAGCTCTTCAAAGCGCGCCAGCCGGGTGGGCAGGTCTTTTTCTTCCAGGTTCTTCTTGTTCTTGACCGAGAGGTTCTGCACATATTCCATGGCCACGGTGCGGCGCTGGCGGTCATAGAGGTCGAGCAACTCGGTGCTGGCTTGGCCGTGATAGACCCGCGCCAGCTTGTCGCCCAGGTTGACCGCATCATGAATGCCGCTGTTCAGGCCAAAGCCGCCCAGCGGGTTGTTGACATGGGCCGAGTCACCGGCCAGCAGCACCCGACCGGCGCGAAAGCAGTTGGCCACCCGCTGATGCACCCGGTAAACGCTTTGATGCACGATGGGATAGGTGCTGCTGGCCGGCGCGCCGATGATGCGGTTGATGGCGCGGTGGGCAAAGGCTGGGGCCAGCACCTCCTCGTCGCTGAGCTCGTCGGTCACCGGCAGGGTCATGCGCCACAGGCCAGGCGGTCCTGCGTCGGGCATGCGGAAAAAAGCCAGCCATTGCTCGGGGTCGCTGATGTAGGCGTTGTCGGCATAGCCCAGGGGCTCGAAATCAAAAGGGGTGCTCACCACGGTATAGCGTTCGGGCCAGGTGTAGCCGTCAAACGCAATGTCTGCGCTCTTGCGCACCGGGCTGCGCCCGCCGTCAGCGCCGATCAGGTAGCGCCCCTTGATCTGCAGCTCGCCCTGTGCGGTGTGGGCAGTGGCTACCACCTGTTCAGCGTTTTGGGTGAGCGCGATGAACTCATGCGAGAACAGCACCTGCGCATGGCTGTAGGCCTTGAGCTTGCTCAGCAAAATCGGGGTCAGCCTGTGCTGCTCCAGATGCAAGCGGAAGGGATAGGGCGTGTCGTTCTTAAGCAGGTCCAGATCCCACTGCGCGATCAAGCCGTACTCGCGATCGCGAGACTGCCAATGGCGCACCTTGATGCCGGTCTCGAGCATCGCATCGGCCACGCCTTCGGGCTGCAGCATCTCGAGGGTGGGCGGGTGAAAGGTGCCGGCGCGCAAATCCAAGGTGGTGCCCGGCTCGGCTTCGAGCACCGTCACCGGCACCTGCCGGCGGGCCAGCTCAAGCGCGCACAGCAAGCCGACAGGGCCAGCACCGACGACGATCACGGGGTCCAGAGATGCAGACATATCACTCAGAGTTGGAGGTAGGTTGACGGGCCAGAATCTGGCGGGCGCGCTCGATGACCGGGCGGTCGATCATCTGGCCGCCCACGCGCTGCGCGCCGCTGCCCTGTGTAGCCGCAGCCAGCACGGCCTGCGCCCATTGCAGCTGCGCGGCAGAGGGCGCAAAGCCTTCATGGGTGGCTGCAATTTGCGCCGGGTGTATGCACAGCTTGGCGCCAAAACCGTGGCGGGCAGCGCGCGCTGCGTCCTCCCGCACCGGCCCGGCCTGGTCAAGCACGAAACTCACACCGTCAATCGGCGCGGGCAGGCCGCAGGCGGCGCTGTGCAGCACCATGGCCTGGCGGGCATGGCTGAGGCTGTCCCAGCTGTCCTCGCAGCCCAGGTCGCGCGCCAGGTCGGCTGAGCCGAAGGCCATGCGGTGCAGGTCCGGGTGGCTGCCGATGTCGGCCAGCTTGGTCATGCCGCGCGCCGATTCCACGAGGGCAATCAGCGGCAAGGGTGTGCGGGCCTGTATCTGAGCCAGGTCCTGCTGGCTCTCTGTTTTAGGCAGCATCACACCGGCCAGTTGCGCGCCAGACTGAGCCACCAGCGCCATGTCATCGTCAAACCAGGGTGTGCCCAGGGCATTGATGCGCAGCCAGGGCTTGAGCGCGCCGGTTCGCAGGTAGCTCTCAAGTTGCGCTCTGGCCTCGGCCTTGTGCGCCGGGTCCACCGCGTCTTCCAGGTCGACGATCACCGCCTGCGCGCCGGCGGCCACCGCCTTGGCGATGCGCTCGCAGCGCGAGGCGGGTACAAACAGATAGCTGACCGGCAGATCGGACTTCACCGCAGGCTGACCTTTGCGTCGATACCGACCTGCCCGATGTTGTTGGTGGTCCAGACCGCCAGGCCACCGTCCTCGGCGCTGCAGTGCAGGTGAAAGCCGCACAGATCGAAGGTCGGCTTGAGGGCCCGAAATTCAAAGTGCGCGATCGAGCGCCCAGGCGCCACCTGGGTCTGCACCAGATGCAGCAGCAGCGTGGCCAGCAGCGGGCCATGCACCACCAGGCCGGGATAGCCCTCAACCTGCCGGCAGTAGTCGGCGTCGTAATGAATCCGGTGGCCGTTGAAGGTGGCGGCCGAATAGCGAAACAGCATCACCGAGTCGGCCTTCCAGGGCAGCACCGTCTGACCCTGGCGCTCAAACGCATGGCTGCCGGCGCGCACCTGCTCGCCGAGCTGGCGCAGCGCTTGAGTCTCGGCAGCGCTGGCCCATTCGCGGTAAACGATGTCGTGCTCTTCTTCCAAAATCAAGCCGCCTGAGTCGCTGTAGCGGTGGGCGACGGTGACAAAGACCATCTCGCCACTGCGCCCGCTTTTTTGGCTGACCTTGATGATCTCCGAGGCCTTGTCGACCTGCATGCCCGCTTCAAAGTCACGGTGCCAGTGCAGTCGACTGCCGGCCCACATGCGCCGGGGCAGTTGTACCGGCGGCAGAAAGTCGCCGCGCTCAGGATGGCCGTCGGCGCCCAGCTTGGCCTGCACCTCCAGCGGATTGAAGTACAGCCAGTGCCAGCCTGCGGGCAGCGGTCCGCCCTGCATGGGATTGCGCATGCGCGGCGCATCGTTCATCAAGGCGGCCATCTGCCGCAGGGGCACGGCGCTGATGGCGTCGCTGACGGTCTGTGTGCGGCCGACCCAGGCTTGCAGGTCGGGCGTAGCGGTTGTCGCGTTCATGGGGATGGTGCGACCCGGCGCTCAGTACGAGCGCGGCATGCCCAGCACATGCTCGCCGATGTAGGACAGGATCATGTTGGTGGAAATCGGCGCCACCTGGTAGAGCCGGGTCTCGCGGAATTTGCGCTCGATGTCGTATTCGGCCGCAAAGCCAAAGCCACCATGGGTTTGCAGGCAGACATTGGCCGCCTCCCAGGACGCGTCGGCAGCCAGCAGCTTGGACATATTGGCCTCGGCGCCGCAGGGCTGGCCGGCGTCAAACAACTCGCAGGCGCGCCAGCGCATCAGGCTGGCCGCCTCCACGTTCACATGGGCGCGAGCGATCGGGAACTGCACACCCTGGTTCTTGCCGATGGGCCGGTCAAACACCACCCGCTCCTGGGCATAGGACTTGGCGCGGTCGATAAACCAGTGGCCGTCGCCTATGCATTCGGCGGCAATCAAAATTCGCTCGGCGTTCAGGCCGTCGAGGATGTATTTGAGCCCCTTGCCTTCCTCACCGATGCGGTTTTCCACCGGGATTTCCAGGTTGTCGATGAAGATCTCGTTGGTCTCATGGTTGACCATGTTGCGGATCGGTCGTACGGTGATGCTTTTGCCCACCGCCTCGCGCAGATCGACCAGGAAGACCGACAGGCCTTCGCTTTTCTTTTGCACCTCGGCCAGGGGCGTGGTGCGCGCCAGCAGCAGCATGTAGTCCGAGTGCTGCAGGCGCGAGGTCCAGACCTTCTGGCCATTGACCACGTAGCGGTCGCCCTTGCGCACCGCGGTGGTCTTGAGCTTGGTGGTGTCGCTGCCGGTGGTCGGCTCGGTCACCGCCATGGACTGCATGCGGATCTGACCGCTGGCAATGCGCGGCAGCAGATCGTCCTTTTGCTTTTGCGAGCCATGGCGCACCACGCAGCCCATCACGTACATCTGGCCGTGGCAGGCGCCGGAGTTGCCGCCGGCGCGGTTGATCTCCTCCATCACCACGCTGGCCTCGGTCAGGGACAGACCCGAGCCGCCGTACTCCTCGGGAATCAGGCCCGAGAGCCAGCCGGCTTCAGTGAGCGCGGTGACAAATTTTTCGGGGAAGGCGCGCGCCTCGTCCACCTCTTGCCAGTAGCGCGAATCGAACTGGCTGACAACTTGCCGCACGCCTTCGCGCAGCTCTGGGAATTCATAGGTTTGCATGGTCTTACTGTGCAGATGTGGCGTACATCTGCCCCCCTTCTACGTTGATGATGGAGCCGCTGAGGTAGCTGCTCAGCGGCGATGAACAAAACACGGCCAAGTCGGCAATCTCGCGCGGCTCGGCCAGCCGGCCCAGCGGGAAGCGTCCGGTCAGCTCGCGCCAGCGGGCGGCATCGCCCAGCAATTTGCTCGCTTGCTGCTCCAGCAGTCCCTGCATGCGGTCGCTGCGGGTGGGTGCCGGGTTGATGCCAAAGACCCGCACCCCGTGCTTGAGGCTGTCGCCGCCGATGGCGTTGGTAAAGGCCATGAGGGCGGCATTGCCGGTCGAGCCGCAGATGTAGTCGGCCCGTGGCATGGCGCCGGCCAGGCCGATGATGTTGCAGATCACGCCAGAGCCGCGTGTTTGCATGGCCGGCAGGAAGACCCGCGTCATGTTGATGTAGCCCAGCACCTTGAGCTCCCAGGCCTGGCGCCAGCGGGCCTCATTGACCGCCTGAATGTCCCCGCCCGGAATCGCGCCGGCGTTGTTGACCAGCACGTCGATATCGCCCACCTGTTGGGCCAGCGCCTCGGACGAGCCGGAGACGGACAGGTCCAGCAGCACAGATTCGGGCGCGCTGTGGCCGGCTTGGGCAAAGGCAGCCAGTGCCTTGACCAGGTTGCCCTGCTCGCGGGCCACCAGGATGGGGCGCGCGCCTTCGCGGGCAAAAGCCAGCGCGATCGTCAGGCCGATGCCGCGCGAGCCCCCGGTGACCAGCACCCGCTGGCCCTTGAGTTGCAAATCCATGAATGTCCTTGTTGAAACGAAGTAAGAGCTCAGGGCTGGGGCGCGGGCACCTGGGCGGTGTACCAGTCGGCAATTTGGCTGCCGGTCATGAAGGCCACCTGCGGCGACTTCATCAAGAGGTCGAGCATGCGCTCGAGGTATTCAAAGCGGTGCGGCACGCCAATGAGGTGCGGGTGCAGGCCGATGGCCAGCACCCGGGGGTGCTTGGGCGCTTCGCGTTCAAACAGCCTCAGGGTGTTTTCCAGGCGCAGGTACATCTCGGGTGAGCTGTGTTTTTCGACGGCGAAGATGATCGAGTCGTTGACCTCGACGTTGTAGGGCACCGCCAGCAGCGGGCCCTCGCGGGTGCTCATCCAGCGCGGCACATCGTCGACCACCCAATCGCAGACGTAGTCCACGCCCTGGCGCTTGAGGATTTCGGGGGTGTCGAAGGACTCGCGCAGGCCGGGGCTGAGCCAGCCGCGCGGGCGGGTGCCGGTAAAGCCTTCAATCATGTCCAGCGCCGTGGTGATCAGCGCCTCTTCGCCATCGGCGTGGTTGAGCGCCTTCTGATGCACGCCGTGGCCGATGAACTCCCAGCCGGCGTCGTGCATGGCTTGGGCCGCCCGGGGATAGGCCTGGATCACGCCGGCGTTGAAGCTGGTCGAGGCCGGCAGGCCGCGCGAGCTGATGGCTTCGATCATGCGCGGCAGGCCTGCGCGCATGCCGTAGTCGGCCCAGCTGAAGTTGGGCACGTCGGGAATGGTTTCCTTGCCGTGCGGCGGTGTGATGATGGTGCGCGGCATCGAGGCCTCGAACTGCCAGTGCTCGACATTGACCACCAGGTGCACCAGGATGGACTTGCCTTCGGCCGGCTTCAGGGCCGGGCCATCGTTAGAAAAAGCATAGGGGATGCGCGGATTAGCCATAGGTCACACCATCATTCGTTTGTACACAATCGATCTTAGAGCGCCATGCTGGGCAGCCCCCTTTTGCGCCCCAGGGCTGGAGTGCTGCTTGGGGGTATTGCACAGGCCGCAGGACATGGCCGGCCAGCGCAGGCAGACTATGCCCCGTGCGCTGGCGGCAGATTGCATTGCTGCGCTCTCTTTTTTTCAACTTCGTAAGGAGCTTTCCATGTTTTCTGCACGTACCCTGACGGCGGCCCTGATCGGCCTGGTCGGGCTGATTCAATCGGCCATGGCCGTTGGCCCCATGCCCGCGCCGCTGCCGACCAAAGAGACCATCACCATCGGTTATGTGAAGGTGGGCCAGGTGACCCCGCTGCACATGGTCGAAGAAGAGCTCAAGAAAATGAACATCGAGGTCAAGCGCGCCGAATTCGTGCGCTATGCCGATGCCCGCACCGCGTTGCTTTCGAACTCGGTTGACGTCAGCGCCATCGGCCCGGCCGACCTGGCCATTGCCGCCAGCCAGGGTTCGAAGAACATCATCGGCCTGACCGGCGTGGGCAGCTCGCCCAAGTACCTGGTGGTGCGCAAGGGCGTGACCATCGACAACTGGAATGACCTCAAGGGCAAGAAAGTGGCCGTGGCTCCTGGCTCGGCCGTGTGGTTTGCCTGGGCCATGACCCTGGTGGAAAACAACATCCCCTACAACAGCTTCCAGGCCGTCAACGTGCAAGGCGGCGGCACCGCCTTCGTGCAGGCGCTCAAGCGCGGCGATGTGGATGCCATCTTGAGCTGGGAGCCCTTCGAGTCCGGCGTGGTTGCTGAAGGCGCCGCGTACTTTGCCACCAAGCTGGTGGACTACAGCAAGTCCAAGGCCGTTGGCGCCGAGCTGGGCCTGCTGGCTGCATCGGGCGAGTCCTATGCCAAGCGCCGCGAGGTTGTCCGCCGCTTTCTGTGGGCTTACCTGAGTGCCGAGGAAAAGCTGATCAAGGACAACAACGCCTTCATCAACGCCTACTCGGCCTACACCGGCCTGCCGCTGGAAGTCACCCGCGAGTCGCACAAACTGATCAAGCTGGGCGGCATTCTGGACCGTGACCAGGTGGCCCGTCTGGCCGAAGCCTCCTTCAAGCAGGGCGTGATCCAGACCGACGTCACCAAGCAGGCCGCCGAGCTGTACGACGACAGCATGGCACGCGAGATCCGCGGCCGTCGCTGAAGCGCCACCGCTCTGAAAAAGCCGGCCTGCGGGCCGGCTTTTTTGTGGCTGATCGGATTCAGTGACCACGGATGGTGCGCAAAACCGACAGCTTCATCTCATTGAAGGCCGCCGTGGCCGTCACATCAATGCTGCGCGGCCGCTCCAGGTTGACCTTGATGGTGGTCTGTATGCGGCCAGGCCGGGCCGACATCACATGCACCGTGTCGGCCAGAAACAGCGCCTCGTCGATGTCATGGGTCACAAAAATCACCGTAGGCTTGAGCTTGTCCCAGACCGAGAGCAAGAGCTCTTGCATCGACAGACGGGTCTGCGCGTCGAGCGCGCCAAAGGGCTCGTCCATCAGCAGCACCTTGGAGCCCAGCGTGAGCACCCGGGCGATGCCCACCCGCTGGCGCATGCCGCCTGACAGTTGGATCGGCAGGTGGTGCTTGAAGTCGCTCAGGCCCACCAGCTCGAGCATCTGCTCGGCGCGCTCTTTGTATTGGCTGGGCGACTGGCCCTGGGCCTTGGGGCCGAACACCACGTTCTCCCAGACACTGAGCCAGGGAAACAGCGCCGCCTCCTGAAACACCACGCCGCGGTCCGGGCCGGGCGCCGACACTGTTTGCCCGGCCACGGTGAGTGTGCCTGAGGTGAGGGGCTCAAAGCTGGCGACCAGGTTGAGCAGGGTGGACTTGCCGCAGCCCGAGGGGCCCAGCAAGGCGACGAATTCGCCCGGGGCGATGTCGAGCTGGATGTCCTGCAGCGCTTGCACCGGCGGATTGCCGGGGTAGGTCTTGAAGACTTTGTCGATATGAATGTGCGACATGGGGTGGGCCTCGACTTCAATGGTTTTGCAGCAGGCGCCAGCGCAGCACCCGACGCTCGATGAGGATGATCAGGCGATCGCTGAGAAAGCCCATGATGCCGATGGAGGCCATGTCAGCAAACACGATGTCCATGCGGCCGACGTAATAGGCGTCCCACAGCACATAGCCCAGGCCGGACTTGACCGCCACCATCTCGGCGGCCACCACGGCGGTCCAGGCAATGCCCAGGCCGATGCGCATGCCGGTAAAGATATTGGGCAGGGCCGCTGGCAGCACCACCCGCGCCAGCAGCGTCCAGGACGATGCGCCCATCATGCGCGCGGCGCGCATCAGGTTCTTGTCGACATCGCGCGCGCCTTGCGTGGTGTTGACCACGATGGCAAAAAAACCACCGACGAAGATCAGCGAGATCGAGCCGAGGTCGCGGATGCCGAAAACCGCAATAGAAAACGGCAGCCAGGCGGTGATCGGGATCGGCCGCAGCACCTGCACCAGCGGGTCGGCCATGGTGGCCACCAGTCGGTTCCAACCGATCATCAGGCCCAGCGGAACACCGACCACGATGGACAGCACAAAGCCCTGGACGACCCGCACGCCGGAATATTCGACGTTGGACCACCAGGTGCCCAAATAGGGGTTCAGGCTCATGCCCTTGGCCTGGCCAAAAATCCAGTCGTACCAGGCCGTCAGCACCAGGGTGGGGCTGGGGATCATGGCCTGCATGCCGGGCCGGCTGCCGACGACCTGCCAGATGGCAATCAGGATGGCCGGGATGATCAGGCTCAGCACGCTGAGGTTTTTGGGTTTGTTCACGGATAGCTCCCTGCAGTGATCTGGACGCGCATCACAACTCGACGGTCTTGAACTTGGCCGGCAGGATGATCTCGAGCATCTCGCAGCCGTCGGAATAGTCGAGCACCTGGTGGCGTATGCCCGGTGGCTGTATCCAGCAGGAGCCAGCGGTCATCTTGATGCGCCCCGCCCCCTCGTATTCGCCAACCATCCAGCCCTTGAGCATGTACAGAAACTGAAACTGCACCCCGTGGTAGTGGGGAATGCTCACCACCTTGGGGTCGCATTTGCCCAGCAGCCGGATCACATGGGCCTGCACCGCACCGCCGGTGGCCTGCTCGATCAACAGGTCGCGGTATGCCGCATAGGAACGCAGGCCGGTCTTGAACTGGCCGTCCTTGGCATGGCTGGCCACAAAGGTCTGCGGCTTCCAGTTGATTTTGGGTGGCTTGCCCGGTTTGGGCGCGGCTTTGGCTTTGGCTTTGGCAGGAGCTGCAGCCTTAGCTTGGGTAGCCGCCTTGGCAGGCACCTTGGCAGGCATCTTGGCCTGGGCTGGGCGCGCTTTTTTGGAGGGCGTCGCCGTGGCCGCAGGCCTGGTTTTGGTGGCTGCTTTAGCCGCTTTCGGCGCTGCGGTGGGGCTGCTTGGGGTGAGTTTGCGAGTGACCATGGTATTTTTTGTCCTTCGTCTCTAACAGGGGCAACTTCAGGCCGAACCTTGCGGGCGCAGCTCGATCAGATCGGGGCAGCAATTGGGATTGGCGCACAGGGCGTAGACCACCGCCTGTGCCACCTCATCGGCTGTCAAGGCCTTGAACTTGCGGTGGGCCACCGAGGCCAGTACGTCGGGATGGGTGCTGGCGGCTCGGATTTCGGTATCGACCATGCCCGGGGCCACTTCGGTGACCTTGATGCCCTGGCTTTGCAACTCGATGCGAAACGAACGGGCCAGGGCCGACAGGGCGTGCTTGGTGGCGCTGTAGACCGAGGCCAGCTTATAGACCTCGCGCGCTGCAATGGACGACATGAACACAATATGGCCGCGTTTGTTTTTCACCATGGCCCGCGCGATCACCTGCGTCACCCGCAGCGCGGCCAGCACATTGGTCTGGAACATCCAGGCGCTGTCTTCGGGTGTGAGCTCCAGGATGGGCGCATAGCGCAGCACGCCGGCGTTGTTGACAAAAGCGTCCAGGCTGGGTGCCAGGGCTTCGATCTGAGCGATGAAGGCCTCGTCGTTGAGGTCGCCGGCCAGGGTGCGGACCTGCCCGGCGGGCAGTGCAGCCGCCAAGGCATCGAGCGCATCTTGGCGCCGACCCAGCGCGATGATGTGCGCCCCTTGCCCAGCCAGTTGCATCGCGCAGGCGCGCCCTATGCCGGCCGAGGCGCCGGTGATGAGGATGGTCTTGCCTTGCAAGGTCATAGCAGCTCCTTGAGGTTCAGTGGCCCTTGAACTCGGGCGGGCGTTTTTCGGTAAAGGCACGTCGGCCTTCCACATAGTCCTGGCTGGCAAAGCAGTCGGCCACGGCAGCGTCGACGATCGTCGCATCGGGCTGATCGGCGTGGCGCATCTCGATCATGGCCAGCTTGGCGGCGCGGATGGTCAAGGGTGCATTGCCGGCAATGAGCTGGGCGGTCTGCGCCACATGGGTGAAGACATCCTCATGCACCGACTGCACGATGCCGAGCTTTTGCGCTGGCTCGGCGTTGTAGATGGTGGCGGTGAAGAACGCTTCCGCGGTGTTCATGGCGCCGAGCGCGCCGACCAGTGACTTCATGCTGCGCCAGGCATAGCCCAGGCCGAGCCGCGCGGCCGGCATGCGAAAGCGTGAGCCGGGGCTGCAGTAGCGCAGGTCGCAGCTGAGTGCCAAACCCAAGCCGCCGCCAAAGCAGATGCCGCTGATGGCCGCAATCACTGGGCGCGGGAAGGTGGCCAGTGCGCTTTGCGCCTGATCGACCGCGCGGTCGTAGGCGGCAATGGCCTCGGGGCCGCTGCGCTGCTTTTCGAATTCGGAAATGTCGGCGCCCGAGACAAAGGCCTTCTCGCCCTGCCCGCGCAGCACCACCACCCGCACCGATTCATCCTCGCGCAGGCGCTCGAGCAGCGTGCCCAGCTCGACCCACATGCCCAAGGTCATGGCGTTGTACTTGGCCTCATTGGCCAACACGATGGTGGCCACATGGCCGTCGATGCTGTGCGATACCTGTCCCATGATCAGACCATCTCCTGTGCGTGAAATTGCTTGATCTCAGCGTCCGAGTAGCCGGCTTCGCGCAAGACCTCGTCGGTGTGTTCGCCCCAGTTGGGCGCCGGTGCCACCACCCGCCCGGGCGTGCGCTCCAGGGTGACCGGCGGCGTGATGTAGAGCATCTCTTTGCCGAAGCTGGTGGTCAGCGGTGCGGTCACCTGCAGGTGTTGTACCTGCGGGTCTTCCATCATTTGCGGCACGGTATAGACCGGGCCGGCCGGCACGCCTGCATCGTTCAGGCTGGCTATCCAGTGCGCCACGCTCTGGTGGCGAAAGATCTCGGCCAGATCGGCATTGAGGCGGGCGCGGTTTTTCACCCGCAGCGGCTCGTCCAGGAACTCGGGGTCGGTCAGCCACTCGGTTTTGCCGAGCAAATGGCACATGCGCTGCCAGCTGCCTTCGCCCGAGGCGCCGAGGTTGAAGCAGCCGTCGCTGCCTTCGAACAGGCCCATGGGGCTGCTGGTCGGGTGGTCGTTGCCCACCTGCACCGGCAGGTCGCCGTCATTGATGCAGCGCGCCACCTGGAAGTCCATCATCGCGATCTGCGAATGCAGCAAGGAGGCATGCACCCACTGGCCCTTGCCCGAAACCTCGCGCTCGAGCAGCGCGGTCAGAATGCCCAAGGCGCAATACAGGCCGGCACTCATGTCGGCCACCGCCAGGCCGGCGCGCACCGGCCCACCACCGGGGTGGCCGGTCACGGACATCAGCCCGCCCATGCCCTGGATGATCTGGTCAAAGCCCGGCCGTTTGGCATAGGGCCCATCCTGGCCGAAGCCCGAAATGCTGGCCAGCACCAGGCGCGGGTTGACCTGGGCCAATGTCTCATAGTCCAGGCCCAGTTTGGCCTTGACGTCGGGGCGCCAGTTTTCGATCAGCACGTCGGCATCCTTGACCAGCCGCATCAACACCTCGTAGGCGCCGGGCTTTTTCAGGTTCAGCGTCATCGAGCGCTTGTTGCGGTTGATGTTCTGAAAGTCGCCGCCTTTGCGGTTGGCGGCAAACATCGCCTCGTTTGGATCCACGCCTGGCGGCGGCTCAATGCGGATCACATCAGCGCCGAAGTCGGTGAGCATGCGCACGCAGTTGGGGCCGGCGCGCACGCGCGAGAGGTCGAGCACGCGAAAGCGCGAGAGCGCTTGGGACGCCTGGATTTTGGGCATTCAGTTCTCCGTGGCCAGCATGTGCCAGCCGGGCTTGAAACCAGCGCTGCCAAAGCGCCGCTCTTGCAGCTGCGCGGCCACAGCCAGCAGCTCGCGTTCATGGAAAGGCCGGCCCACCAGTTGGACGCTGATGGGCAGGCCGCGACTGTCACGGTCAATGGGCACGACCAGCGCGGGCAGGCCCAGGTAATTGATGAAGCCCATGCAGCGGTGCAAAGCCAGCAGCTCGCGTGCCACAAACTGGGGCTGGCCCGGCTGCACCGTCTGCCAGTCGGGCACCGGGTGCGGCAGGGCCGGCATGAGCAGCACGCTGCCTGCGGGAAGCTGGCTCTGGCAAAAACGTCGCAGCTCGGCGCAGCGCACCGCCAACGCGGCAGGCAGCCAGGAAGGCGGCATCAGCAAGCCAGGCAAGGCCAAGGCCTGAACCGGGGGGCTGAGCCGGCCGGACAGCAGCGCGTCGCGCTGCAGCTGGGCCACTTCGCCGTGCAGCACCACATCGGCCAGACCGCTGAGGTGCTGGTGATCGGACTGCAGGTCCACCGGCTGCGCGCCCAGCTCGCCCGCCAACTCGCCCAGCGCCCGGGCCACTTCGGCATGCAGCCAGTCGCCCGGTATCCAGGCGCGCAACTGCGGCGCCTGCGCTGGGCAGGGTGCGAGTGCTGGCGCCAGCGGACCCAACAGCTCGGCCGCGTCTGCCACCGTGCGGGCCAGAACCCCAATGGTGTCCAGGGAGGGTGCCAGCGGGCTCAGCCCCTGGGTCGGGATCAACCCTTGGGTGGTCTTGAGGCCGACCAAGCCACAGGTGGCCGCCGGGATGCGCACCGAGCCGGCGGTGTCTGTGCCCAGGGCGCCATAAGCCAGTCCGCCGGCCACCGCGACCGCGCTGCCGCTCGATGAGCCGCCGACCACGGCGTTGGGGTGCAGCGGGTTGATGCAGCGTTCGAAGTGGGCGTTGGCTGACGTTGCGCCGCAGGCGTGTTCGGCCATGACCAGCGCGCCCAGATGGCCGCCG
>JBAXEN010000044.1:0-18132 GCA_037140415.1 Betaproteobacteria bacterium | reverse complement strand
ATCACCAAGAAGGGCGCGACCCGCTGGATCAATGTGGGGGTGGTGATTCAGCCCAGTGAAATTCTCAAGATCGCCATGCCGCTGATGCTGGCCTGGTGGTTTCACAAACGGGAGGGGCAGCTGCGGCCACTGGACTTTGCTGCTGCGGCCCTCCTGCTGGCGGTGCCGGCGATTTTGATCATGAGGCAGCCCGATCTCGGCACCTCCTTATTGGTGCTGGCGGCCGGCCTGTCGGTCATCTTCTTTGCCGGTCTGAGTTGGCGCCTGGTGGTGCCGCCGCTGGTGCTGGCGCTGGTGGGCATGGTCTTGCTGGTGGTATTTGAGCCGCAGCTGTGCGCCCCGGGCAACGATTGGCCCTTGCTGCGGGCCTATCAGCAGCAGCGCATTTGCACCTTGCTCGATCCCACCCGCGACCCGCTGGGCAAGGGCTTTCACATCATTCAGGGCATGATCGCGATCGGCTCTGGCGGGTTTTTCGGCAAGGGTTTCATGGCGGGCACACAGACTCACCTGGAATTCATCCCGGAGCGCACCACTGACTTCATTTTTGCCGCCTATGCCGAGGAGTTTGGCCTGCTGGGCACGCTGGCGCTGATCGTGGCCTTTGCTTTCCTGATTCTGCGCGGCCTGGCGATTGCGCTGGAGGCTTCGACGGTGTTCTCGCGCCTGCTCGCCGGTGCGATCACCATGATTTTCTTTACCTATGCTTTTGTGAATATGGGCATGGTCAGTGGCATCTTGCCGGTGGTGGGCGTGCCTTTGCCCTTCATCAGCTACGGCGGCACCGCCATGGTCACCCTGGGTCTGGCCCTGGGCATGCTGCTGTCGATCGCGCGGGCCAAGCGCCTGGTGCAAACCTGAGCTCAGCCTGGCACTGCCGAGCCAAATCAACCTTGGCAGGAACCGGTGCTTCGGCCCTTCCTACAATGGGCCCATGAACAGTCTGAACTCAACCGCCTGCGCCTCAGGGCGCGCTCCTCTGGCCAGCGACCTGCCCAGCTCTACCAGCACCCGCGAGCGCCTGCGCATTGCCGAGCGTTTGCTGCTGGAGCCTTTTGGGCTGGGCCGGGCCCAGCTCGGCAAGGCCTTGGCTGAAATCAGCGCGCGCGGTGCCGACGATGCCGACCTTTACTTTCAGTACACCCGCAGCGAGGGCTGGAGCTTGGAGGAGGGCATCGTCAAGACCGGCTCTTTCAGCATCGACCAGGGGGTAGGCGTGCGCGCCGTCAGCGGCGAGAAAACCGCTTTTGCCTACTCCGATGATATTTCCGAGGCCAGCCTGCTCGACGCTGCGCGCACCGTGCGCAGCATTGCCAGCGTGGGCGGCCACCGACGGGTCAAGACCGGCGCGCCGCGCATCAAGGTGGCGCCCAGCCGCTCTCTGTATGCCGGCCTAGACCCCATCACCACCCTGGGCAGCAGCGACAAGGTGGCTTTGCTGGAAAAGGTCGAGCGTCTGGCCAAGGCCAAGGACAAACGCATTGTGCAGGTCATGGCCGGGCTGGCCATGGAATACGACGTGGTGCTGGTGGCCCGCGCTGACGGCACCCTGGCTGCTGATGTGCGGCCGCTGGTGCGGCTGAGCCTGACGGTCATCGCCGAGCACAAGGGCCGCCGCGAGATGGGCTCGGCCGGCGGCGGCGGGCGCTTTGGCTTGGCTTATTTTGACGACGCGCTGGTCGGTGAATATGTCGATGAAGCGGTGCAAGGTGCGCTGTCCAATCTCAAGGCCAGGGCGGCACCGGCTGGCGAGATGACGGTGGTACTCGGGCCGGGCTGGCCCGGCATCTTGCTGCATGAGGCGGTCGGTCACGGCCTGGAGGGCGACTTCAACCGCAAGGGCTCCAGCGCTTTTGCCGGGCGCATTGGACAGCGGGTGGCGGCCAAGGGCGTGACCGTGCTCGATGACGGCACCATCGCCGATCGCCGCGGCTCGCTCAACATCGACGACGAGGGGCAGGTCAGTCAGCGCAATGTGCTGATCGAAGACGGCATCTTGCAGGGCTACATTCAAGACGCGCTCAACGCCAGGCTGATGAAGGTCAAGCCCACCGGCAATGGCCGGCGCGAGAGCTATGCCCACCTGCCCATGCCGCGCATGACCAACACTTATATGCTCGGCGGCGACAAGAGCCCTGAGGAAATCCTGGCCTCGATCAAAAAGGGGCTGTACGCCACCAATTTCGGCGGCGGTCAGGTCGACATCACCTCGGGCAAGTTTGTCTTTTCGGCCAGCCAAGCTTATTGGGTGGAAAACGGCAAGATCCAGTACCCGGTCAAGGGCGCAACCATTGTGGGTAATGGCCCCGATGCGCTGACCCGGGTGAGCATGATCGGCAATGACATGCAACTCGACTCTGGCGTCGGCACCTGTGGCAAGGAAGGCCAGAGCGTGCCGGTGGGCGTGGGCCAGCCGACCTTGCGCATTGATGGCCTGACGGTGGGTGGCACTGCGTGAGCCTTGCCGGCGCAGCGCAGGGCTGCCGGCCGCTGTGCTACAGTTGAGCCATGTCTCACGCATCGTTTTACTTTGCTTATTTTTGGACGTCTCACGCCACCGGCGGTCGAGAGGCTCTCGCTTAAGCAGACAGACAAAGCGCAGCAGACCTTCACCAAAACCGCCGGCAACCCCGGCGGTTTTTTTATTTCTGTATCCAGCACGAGGAGTTCGCCATGAATGCATCCCAGTCCAACGCCAGTGATCCCTGGTATGGCCGTCCGGTTGACAAGACCAGTCAGACCGACGACGAACGCATCAAGGACATCACCGTGCTGCCGCCCCCCGAACACCTGATCCGATTCTTTCCCATCCACGGCACGCCGGTCGAGGGCCTGATCAGCCGTACCCGCCAGGCCATCGGCCAGATCATGGCCGGACGCGACGACCGCCTGCTGGTCATCATTGGGCCCTGCTCCATCCACGACCCGGCCGCCGCTGTGGCCTACGCCCGCCGCCTGGTCGAGCAGCGCGCCCGCTATGCCGATACCTTGGAAATCGTGATGCGGGTGTATTTTGAAAAGCCGCGCACCACCGTGGGTTGGAAGGGGCTGATCAATGACCCCTACCTGGACGAGAGCTTTCGCATCGACGAAGGCCTGCGCATGGCCCGTCAGCTGCTGATCGACATCAACCGCCTGGGGCTGCCCGCCGGCAGCGAGTTTTTGGACGTGATCTCGCCGCAGTACATCGGTGACCTGATCTCCTGGGGCGCGATCGGTGCGCGCACCACAGAAAGCCAAGTCCACCGCGAGCTGGCCTCGGGCATCTCAGCGCCGATTGGCTTCAAGAACGGCACCGACGGCAATATCCGCATCGCCACCGACGCGATTCAGGCGGCTGCCCGCGGCCACCACTTTTTGTCGGTGCATAAAAATGGGCAGGTGGCGATTGTGCAGACCCAGGGTAACCGCGACTGCCATGTGATCCTGCGCGGCGGCAAAGCGCCCAATTACGACGCAGCCAGTGTGCAGACGGCCTGTGATGATCTGAGCAAAGCCGGCCTGCCAGCGACTTTGATGGTCGATTGCAGCCATGCCAACAGCAGCAAGCAGCACCGCAAGCAAATGGATGTGGCTCAGGACATTGCCGGCCAGATCGCGGGCGGGTCTCGCCAGATTTTTGGCGTCATGGTCGAGAGCCATCTGGTTGAGGGAGCGCAGAAATTCACCCCCGGCAAGGACAAGGTCGAGGCGCTGGTGGATGGCCAGAGCATCACCGACGCCTGCTTGGGCTGGGATGACTCGGTCGGCGTGCTCGCACAGCTGTCTGAGGCTGTGCTGGCCCGCCGCGCCCGCGGCTGAGTTCGGCCCGCTTCAGTCTGCGGCCAGCGCCTGCAGCAGGCGCTGGTGGATGCCACCGAAGCCGCCGTTGCTCATGCACAGGATGTGATCGCCCGCCTGGGCCGTCTGCAGCACCTGGGCAAGCAGCTCGTCAATGCTGGCGCCCACTTGGGCGCGCGCGCCCATGGGCGCCAGTGCCTCAGCAGCGTCCCAGTCCAGCGAGCCGCCGTGGCAAAACGCCAGATCGGCCTGCTCCAGGCTCCAGGGCAACTGCGACTTCATCGCGCCCAGTTTCATGGTGTTGCTGCGCGGCTCGAACACCGCCAGGATGCGGGCCGAACCGACCTGCCGGCGCAACCCGTCTATCGTGGTACGGATGGCCGTGGGGTGGTGGGCAAAGTCGTCGTAGACGGTGATGCCGCGCGCGCTGCCGCGCACCTCCATGCGGCGCTTGACGTTTTCAAAGTCGGCCAACGCTTGCGCCGCATCGGCCACCGCGACGCCCACGTGCTCGGCAGCGGCCATGGCTGCCAAGGCGTTGAGCTGGTTGTGCACGCCGCCCAGGGCCCAGCGCAGCCGCGCCACCGGCTTGCCGGCTTGGAGCACTTCAAAGTCCGAGGGCTCGCCCCGCGCGCTCAAGTCACTGCCCGGCGCGCCGAAGCGGCACACCTGACTCCAGCAGCCCATGGACAAGACCCGCTCAAGGCTGTCCTCCAGCCCATTGACCACCAGCCGGCCCGAGCCGGGCACGGTGCGCACCAGATGGTGGAACTGACGCTCGATGGCGGCCAGATCCGGGAAGATGTCGGCGTGGTCGAATTCGAGGTTGTTGAGGATGGCGGTGCGCGGCCGGTAGTGGACAAATTTGCTGCGCTTGTCGAAAAACGCGGTGTCGTATTCGTCGGCCTCAATCACAAAGCAGCGGCCACTGCCCAGCCTGGCCGAGACGCCAAAGTTCAGCGGCACCCCGCCGACCAAAAAGCCCGGCTGCAGGCCGCAGCGCTCCAAAATCCAGGCCAGCATCGAGGTGGTGGTGGTCTTGCCGTGAGTGCCGGCCACCGCCAGCACATGGCGGCCCTGCAGCACCTGCTCGGCCAGCCATTGCGGCCCGCTGGTGTAGGGCAGGCCGCGCTCCAAAATCGCTTCCATCAAGGGATAACGGGGCGTGCCGTCGGGCTTTTGAGCGCGCGACACCACATTGCCGATCACAAACACATCGGGGGCAAAGTCCGGCTGCGCCAGTTGCGCCGCCTCGTAGCCTTCGATCAGGTCTATGCCCAGGGCGCGCAGCTGATCGCTCATCGGCGGGTAGACGGCGGCGTCGCAGCCAGTAACGCGGTGGCCAGCCTCGCGGGCCAGGGCCGCGAGCCCCCCCATGAAGGTGCCGCAGATGCCCAGGATATGAATATGCATGGCCAAATTGTAGGAGGCGACTGCAAGGCGCCGGAGCCGGCGGCAGGCGGGCACAATCGAGCCATGACAGAGATGGAGCAATCGGGCAGTCTCAAGGAGCAGCTGGCCCAGGTGGCTGCAAGCCTGGTGGTGGAAGAGGGCCTGGAATACGGCCCGGCCAAAAGCCGCGCCGTCAAGCAGTTGGGCCTGCCCGCGCGCACGCCACTGCCGGGCAATGACCAGGTCGAGGCGGCGGTGCGCGAGCACATTGCCTTGTTTTGCGCCGATACCCAGCCGGCCGAACTGCAGGCGCTGCGCGAGCTTGCCCTGGTCTGGATGCAACGCCTGGCGGACTTTCGTCCACATCTGGCCGGTGCGGTTTGGCACGGCACGGCCACCCGGCTGTCCGATATCTATCTACAGCTGTTTTGCGATGACCCCAAGTCGGCTGAGTTGGCGTTGATCGACCATCGGGTCGACTATGAGGTGCGCAGCCTGCCGGGTTTTCATGGCCAGACGGTGGATGTGCTGAGCATCCACAGCCTGTGCAAGCCCTTGCAGGAAAGCGTTGGAGTGCATCTGATGATTTATGACCGGGACGATTTGCGCGGCGCCTTGCGGCCCGACGCACAGGGCCGCACGCCGCGCGGCGATTTGACGGCGGTGCGTCAACTGCTGAAAGGCTTAGAGCTATGAACCGACGTCGCTGGGTCTATGGTGCGGTGGCCGGCGCCGCCGCCGCGACTGGCTTGGGGCTGGCCTGGTGGGCTCGCCGTCCGGTGGCCCCTGCCGCTGCAGGCGGTGATCCGGCATTCTGGGGTGCGCAGCTCGATACTCCCTCTGGAGCGCCGCTGGCCTTGGCCAGCCTGCGGGGCAAGCCCCTGCTGCTGAACTTCTGGGCCACCTGGTGTCCGCCCTGTATCGAGGAATTACCGCTGATTGAGAGCTTTTATCAGCAAAACAAGGGGCGCGGATGGCAGGTGCTGGCCATTGCCATCGACCAGCCCAGCGCCGTGCGCCAGTGGCTGCAGCGCTCGCCCCTGTCCTTTGCGGTGGCACTCGGTGGGCTCGAAGGCTCGGACATGAGCAAGCGCCTGGGCAATGCCAATGGCGGCCTGCCGTTTTCGGTGGCGTTTTCGGCCCAAGGCGAGGTCAGCGCTCGCAAATTGGGCCAGTTGTCGGCCGCCGATCTCCAGCGGTGGGCCGAACTGACTTGAGAATTTGCCTTCAAGTGCCGGCTATCTGATCTCAAATTTCCCCATTTCGAGTTAAGAAGATTTTCGATCCTCGATGGGTGCGATGGCTGCGCGGCAGATGGTGGAGGCCTTGCGCCTGCGACTTCGCTTACAAGACCGAGTCACTGGCAGCTCAGTGGATGGGTGTCGTCGCCTCGGGAAATGGCACAATGCTTCGGGTTGACAGCAAATATTTATGAATTAACGGCTTTTCGGCGTGATTCCTCCAGTACCGGTGCTGGCATGCCTGACAATCGAAGCCTTGAAGGGTGCCGCCCAACCCGGCTGCCCTTGAGTTGACAGGCCCTCTGGGTCGTGCCCTGAACAACTGGCGGTCCTGGCCCGGTGCCTTGGGCGGCCAGCCCTCATCAGTCTTTGCGGAGGAAATAATGGATTTACGCAAGCTAAAAACCTTGATTGACCTGGTATCGGAGTCCAACGTATCCGAACTTGAAATCACAGAAGCTGAGGGCAAGGTCCGCATCGTCAAAGGCGGGGGCGCTCCAGTGATGATGCAAGCGCCGATGGCCATGGCACCGGTGGCTGTCGCAGGTGTGCCGGTGGCCGATGCGGCGCCATCAGCGGCTGCGGCTGCGGCTGCGCAGGCGGCCGAGGCGGCCGGGCATGCCGTCAAATCTCCGATGGTTGGCACTTTCTATCGCTCGGCCAGCCCTGGCGCCAAGCCTTTTGTCGAGGTTGGCTCGGTGGTGAAGGAGGGTCAGACGATCTGCATCATCGAGGCCATGAAGATCCTCAACGAGATCGAGGCCGACAAGTCCGGCACGGTGACCCAGATCCTGTGCGAGAACGGCCAAGCCGTGGAATACGGGCAGACCCTGCTGGTGATCGAGTGAGTTGCCCGCGCACCCACCCCGTGCGACTGAGCCGAGGATGACCATGTTCAAGAAGATTCTGATCGCCAACCGGGGCGAAATTGCGCTGCGCATACAGCGCGCCTGCCGCGAAATGGGCGTGCAGGCGGTGATGGTCTATTCCGAGGCCGACCGGGACGCCAAATACGTCAAGCTCGCCGACGAGGCGGTGTGCATCGGACCGGCTGCGTCGGCGCACAGCTATCTGAACATGCCGGCCATCATTTCAGCGGCTGAAGTCACCGACGCCGAAGCGATACACCCGGGCTACGGCTTTCTGAGCGAGAACGCCGATTTTGCAGAGCGGGTCGAGAAAAGCGGCTTTCAGTTCATCGGGCCTACGCCTGAGTCCATCCGCATCATGGGCGACAAGGTCTCGGCCAAGCAGGCCATGATCAAGGCGGGTGTGCCTTGCGTGCCTGGCTCTGAAGGCGCCTTGCCTGACGACCCGGTGGTGATCAAGCGCACCGCCAAGGCGGTGGGCTATCCGGTCATCATCAAAGCTGCTGGCGGCGGCGGCGGTCGTGGCATGCGGGTGGTTCATACCGAGGCGGCGCTGATCCATGCGGTGCAGACCACCAAGGCCGAGGCGGGAGCCGCGTTCGGCAACCCGGAGGTCTATATGGAGAAATTCCTGCAGAACCCCCGGCATGTGGAAATCCAGGTGCTGGCTGACCAGTACAAGAACGCGGTCTGGCTCGGTGAGCGCGACTGCTCGATGCAGCGACGCCATCAAAAAGTCATCGAGGAAGCGCCGGCGCCGGGCATCCCACGCAAGCTGATCGAGAAGATCGGCGAGCGCTGTGTGGCTGCCTGCAAGAAGATCGGCTACCGTGGTGCTGGCACGTTTGAATTCCTCTACGAGAACGGCGAGTTCTATTTCATTGAGATGAACACCCGGGTGCAGGTTGAGCATCCGGTCACCGAACTGGTCACTGGCGTGGACATCGTCAAGACGCAGATTCTGGTGGCTGCCGGCGAGAAGTTGCCTTTTACCCAGCGCCAGATTGAGATCAAGGGCCATGCGATCGAATGCCGCATCAACGCCGAAGATCCCTACAAGTTCACCCCCTCTCCGGGCCGCATCACCGCCTGGCATGCGCCGGGCGGGCCGGGCGTACGGGTTGATTCGCACATCTATGCCAACTACTTCGTGCCACCCAACTATGACTCGATGATTGGCAAGATCATCGTCCATGGCGACACCCGCGAGCAGGCGCTGGCGCGCATGCGCTCGGCCCTGATCGAGACTGCGGTGGAGGGCATCAACACCAACATCCCCCTGCACCGCGAGTTGATGGTCGATGCCAAATTCATGGGCGGCGGCACCAACATCCACTACCTTGAAGAGTGGCTGTCCAAGCGGCAGCGCTGAGGGCGCCATGAGCCTGACCGAACTGGTTTTGCTGGCGCCGGCCGATAAGGTTGAGCTGATCAGCGACGCGCTGCAAGCGCTGGAGGCCCTGAGCGTGTCGGTCGAAGACGCCGACGCCCATACCGAGGCTGAGCAGGCCCTGTTTGGCGAGCCAGGCATGCCGCCGCCCCAGCCAGGCTGGCAGCGTTCGCAAGTGGTGGCTCTGTTCGAAAACCCCGCGCAAGCGGCTGAGGCTGCGCAGCTCTTGGCGGTGCAGGATTTTTTCGACGGCTGCGCCTGCGTCTCGCAGGCGCCGGTGCCGGATCAAGATTGGGTCAGACTCACCCAGTCGCAGTTCGCACCGGTGGCGATCACCGAGCAGTTCTGGATCGTGCCGACCTGGCATGAGCCGCCTGCCCAGGCGCGGCAGATCATTCGTCTCGATCCGGGCTTGGCCTTTGGCACCGGCACCCATCCGACCACCCGCATGTGCCTGGCTTGGATCGCCGGCGGCCTGCCCGAGCAGGGCGCCCAGGTGCCCAAGCTCGGGCGGGTGTTGGACTACGGCTGCGGTTCGGGCATTTTGGCCATCGGTGCTGCCAAATTCGGCGCGGGCTCCATTGATGCGGTTGATATCGATGAAGCGGCGGTGCAGTCCACGCGCGAGAACGCTCAGGCCAATGCGGTCACGCTCAGTGCGTGTTTGCCCACGCTGGCTCAGGGCCGGTACGACACGGTGCTGGCCAATATCTTGGCCATCCCCTTGAAGGTGCTCGCGCCGCTTTTGTGCGCGCATGTGGCCGCTGGCGGCCATCTGGTGCTGGCCGGCATCCTCGAGCGGCAGGCCGAAGAACTGCAGGCCGCCTATGCGCCCTATTGCAACTTGCGGGTGGCCCAGAGCGAAGACGGCTGGGTGCTGATGACGGCTGATTTCTGAGCGCCGCGGCCTACAATCTTTTTCTCCGCACAAGCGCAGCCTGCCTTTTCCTCCTGCCTTGTTCTGGCCCCGCTTCGGGGCGTCCCCTTTGACCTCACTTCGTCTTTAACCATGCCTGCACTGATTTGCGGATCGCTTGCCTTTGACACCATCATGAGTTTTCCGGGCCGCTTTGCGCAGCAGATCCTGCCCGAGCAGCTGCACATCCTCAATGTGTCGTTTCTGGTGCCGCAGCTGCGGCGCGAATTTGGCGGCTGCGCCGGCAACATCGCCTACAGCCTGCATCAGCTCGGCGGTGTGCCCTTGCCCATGGCCACGGTCGGCAGTGACGGCGCGGGTTATGCCGATCGCCTGCGGCAGATGGGCATCAGCACCGAGTTCATCCGCGAACTGGCCGACAGCTACACCGCGCAGGCCATGATCATGACCGATCAGGACAACAACCAGATCACCGCCTTTCACCCCGGCGCCATGACCTGGGCCCATCAGACCCCGGTGCAGGCTAGGCCCGATATCAAGCTGGCCATCATCTCGCCCGACGGGCGCGACGCCATGCTCGAGCATGCCCAGCAGCTGCATGCGGCTCGGATCCCCTTTGTCTTCGATCCGGGTCAGGGGCTGCCGATGTTCAACGGCGATGAGCTGGCGCAGTTCGTCAACATGGCCACCTGGGTCACTGTCAACGACTATGAGGCCCGGCTGCTCAGCGAGCGCATGGGCTTGGCCCTGGGTGAGATTTCAAAGCGCGTTGAGGGTCTGGTGGTCACGCTCGGTGGGCACGGCTGCGAGGTGTGGATCGACGGCCACAAGACGGTGGTTGACCCGGTGCAGGCCCAGCAATCGGTCGATCCGACAGGCTGCGGCGACGCGTTTCGCGGCGCCTTACTCTACGGTCTGGAGCGCGGCTGGTCCCTGGAGCGCTGTTGCGAGCTGGGCAACCGGGTCGGTGCGCACAAAATTGCCACCCCGGGTTGCCAGAACTACACCCTGGAGCATCTGCGGCCGGCCTGAATGGGGGCTTAGTTCTGGAGCGCCCTTTGCAGTGCGTTCCAGGCGATGCGGGGAACGGCCGCTGCGGTGATGCGAAGCTGCTTGTGGCGGCTGCTGTGGCCGCGGTCGATCTGCAAGTCGCGTGCATGCAGGCCCAGGATTTGAGCCAGTGCGCGCAGCAGCGCCGCATTGGCCTGGCCGTCTACCGGAGGTGCTTGCAGGCGGATGCGCAGTGACTGCTGCGCTCCATCGCCATGCAGGCCTTCAATCTTTGTGCGGCTGGAGCCGGGAACCACCAGCACCTCAAGAAGCAAGTCGCCCTGCTCGTCCAGCTTGAAGCAAGGATGGTCGGGGTGCGAGCTCACGGGGGGCATTAAAAAAGCCCAACATCTTGCGATGTTGGGCTCATGGGCAGAGTTACCTTACTGCTCAGGGCTTGCCGGCCGTGGGAAACGGCCAAGCGGCTTGCGGGTTCAGAGTGGTCTGAGCCGCAGGGGCAGCCGGGGCAGCGGGTGCTTTGGCGGCAGGCTTCTTGGCAGCTTTTTTAGCGGCAGGCTTTTTAGCGGCAGGCTTCTTAGCAGCAGCTTTCTTGACAGCAGCCTTTTTGGCAGGAGCCTTTTTAGCAGCTACTTTCTTGGCTGCGGCCTTTTTGGCAGGCGCCTTTTTCACTGCAGCTTTTTTGACTGCGGGCTTCTTAGCAGCGGCTTTCTTGGCTGGAGCCTTCTTGGCCGGAGCCTTCTTCACAGCAGCTTTTTTGGCCGGGGCCTTCTTGGCTGCGGGCTTCTTGGCGGCCGGCTTTTTAGCAGCGACCTTCTTCGGTGCAGCAGCTTTTTTTGCTGCGGGTTGTTTTGCAGTTGCCATAGTTTTCTCCTTGATCACATTGCAAAGAGCACTTCACGGAAGGAAACCGTAAAGCGATCCACGGGGTTGGGCTCCCGAAGGTGGCCCAGCGCCGCGAACACGGTAAGGCCAAGCTCGGTTTCTTGGGCAAGAAGCTGGGGGCTTGGCGTGTCAGTCGGGTGCATTGTCCTGGATAGATGGGTGAAGTTCAAAGCAGAGGGAGTCAATCCCAGGACAGCGCGCCACCAGACTGATATTCAATCACACGGGTCTCGAAGAAGTTGCGCTCTTTCTTCAAGTCAATCATCTCACTCATCCAGGGGAAAGGGTTTTCCTCGTTGGGAAAGAGCGCTTCCAGACCGATCTGCGTGGCCCGCCGATTGGCGATATAGCGCAGATAGCCCTTGAACATGGATGCATTGAGGCCAAGCACACCGCGTGGCATGGTGTCTTCGGCGTAGCGGTATTCGAGCTCGACCGCCTTCATGAACAGGGCCTTGATTTCGTTCTTGAAATCGGCCGTCCACAGATGTGGATTTTCGAGCTTGAGCTGATTGATCAGGTCAATGCCGAAATTGCAGTGCATGGACTCATCGCGCAGGATGTACTGGTACTGCTCTGCAGCGCCGGTCATCTTGTTTTGCCGGCCCAGGGCCAGAATCTGCGTAAACCCAACGTAGAAGAACAGCCCTTCCATCAGGCAAGCGAACACGATGAGCGACTTGAGCAGGGTCTGGTCGGTCTCGGTGGTGCCGGTGTGGAAGTTCGGATCCATGATCGCCTCAATGAAGGGGATCAGGAACTGGTCCTTGTCGCGGATCGACTGCACTTCGTTGTAGGCGTTGAAGATTTCGGACTCATCGAGGCCCAGCGACTCGACGATGTACTGATAAGCGTGGGTATGGATGGCTTCTTCAAAGGCCTGGCGCAGCAGGAACTGGCGGCACTCTGGCGCGGTGATGTGGCGGTAAGTGCCCAGCACGATGTTGTTGGCGGCCAGCGAGTCGGCCGTGACGAAAAAGCCGAGGTTGCGCATGACGATACGGCGCTCGTCTTCGGTCAGACCCTTGGGGTCTTTCCAGAGCGCGATGTCACGCGTCATGTTCACTTCCTGCGGCATCCAGTGGTTGGCGCAGGTGGCCAGGTATTTTTCCCAGGCCCATTTGTACTTGAAGGGCACCAGCTGGTTGACGTCGGTCTGGCCGTTGATGATGCGCTTGTCGGCTGCGCGGATGCGACGGCTGACTTCGGCCTTGGCCGGGGCCATCGTTTGCATTGCAGCGGGAATGGCCGTTGGAGCGATGGCGCCGTCATGCAGCATGCGCGCTGCGGGCAGCTCGTGCGGAAGCTCAACCGGGCGGCCATTTGGGATGGCGCCGACATTTTGCACAGAGGGTTTGACTTCTTCGTCCCAGGACAACATACAAAAATCCAATTCTTCCGATTGTAGAAAGGTGCGCGAATAAAGAAAACCAATTCCTTTGCTCGACACCTAAAACCTGTTGCTCAATTGCATCGCGCCAAGCACCTGGTGCTTGGCTTTGCGTGCTCGAGCGCAGTCGACGCGCGCTGGCGCCGACGGCGCTTTACTGACACGCCTCGCAGCCCGGGTCATCAATGGCGCAAAACTTGATGTCGGTCGCCGGTGAGCTGTCCATTTGTGCGCGCGCTGCAGCGGCTGCCGCCTCAATCGCGTTCGATGCGCTGGCCGCTGCCGCAGCTGTGGGCGAGCCCGAGGAGACGGCGTTGAGCTGACCGGCCTGCACCGTTGACTTCTCGGCGTGGGTCGCTGCCATGGTGCGCAGGTAGTAGGTGGTCTTGAGACCGCGCAGCCAGGCCAGCTTGTAGGTGTCGTCGAGCTTCTTGCCCGAGGCGCCCGCCATGTAAATGTTGAGCGATTGAGCCTGATCGATCCACTTTTGGCGGCGCGCGGCCGCTTCGACGATCCACTGCGGTTCGATCTCGAAGGCCGTGGCGTACAGGGCTTTGACCTCCTGCGGTACCCGGTCGATGGGCCGCAGCGAGCCGTCGAAGTGCTTGAGGTCGACCACCATGACTTCGTCCCACAGGCCCAGGCGCTTCAAGTCGCGCACCAGGTAGGCATTGATCACGGTAAATTCGCCCGACAGGTTGGACTTGACCGACAGATTGCCAAAGCTGGGCTCGATGCAAGCGTCGACGCCAATGATGTTGGAGATGGTCGCAGTCGGGGCGATGGCCACGCAGTTGGAGTTGCGCATGCCGTCTTGGGCGATCTTTTTGCGCAGGGCATCCCAGTCCAGGGTGCTGGAGCGGTCGACTTCGAGGTAGCCGCCGCGCTCGTGCGAGAGCAAGTCCAGGGTGTCTGGCGGCAAGATGCCACGGTCCCACAGCGAGCCCTTGTAGCTCGAGTATTTGCCGCGCTCACGGGCCAGTTCGGTGGAGGCCCAGTAGGCGTGGTAGCAGACCGCCTCCATCGAGTGGTCCGCAAACTCGATGGCCCGCTCGCTGCCATAGGGAATGCGCAACTCGTACAGGCTGTCTTGAAACGCCATGATGCCCAGCCCGACCGGGCGGTGGCGCATATTGGAGTCGCGCGCTTTCTTGACCGCGTAGTAATTGATGTCAATCACGTTGTCGAGCATGCGCATGGCGATGCCGATGGTCTTTTTGAGCTTGTCGTGGTCGATCTGTCCGTCCTTGAGGTGACGCACCAGATTGACCGAGCCGAGGTTGCAGACCGCGGTTTCGGTGTCGCTGGTGTTGAGCGTGATCTCGGTGCACAGATTGGACGAGTGCACCACGCCGACATGCTGCTGGGGCGAGCGCACATTGCAGGCGTCTTTGAAGGTGACCCAGGGATGGCCGGTCTCGAACAGCATCGAGAGCATCTTGCGCCACAGGTCTACCGCCTGCACGGTGCGGCTGGGCTTGATCTCGCCGCTCGCGGCCTTGGCTTCGTAAGCCACATAGGCTTTCTCGAAGGCCTGGCCGTAGAGGTCGTGCAGATCGGGGCAGTCCGACGGCGAGAACAGGGTCCAGGGGCCTTTTTCCATGACCCGGCGCATGAACAGGTCGGGGATCCAGTTGGCCGTGTTCATGTCGTGCGTGCGGCGGCGATCATCGCCGGTGTTCTTGCGCAGCTCGAGGAATTCTTCGATGTCCAGGTGCCAGGTCTCCAGGTAGGTGCAGACCGCGCCCTTGCGTTTGCCGCCCTGGTTGACCGCCACCGCCGTGTCGTTGACCACCTTCAGGAAGGGCACCACGCCTTGCGATTCACCGTTGGTGCCTTTGATGTGCGAGCCCAGGGCGCGCACCCGGGTCCAGTCGTTGCCCAGGCCGCCGGCAAACTTTGACAGCAGAGCATTTTCTTTGATCGACTCGTAAATACCGTCGAGGTCATCGGGCACGGTGGTCAGATAGCAGGACGACAGTTGCGAGCGCAGCGTGCCGCTGTTGAACAGCGTTGGCGTGCTCGACATGAAGTCAAAGGACGAGAGCAGCTCGTAGAACTCGATGGCGCGCGCTTCGCGGTCAATTTCATTGAGGGACAGGCCCATGGCCACCCGCATGAAAAAGGCCTGCGGCAGTTCGATGCGCGCTTTGCGCACATGCAGGAAATAGCGGTCGTACAGGGTTTGCAGGCCCAGGTAGTCGAACTGCAAATCGCGCTCAGGCTTGAGCGCGGCGCCCAGGCGGGCCAGGTCGAACTGTTGCAGCCGCTCATCGAGCAGCTCGTTTTTGACGCCCTTGGCGATGAACTGCGGGAAGTACTCGGGGTAGCGGGCGGCCATCTGCTCCTGCTTGACCTCTTCGCCCAAAATTTCGCGGCGGATGGTGTGCATCAGCAGGCGCGAGGTGACGTAGGTGTAGTCGGGGTCTTTTTCGATCAAGGTGCGCGCTGCCATGATGGCGGCCTTGTAGACCTCATCGATAGGCACGCCGTCATACAGATTGCGCTTGGTTTCAGCGACGATGGGTTCGGGCTTGACGTCAGAGCCCAGGCCAGCGCAGGACTCTTGGATCAGGCGGTGCAGGCCTTCGAGGTCCAGCGCCACGCGCTGACCGCGGTCGGTGACGTACAGCGTCGGCTGGGCCACGGCGGCAGGGCTGGCCTGGCGGGCCCTTTCCTGGGTGCGCTTTTCGCGGTAGAGCACATAGGCACGGGCGATCTCGTGGTGGCCGCCGCGCATCAGGCCGAGCTCGACATGGTCTTGCACGTCTTCGATATGGAAGGTGCCGCCGCCCGGACGCGAGCGCAGCAGCGCGCGGATCACGGCCTGCGTGAGCTGATCGACCGTCTCGCGCACGCTGGCCGAAGCCGCTCCCTGGGTGCCATGCACCGCCAGGAAGGCCTTCATCATGGCCACGGCGATTTTGTTGGGCTCAAACGGCACCACCGCGCCATTGCGGCGAATGATCTGGTAGTTGGTGTAGAGCGAGGTTTGGGGGCTGTCGATCGGCGTGCTCAAACCGGGGTTGCCGGAGCCGGTGGCGGTAGCGTGGGTAGCGGTGTGCATGTGTCCTCTGACTTGTTTTCAATTCTTGTGGTGGAACCCTAAGGGTCTTAGGTGGGCCTGCCTGAGCGCATAAAACACGGATCTTGCACCCTGAGAACAGGATGAGTGTGACTAAATGGATTCAAAAAATGGTTTCCGAGTTTGTGCCGATGGACATCGGCCAGGGTCACAAGGACCGGAAACATCGGGGGAAGTGCGGACATCGACCGGAGTGTTTATTCAGCGCTGAAGCACTATACCTAGGGCCTGGAGTGAATTCAAGCACTAGATGTAGTGTTTTTGCGATCCCGGACTTTGGCTGGGGCCGAAGGTCGAGCCGACTCTAAGGCACACCTTTTCATCGACCGTCGACCGTCGCTCGCAGCGATCATGGCCCTAAGCGTTGAAAAATGTGAACTTTTCCGGCGCCGCCCTTTATTCATGCCTGTTGCAGCCCGATTTGGCCTTCCAAGTCGCATGCCGCTTGGCTTGGCGGGTCTGGCATGCGAGCCGGGCGCCGCCCAAAAGGGGCAGGGCATCTGCTGCCGAGCCTGGCATCAGTTGCCGCGCCGACGACGGGTTTTTTTAAGGGAGGCCGGCGGGAAAGCAGCGATCTGGCAAGCCCAAGGCCTTTTGCAGTCGCTGCCAGTCAAAGCCCGGACCCGGATCCTGCTTGCGCCCTGGTGCCACATGTTCGTGCCCGGCCAGGTGCTCAATGGGGTGGGCCTGCAAGAGCACGGCGCACAGGCTGCCCAGCGTTTCGTACTGCTCGGCTTCGAAAAGCCCGTCGTCCACGCCCTCAAGCTCAATGCCGATGGCGTTGTCATTGCAGTTGTCGCGCCCCAGGTAGTGCGAGCGCCCGGCATGCCAGGCCCGGGCCGGGCAAGCCACGAATTGCCAGAGCGCACCATCGCGGGCAATCAAGAAGTGGGCCGAGACCTGCAGCCCCCGGATCGACTCAAAATAGGGATGCGCCTGCCAGTCCAGTTGGTTGGTGAACAACTCCTGCACATGGCCGCGGCCATATTGGCCAGGCGGCAAGCTGATGGAATGAATCACGATCAGGTCTATCGCCAACCCTTCAGGCCGCGCACCGAAGTTGGGCGAGTCCAGGCGACGCGCATAACGGTACCAGCCGTCGCGCCAGAGCCCGACCGCCGGGCCTGTTTGGGGTTCTGTGCTCACTGCTTTTCGGCTGCCTGCCGGTGGGCCGGGCTGCAGTAAGCGCCGTGAGCGCCTTGGACGGCGTCAGCGCCCGGGAGGTGCACACCGCAGTGGTCACAGGCGATCATGGCCTGCGGTGGCGGCGGCGGCGGCGGCGGCGGCGGTGTGGCAGGCTTCCTCTTGTCCCCGGTGCCCCGACTTGCCAGCGATCGCCACCACAACAGGGCCAGCACTGCCAGCGCGAGCATCAGCAGGTATTTCATCTCGACTCAACTTCTTTGCAGAATCACTTCCAGCACGAAGCGCGAGCCCAAATATCCGAGCAGCAGCAGACCGGCCCCCAGGTAAAGCACCCGCACAGCCTGCCGGCCACGCCAGCCGCGCAAGCGTCGGCCGATCAACAGTCCGGCAAAGATGAACCAAGCCAGCATGGAAAAGACCGTCTTGTGGTTCAGCACAGCGTGGAGTTGGCCGCCGTACACCGTCTCGGCAAAATACCAGCCGGCCAGCAGGCTGGCGGTCAGCAGCACGAAGCCCGCTTGCACGAAGCGAAAGGTCAGGCGCTCGAGCGTGAGCAGTGGCATGCCGCGGTCGATGTCGGCCATCTCGCGCAGCCGCTTTTCGGAGCGGGCCATCAGCCAGCCGTGCAGCACCGCCGCGGTGAACAGTCCGTAGGAGGCGATGCCCAGCGCCCAGTGCAGCGGCAGCCAGGCAGAGGCAATCGCGTCGTAGCTCACGCCCGGGAAATGCTGGGGCAGCAGCACTGCGACCGTCCCCACCCCCGACAGTGGCGAGCCTGAGCCCAGCTGCGGCAGCAGCTCGTTTTCGACCGCAATCACCGCCAGCACCAGCCAGACCGTCATCGACAAAGCGGGCGCAAAGCCGAAGCGTGGCGGCTGGCCAAACAGGCCTTCGGCCAAGCTCAGCGCGTGCAGCAACCAAGCAAGCAGAAACAGGGCCCGGCTGACGCCCTTGCCCAAGCGCGCGCTCCAGACGGCCAGCAACAAGTAGGCCAGGGCGGCGGCGGTGGCGATGGCATAAGCCCAGGCGGGGCTCAAGGCTAGAATCATGTGCACAGTTTAGCCTTCCA
>JBAXEN010000043.1:0-18561 GCA_037140415.1 Betaproteobacteria bacterium | reverse complement strand
ACTCCTGGGCCGGTGTGGGCTACACCATGATGCTGGTGACCGCCAACGCCATCAAAACGGCGGGCCCCAACCCGACACGCGACGCGGTGCGGCAGGCCATGGCCAAGACCAACAAGCTGCCGGTGGTGATCGGCCAAGGCACCTTCTCGCTCGACGCTGACCGCATTCCCTCCTTCGGCGCGGCGGTGCTGACCATCAAGGACGGCAAGTTCGTACAACCCTGATCGGGCCTCAGCCCTCTGAAAAAAACGCGGCCTCGGCCGCGTTTTTTTTGGTTTAAGGCCTCAGCCGGGAGGCGGTACTTTGGCTTTGGCGGCCGAGCTGAGCGCCTGCTGTTCGCCAAGATGCTCGAGCAGCACCGGCAGCCGGTCGCTGACCTTGCGCAGGAACTCGAAGGCCATTTGACGCTCAGCCGGGTCTATGCCGTCGAGCATGCCCGCATTGGCGCGCTGACTCATCTCATTGCAGGCATGGGCCAGCTCCAGGCCGGCGGGCGAGAGCGAGAGGTAGACCGAGCGGCTGTCCTTGCGGGAGCGGCGTTTGCGGATCAGACCCTTCTTTTGCAGCACCTGCAGGTGACTCGATAGCGTCGATTGGGGCAGCACCAGCAGCTCGACCAGGTCGCTGATGCGCAGCTCTTCATGCTCGAGCAGCAGCACCAGGATGCGGGCGGTGAAATGGTTGATGCCGTGCTCGCGGTGCAGGTGCTGACCAAACAGAGCGATGCGGTTGCTGATGGTGTGTATCAGGAATGACAGCCGCTGCTGCAAGCTGTTCATGTCCTCGGGTTCCTTGACTCGGCTGGTGCTCATGCTGCGCGTGCGGTCCGGCGCGGTCCGATGGTGTAATGTCTCGGCGCTCTCATGCCGACGGCCGCGCCCGCAGCAGGCGGCGTGCGTTGTCGGCCAGCAAAGCATGATCGAGATCGACGTGATAACGGCTGGGGCCGCCGTGAGCATCGGGCGCATCCCAGCCAGCGAAGTTGGTGCCGTAAACCAGGTGATGGGAGCCGACGGCCGCCGTCAGCAACTCCAGCACCTGCGGATGCTCCACATGGGTGTCAAACCACAGGCGCTGCAGCCGCTCTTCGAAGGCACCATCGGGGCGCAGCTCCTCGCGCGCCCAGGGGCGCTTGCGGGCACCCCGTGCCATGCGGCCCATCATCAGGGCGGTGGCGCCACCGCCGTGGCTGATGCACAGGTCGAGCTTGGGGTGTCGGTCGAGCACGCCACCGTAGATCAGGGTGGCCACCGCCAAGGTCTCCTGGGCGGCAAAGCCCGAAATGATGTCGAGGTCGTAGCGGCGCAGGGCCGGATCGCCTGCGGGCCCGTCGATGCCCGCCGGTCCGGGGTGGATATAGAGCGGCACATCGAGTTCCACCGCCTTGGCATACAGCACATCGAGACTGGGGTCGTCCAGCCGAATCGGCGCGTCGGTGCCGAAGGCGGCACCGAGCAGCCCCAGTTCTTTGACCGCGCGCTCGAGTTCTTCTGCCGCTGCCTGCGGATCTTGCAAGGGCAGGGCGGCCAGGCCGGCCAAATGCTCGGGATGGGGGGCGATCGCGCTGGCCATGGCCTGGTTGTGTGCCCGGCAAAACAGCCTGGCCTCTTTGGCCGGAATGAAGTGAAAGTAAGTCAGGGGGTTGGGCGAGAGCACCTGAAAATCGATGCCCTGCTCTTGCATGCGTGCCAGTCGAAGATCGACCCGCATGAAGGGGCTGTCGACATAACGCACGCCGCGCAGGCGGTAGGTGGTGCCGATTTGAAAGAAAGGCGAGCCATCGTCTTCCTTGCCCAGCCAAGGGCCGAAGTCACCGGCCGCGCCCATGGTCTCCTGCAGCACCATATGGGCGTGAAAGTCGATCACCCGCGCCTGTTGCAAACCGTGTGGATACATGCCTGGCCTCTGAAAATGGAAGGGTCAGTCGGCTGGATCAGGTCCCCCGACAAAAACACCGAATTCGATATAAATGATTTCGGTGAATTTAAGCGCCCCAGTGCTTGGCTGTCAAGTCGAGGGGGCGACTGTGCGTCACAGGGCGGACCGCGGACGGGAGCTTGCCGGCGCTACCAGTTGTGCAGGCTGCCGTCGTGTTGCAGTCGGTTAACCGGCAGGTAGGCGCGTTGATAGGGGTAGCGGGCAGCGATCTGTTCGTCGATGTCGACGCCGTGCCCCGGCGCCTCGCCGCAATGGAGCATTCCTTTGTCAAAACGCCAGTCGTATTGAAAGACGCTGAGCATCAGCTCGCTGTGGGGCATGTATTCCTGTATGCCGAAATTGGGCACCCAGGTGTCGAAATGCAGAGCGGCGCCCATGCAGATGGGCGACAGGTCGGTGGCGCCGTGGCAGCCGGTGCGCACCTGGTAGAGGTCGGCCAGATCGGCGATGCGGCGCAGGTGGGTGATGCCGCCCGCATGGGTGATGGTGGCGCGGATGTAGTCGATCAGCTGCTCTTCGATCAAGGTCTTGCAGTCCCAGATGCTGTTGAAGACCTCCCCGACCGCAATGGGCGTGGTGGTGTGCTGCCGGATCAGGGCAAAGGCCTGCTGGTTTTCAGCCGGCGTGGGGTCTTCCATCCAGAACAGGCGGTAGGGCTCCAGGCTCTTGCCGAGCTGGGCCGCCTCCATCGGCGTGAGCCTGTGGTGCACGTCATGCAGCAGATGCAGCTCCTCGCCCGCCGCAGCGCGAACCGCATCAAACAGCTTGGGGGTGTGGCGCAGGTATTTGGCGCTGTCCCAATCGTGCTCGGCCGGCAGGCTGCCGTCGGCTGGCTCGTACATGCGGCTGTTGCTGCTCACGCCGTAGACCTTGTCCAGACCGGCAATCCCGCTCTGGGCGCGTACCGCTTTGTAGCCCTCGGCCTGGTGGCGCAGCACCTCGTCCACAGTCTGTTCAATGTCGCGGCCGGTCGCGTGGCCGTAGACCATCACCGCGCTGCGGCTGCGGCCGCCCAGCAACTGGTACAGCGGCAGGCCGGCGATCTTGCCCTTGATGTCCCACAAGGCGGTATCGACCGCCGCGATGGCGCTCATCGTCACCGGTCCGCGCCGCCAGTAAGCGCCCTTGTAGAGGTATTGCCAGATGTCCTCGATCTGCTGCGGATCTCTGCCAATGAGGCAGGGGACAACATGGTCTTGCAGATAGCTGGCCACCGCCAACTCGCGGCCGTTGAGGGTCGCATCGCCCACCCCGCTCAGACCTTCGTCGGTTTCAATTTTGAGGGTGACGAAGTTGCGGCCGGGGCAGCAGACGATGACGCGGGCGGCGGTGATCTTCATGGGATATCTTGCAGGAGTTGCTGCACCGCGCCGTCCATGCCGCGGGCGAGGATGAGGCTGTGCCAGTGCCGGACGCGCTGTTGCCAGAGGGCTAGCCTGGGCAGTTGATCACCCCACCAGTCGGCCTGCGCCAGCAAGGCTTGCACCGCGGCTTCGGGCGCGTGGCGCTGCTCGGCCGCCAGCTGGCGCAAGCGCTCTGCGTTCGGATCCTGAATCTCGTAAGGCTGTCCCTGCTCGTCACGGCCCAGGCCATAGCGCAGCCAGGCGGCTGCTGCCAGGGCATGGTGGTCGATGCCGGCGCCGGTCTGCAACTGTCCCAGCACCGAGGGCGGCCAGCGCTGCGGGATTTTGAGCGAGCTGTCGGTGGCGATCTGGTGCACGCTGTGGCGCAGATGGGGGTTGCCAAAGCGCTGGATCAAGGCATCTCGGTAGGCGGGCCAGTCCTGCCGTGCCAGATGCGGCGCCACCTCCCGCTCCATCAGACGGCGCACAAAAGCCTGGATGTGCGGCGCGCCTATGCAGTCGGCGATGAAGCGCCGACCGGTGATCGCGCCCATCAGCGCCATGGCCGAATGGCTGCCGTTGAGCATGCGCAGCTTGGCCTCTTCATAGACATGGACCTGCCCGGTGATCTTCACGCCGGCCGCTGCCAGCACGGCGGCGTCGCTAGGGTCGGCCAGTCGGTCTTCCAGCACCCATTCCCAAAAGCCTTCAGTGCCCAAGGCGGTTTCATCATGCAGGCCAAGGGCCGCCTCGGCCTCGCCCCGCATCAGCTCGCTGCTGGCTGGAACGATGCGATCGACCATGCTGCAGGGAAAGGCGCAGGCCGAGTCCACCCAGTCACGCAGTGAGGACTCCTCGCAGGCTGCCAGCACCAGTGCCCGCAGCTTGTCGCCATTGCCCTGCAGGTTGTCGCAGGAGGCCATGGTCAGGCCCGCACCGCCTTGGGCCTGCCGCAGCCGCAAGCCCTGGGCCAACAGGCTTCCCAATTCCGGCGAGTAGCCTTTTTCGGTCACGGTCAGGGTGATCCAGCGCAGCGCCCCACCGGCCATGGCCTGCAGTACCGCCTCGCGCTCGGTAGTTGCCACATTCAAGCGCCACAGCGCGCCTGGCACATGCCAGCGCAGGCCCTGCGCGTCGGCCACTCTCAGTGCATACAGCCCGTTCTGCTCGCGCAGCTGCTGCACCAGACGGGGCTGGGTCATGCCCACCCCATGCATGCCCCAGCGAGCGTCGCCCTGGGCCAGCAGTCGATCAAACACCATGGCCTGGTGCGCGCGGGTGAAGGCGCCCAGGCCCAGATGCAGCACGCCGGGCTCGCCATTGCGGGGGTAGGCAGGGATGGTCGCGCCAGAGACCTGGGCCAAGGTGGCAGCATTCAGGCGTGGCAAGCTCATCGGGTGACCTTGCCTTCGGCGGCCTGGATCTCCTGCCAGGTGGCATCGTCCAGCCAGATGCCTTCTTGCGCCCGGCACACTCGCGCCGCCCGCTCGGGCTCGCCGGCCAGTTGCACCCCGGCGCTGTCTGGCGCGGCAGGGCTGGCGCGCAGCCAGTCGGCAAAGGCCTGCGCCTCCTGGGCCAGCGCCTGCTCGGTGCCCAGCTGGGCCGGATCGATCAAGATGGTCAGCATGCTGTTGAGCACGGCGCGGCGGTCGTCGGCCTGCTGGTGCCAGGTGCCGCCGCCGGTGAGCGCGCCGCCCAGCAGCTCGCAGGCCACCGCCAAGCCATAGCCTTTGTACTCGCCGAAGGTCATCAGCGCGCCCAGCGGTCCCTGGCTGCGCACCACGACCCCGGGGTCGGTGGTGGGCCGGCCATGTTCGTCGATCAGATAGCCCTCGGGCACCTGTTCGCCCTTGTTGTAAGCCACCCGCATCTTGCCCTGCGCGACCCGGCTGGTGGCAAAGTCCAGCACATAAGGCGCGTGCTCACCCATGGGAATGCCGATGCAGCAGGGGTTGGTGCCAAAGCGCCCGTCGCCGCCGCCAAAGGGCGCGACCACCGGGCGTGAAATCACATTGACGAAGTGCAGCGAGACCAGGCCTTGGGCCACCGCCATCTCGGCGAAATGGCCGATGCGGCCAAGGTGGTGCGAGCGGCTCAGGGCCATGATGCAACTGCCATGCTGCCGGGCCCGCGCCATGCCCAGCTCCATCGCCTGCACGCCGGTGATCTGCCCATAGCCTTGCTGAGCGTCGATGCCCAGCATCGCACCGCCGTCCAGGGTGACCTTGATGCTGGTGTTGGGCTTGAGGCCGCCTTCGAGCACCGCATCGACATAGCGCGGCACCATGCCCACGCCGTGTGAGTCGTGGCCGCTGAGGTTGGCCATCACCAGGTTGTCAGCCACCTGGGCTGCTTCGGCCGGCAGGCTGCCGGCTTTTTCGATGATGCGGGCGACGGTGGCGCGTAACTCAGCGGCAGGATGGGTGTGGCTCATGGCAGGGAGGTCGGGGACAACTCAGGCGCTGGGGCGGCGATAGCGGCTCCAGGCCTGTGGGGTGGGTGTGGTGCTGGCGCCCGGCTGCTGTGGGGGCAGATAGTGACCATCGACTACGTGGATCGGCTCTTCAAAGCAATCGCGGATCCAGGGGATGTATTCGAGCACGGTGCACGGCGTTCGGCTGAAGTTCAGGTGCTGGTGGACTTGGCTCATATCGCCGGCATGCGGAGCCACCGGCAGCCGGTGTGCGCCGGCCAGCTCGATCACCCGCAGCACCTCGGTCACACCGGCCATGCGGGTCACATCGGGTTGCAGCCAGTGCACCGCCTGCTGCGCCACGAACTCGGCAAAGGCGTCGACCGTGTAGAGCTGCTCGCCCAACGCCAGCGGGATGCGGGTGGCGCGGGCCAGCTGGGCGTGGGCGCGCACTGCGTCGTACAAAAGTGGCTCCTCGAACCAAAACACCTGGCAGTCTTCAGCCGCCTGGCAAAAGCGCATGCAGTCGGGCAGGTCCCATTTGCCGTTGCCATCGATGGCCAAGGTGATGTGCTCACCGACCGCGCGCCGTACCGCCCGCAGGCGCTGCAGGTCCCGCTCGACGCTGGAGCCGACCTTGATCTTGATGCCGGTGTAGCCTTCATCCACTGCGGTTTGTGCGCCGCGCAGCAGGGCTTCGTCGCTCAGGGACAACCAGCCGATATCGGTGTTGTAGGCGCGGACCTTTTCGCGCACCGCACCGCCCAGCAGTCCCCACAAGGGCAACTGCCGCGCTTTGGCCCGCAAGTCCCACAGGGCCACATCCAGCGCGGCGTGGGCCAGCGTGGTGATGCCGGCACGTCCCACCCATTGCAGCGCCGGCTGGCGTGCCAGGCGCCACCAAAGGCGCTCGGTGTCAAGTGCGTTCTCGCCAAGCAGCAGCGGGGCCAGGCAGGTATCGATGCAGCGGGTGATCAGCTGGTCGCTGGGCAGGTGAGCGTGCGTGCCGGTAAAGCCGTAGCCGACCGTGCCATCCTCGGCCCTGATGCGGGCGCCGACCACCCCCCAGTGGGTGATGCTGTGCGTGCTGTCGGCAATAGATGCACCGGTGACCGGCACATGCAGGATGAAGGATTCAATGTGCTCTATTCGCATGGCGTGCCCAACCCTCACATGACTGCGCCGACCTGCCAGGGCACAAATTCATTCTGGCCATAGCCGTGTTGTTCGCTTTTGCTGGCCTGGCCGGAGGCGGTCCGCAGCATCAGCTCGAAAATGCGTTGCCCCATCTCGGCGATGCTGGCCCGGCCGTCGACGATCTCGCCGCAATTGATGTCCATGTCTTCTTCCTGGCGCTGCCACAGCGCGGTATTGGTTGACAGCTTCAGGCTGGGCGCCGGGGCGCAGCCATAGGCGCTGCCGCGACCGGTGGTAAAGCAGATCAGGTTGGCGCCGCCAGCGACCTGGCCGGTGGCGCTGACCGGGTCGTAGCCCGGCGTGTCCATATACACAAAGCCGCGCGCACGCACTGCCTCGGCATATTCATAGACCGCCTGCAGATTACTGGTACCGCCCTTGGCGACGGCGCCCAGCGATTTTTCAAGGATGGTGGTCAGCCCGCCCGCCTTGTTGCCCGGCGAGGGGTTGTTGTTCATCTCGCCGCCATTGCTGGCGGTGTACTGCTCCCACCAGCGTATGCGCTCGATCAGCTTGTGTGCCACCTCGGGCCTGACCGCCCGCCGGGTCAGCAGATGCTCGGCGCCATAAATCTCGGGCGTCTCGCTCAGGATGGCAGTTCCGCCATGCTGCACCAGCAGATCGACTGCAGCGCCCAAGGCCGGGTTGGCGCTGATGCCCGAATAGCCGTCGGAGCCGCCGCATTGCAGGCCGACGCTGATGTGCTCGGCGCTGCAGGGTTTGCGCTCGATCGCGTTGGCCTGCGGCAGCATGCCTTGGATGATGGCGATGCCTTTTTCGACCGTCTGACGGGTGCCGCCGGTGTCCTGAATGTTGAAAACCTGTAGCCTGTCGCCTTCTCCCAGTCTGCTGTGGGCCAGCCAGGTATTGAGCTGATTGGCTTCGCAGCCCAGACCCACCACCACCACCCCCCAGAAATTGGCATGGGTGGCATAGCCGGCCAGGGTGCGCTCGAGCAGTCGCATCCCCAGGCCCTCGGTATCCATGCCACAGCCCGTGCCGTGGGTCAGCGCCACGACACCGTCGATGTGGGGAAAGGCGGCCAGCGCTTGCGGGTTGTTGCGGCGGGAAAAATGGTCGGCAATCGCGCGGGCGGCGGTGGCCGAGCAGTTGACGCTGGAGAGCACGCCGATGTAGTTGCGGGTGGCCACCCGGCCGTCGCTGCGCTGTATGCCCATGAATTGGGCCTGCTTGCGCGGCGCTTCGGGCTTGATGTCCTGGCCGATCGCATAGTCGCGGGTGAAATCGCCCTTGTTCGGACCCATGTCCAGGTTGTGCGTATGCACATGCTCCCCCGGCTCAATGGCCCGGCTGGCAAAACCGATGATCTGGTTGTAGCGGCGCACCGGCTGGCCCGCCGCGAGGGAGCGCAGCGCAATCTTGTGCCCCGCAGGGACGAGGCCGCGCACCCGGATGTCTTCGACGGTACTGCCGATCATGAGCTGGCTGCGGGCAATCACCACATCGTCGGCGGGATGCAGTCGAATGAAGGCTTGCATGAGGACTTGTCAGTAAAAGAGTTTGGGCAGCCAGAGCACCAGCGATGGCAGGTAGGTGATGATGGCCAGGCTGCCCAGCAAAGGAATCAGCCAGGGCAAGATGGCCATGGTGGTGCGCTCCACGCTGAGCTGGGCCACCCGGGCGAGCACGAACAGCACCATGCCCATGGGCGGGTGCAGCAGGCCGATCATCAGGTTGAGCACCATCACCAGCCCGAAGTGAACCAGGTCTATGCCCAGTTGCTGGCAGATCGGCACCAGGATAGGCACCAGGATGGTGATGGCAGCGGTCGGTTCAAGAAAGCAGCCCACAAACAGCATCAGCGCATTGGCCAGCAGCAGGAACACCCAGGGCTCTTTGGTAAAGCCCAGCACCCAGCTGCTGATGGCCGAGGTTACCCCGGTGGCTGTGAGCATCCAGCCAAAGATGCTGGCTGCCGCGACGATGAAGAGCACCGTGGCGGTGGTCTCGACCGTGTCCAGGCAGATCTTGACAAACATCTTGAAGCGCAGGGTGCGGTACCAGAAAAAGCCCAGGATCATGGCCCAGACGCAGGCCGCGATCGCACCCTCGGTCGGAGTGAACACCCCGGTGGTCATGCCGCCGATCAGCAGCACCGGCGTCATGATGGGTAGGACCGCTTGGAACTTGAACAGGCGATCGGCCGCGAACAGCAGCACCAGTGCGCCAGCCACGGTGGCCTGCGCTGGCCACTCCCACTGTTTGATGAGCAGCCACAGCAGCAGCGGCCAAATCACCACCACCGCCGTCTCCATGAGCGCCTTGGGTACCCGTGCGCCCTCGAAGCGTACGTCGGCGCCCCAGCCGTGCTTGTGGGCGAAGTAGGCCACCGTCAGCATCATGAGCAGCGCCATGATGACGCCGGGCAGGATGCCGGCCAGGAACAGGGCGCCGACCGAGACATTGGCCATCATGCCGTAGATCACAAAGGGCAGGCTCGGCGGGATGATGGGCCCCAGGGTGGCCGAGGCGGCGGTGACGCCGACGGCAAATTCCTTGCTATAGCCATGGTCGCGCATGGCCTTGATTTCCACCGTGCCCAGACCGGCCGCATCAGCGATGGCGGTGCCGCTCATGCCGGCAAATACCACCGAGCCCACCACATTGACATGGCCCAGCCCGCCCTTGAGCCAGCCCACCAGGGCCAGCGCGTAGTTGTAGATGCGGTTGGTGATGCCCGCGTTGTTCATCAGGTTGCCAGCCAGGATGAAAAACGGAACAGCCAGCAGCGGAAAACTGTCAATGCCCGAGACCATGCGGTGGATCACCACGAAAGGGGGCGAGCTTTGCACGAAGAACAGGTAGATGAGCGAGGCGCCGGCCATGGCAATGGCCACCGGCAGGCCGCCGCTCATCAGGATCAGGAACAGGACTTTGAGCATGTCTATCCTTTGGCGTTCAGCGCTCGCTCATTTCGGAGCCGGGCCGCTCAAGCACGGTATAGCCGCGTTGCAGGTGGATGCGCATGACCCAGACGGCACGCAGGGCCATGGCGGCAAAACCGGCCATGACCACCGCATAAACGATATTCATCGGAAGATCCACGATGGTCATCTTGTAGCTGCCGAGCTTGTCCATCATCTGCCAGGTCAGCAGCGTGGCAGTCGCGAAAAATCCGATGCGCAGCACATCGACCAGCAGACCCATGAGGCGCGAGAAGCCCTTGGGCATGAAGCGGTAGAAAAAATCGACCTGGATGTGATTGTTCTTGGCCACGCCGATGGCCGCACCGGTGAAGACCGTGGCAATGAGCAGATAGCGGGCAATCTCCTCGGTCCAGGCGGCTGAGTCGTTGAGGGCGTAGCGGGTAAAAAATTGGTAGAAAACCGTCAGGCCCAGGGTCCAGAAAAACAGCAGCGCGACCCAGGCCTCTACCGGGGTGCCGGACAGGTCGACCTCCTCGTCGGTGGCATGGAACTGACCATCGTCGCCCATCACCTTGGGGCCGCTGTCGATGTCGGGCAATGATGTCATGGTGGGTGTCCAGCAAATCGGTGGGCCGCACAAGCCGAGCTCGGCCTGTGCGGCGGGCGGCAGCGGGCCGGCTTACTTGGCGGCCTGGATGCGGTCGTAGTCGGCGCGGGTAAAGCCCAGCGATTCCAGGGTTTTGTTCTTGAGCACCGCATCGACAAAACTCTTGCGGTCCACCTGAACGATCTGCAGGCCCTTGCCTTTGAATTCCTCGACGAGTTCGGCCTCACGTTTTTTGATTTGAGCGGTGGCGCGAACCGCCGCCTCCTGGGTGACGTCGGTGAAGATCTTCTTCTCGGCATCAGTGAGCTTGGTCCAAACATGCGGCGCGATCTGTGTGGTCAGGCCGTCCACGATATGCCCGGTCAGCATGATGGCTTTTTGAACCTCGTAGAACTTCTTGGCCTCAATGGTGGTTAGCGGGTTCTCTTGCGCCTCGACGGTGCCGTTTTGCAGCGCCAGATACACCTCGGCAAAAGCGATCGGCGTCGGATTGGCGCCGCACGATTCGGGGGTGGCGCGGTAGGCCGGCACGTCCGGGACGCGGATCTTGATGCCCTTCATGCCAGCGCAGTTGGTGAAGGCTTTTTGCGCGGTGGTGTGACGCGCGCCGTAATAGGTGTAAGCGGTGATTTGAATACCGGTCTTGGCCCGGAACTCATTGACCATTTCCTGAAACACCGGGCTCTTGGAATAGGCGATCAGATGGTCGCCGTCGCGGAAGATAAACGGATAGTAGGCAATGCCGATGCGCGGGTAGGTCCGGGCTGCGAACGAGGGGCCGCTGATGATCATGTCGACCGTGCCCAGGGTCAGACCCTGGTTGATATCGGTCTCCTTGCCCAGCGAGGATGCAGGAAACACCTGGATGTCGAATTTTCCGTTGGTGCGTTTTTTGATTTCCGCTGCCGCCCATACCGATTCGGTGTGGTAGGGCTCCGAGGTTTCATAGACGTGCGCCCACTTGAGTTTTTGTTGGGCCTGTGCGCCTACGCCTGCCAGGGTGCCGAGGGCCAGCAGACCGATGGCGGCTGCGGCTTTAAAGGTCAGTCTCTTGCTCATGCTTGTCTCCTTGGGGTGAAAAATCTGACGCTTGTTCTTAGACGACCGGCCCACGCTAGCGGGCTGGAGCGCGGCGCCAGCTCGCGCTGTATCTCTTGTGGGCCTGCTTGAGGTGCTTTAGCATGGCTTTGCGGGCCGACGCTGCGTCGCCCGCTTCGATGGCGTCGAGCACCCGCTGGTGTTCTTCAATCGCGGCCTGCCAGGCGGCCGGATGCTCGAAATAGGTGCCCAGGCGCTCGAACAGAGAGCCTTCGCGGGCCTGCCACAGGCGCTGCACAATATCGAGCAAGACGCCGTTGCCACAGGCCTTGGCGATGGCCTCATGAAATGCTTGGTCTCCGGCCCGCGGTATCTGTCCGTGCTGGGCCTCAGAGCTCATCTGCTGCAGCGCGCTGCGCATGGCCTTGAGCTGTCCTCGACTGGCCTGCTGTGCCGCCAGTGCAGCGACCTCGGCCTCGACCACCTGGCGTGCGCTCATCACCTCCAGCGGGCCCCATTCGGTGTCACCATTGGGGGCCGGTGCAGGCTTAGCGGCCGGGCCGGGCTTGACGTAGATGCCCGAGCCGGTGCGCACCTCGATCAGCCCTTGCACCTCCAGCGCAATCAGCGCCTCGCGCACCGAGGGCCGGCTGACCCCCAGCTGCTTGGCCAGGGCGCGCTCGGCCGGCAGCCTGGCACCGGGGAGGAACTCGCCGTCGGCCATGAGCTGGCGCAGCTGACCTGCGATCTGCAGGTACAGGCGTTGTGGCTCGATGGTGGTCAGGGGCATACAGTGATGGGCGTGCAGTCTGGGAGGGTTAACCAGAATTGGACAAGTGGTCAGACCAATTGGAAAATGATCCCATGCCCATCCCTAGTGGTCAAGCCGCATTTCGTCAGAGCAAACCCGGGTATCTCGATGGCCGCCATCGGGTTTTGGCGTCGGCTGGATTCGCCGCTGAGGAGAACCCATGACATGAATGCCACCCAGATTGAACAGGTGAGCTTGCGGCAGGTCAATTTGCCGCCCAAGGTGGTGCGCACTGACGCCATCCAGTCCTTCGTCACCCAGGAAACCGTGCTGCTCACACTGCGCTGCAGCGACGGCATCGAAGGCACCGGTTATGCCTACACCATAGGCACCGGCGGGTCTTCGGTGATCGCGCTGCTCAAAGACCATCTGGTGCCCCGCCTGCTCGGCCGCAACCCGGTGCATATCGAGGCCATCTGGAAAGACCTGTTCTTTCATACCCATGCCACCGCGGTAGGCGCCATCACCAGCCTGGCGCTGGCCTGTGTGGATACCGCCCTGTGGGACTGGCGTGCGCGCAGCCAAGGTCTGCCCTTGTGGCAATTGCTGGGCGGCGCGCAGCCTCGGGTGCCGCTCTACACCACCGAGGGCGGCTGGCTGCATCTGTCGCCTCAAGAATTGGTTGAGCAGACCTTGCAGGCGCGTGAGCTGGGCTTCAAGGGCGCCAAGATCAAGATCGGTCGCCCTCATATCAGCGAGGACCTTGCCCGCTTGAGCGCGGTGCGTGAGGCGGTCGGCCCAGCTTTTGATCTGATGACCGATGCCAACCAGGGCTTGAATCGGCCGGAGGCGGTTCGGCGTGCGCATGCCTTTGCAGGCCTGGACCTGGCCTGGATCGAAGAACCCCTGCCGGCCGAGGATGTCTCCGGCCATCGGCAATTGCGCGCCAGCACGGCCATCCCGGTGGCTGTTGGCGAGTCGCTGTACCACCCGATGCAGTTCCGGGAGTATCTGGAGCAGGCCGCTTGCTCGATTGTGCAGCCCGATGTGGCGCGCATCGGCGGCATCACGCCCTGGATCAAGACCGCCCATCTGGCAGAGACCTTTGATATCCCGGTGTGCCCGCATTTCTTGATGGAGCTGCACGTCAGTCTGTGCGCTGCCGTGCCCAATGCACCCTGGGTGGAATACATTCCCCAACTCGATGACATCACGCTCAGCGGGATGCGGGTGGAAGACGGGTATGCGGTCCCGTCTGACGAGGCCGGGCTGGGCATCGCCTGGGACTGGCAGGCTATACAGGCCAGACAATCCGTGAATTTGGAGATCAAGAGATGAAGCGACTCGAAGGCAAGACGATATTGGTCACAGCGGCCGCCGCGGGCATCGGGCGGGCCAGCGTGCTGGCGATGGCGGCCGAGGGCGCCAAGGTCTTGGCCACCGACCTCAATGGCGCGCTGCTGCAATCGCTGGCTGGCACGCCGGGGGTGGAGACGGCGGTGCTCGATGCCCTCGACAAGTCGGCCATCGCCGCGCTAGCAGCCCGGGTGGGTGCGATTGACGTGCTCTTTAACTGCACCGGCTTTGTACATAACGACACCGTTCTCAGCGCCACCGACGACGACCTGGACTTCGCCTTCCGGCTCAATGTGCGCGCCCATCTGCACATGATTCAAGCCTTCCTGCCGGGCATGATTGCCAAGGGGAGCGGCAGCATCATCAACATGGCCAGCGTGGCTTCGAGCGTGCGTGGACTGCCCAGCCGCTGTGTCTACGGCACCACCAAGGCGGCGGTCATCGGCCTGACCAAGAGTGTGGCGGCCGACTATGTGGGCCAGGGCGTGCGTTGCAACGCCATCTGCCCGGGCACGGTCGACACGCCCTCGCTGGCCGACCGCATCAACGCCTACGACGACCCGGTGGCGGCCCGCAAGGCTTTTGTGGCGCGCCAGCCCATGGGGCGCATTGCCAAAGCCGATGAAATCGCCCCGATCTTGGTGTTTTTGGCCAGTGACGAGTCGCGCTTTGTCACCGGTCAGGCCTATTCGATCGACGGGGGCATGACGATATGAACCAGCTCGACCTGCAGGGTCGGCATGCGGTGATCACCGGCGGCGCTGCAGGACTGGGACTGGCGATCGCCCAGCGCATGCTGGCCTCGGGCGCTGCGCTGACCTTGTGGGATCGCGATGCGAAAGCCTTGGCGGCGGCCTGCGAACGGCTTGGGCGAACCGTAAAAGGCGTGCAGGTCGATGTGGCCAGCCATGCCAGCGTGGTGCAGGCCTTGGATCAGACCGTGCAGCCTGTGCATGCGCTGGTCAACAGCGCCGGCATCACGGGACCCAATGTCGGCTTGACCGACTACCCGGTGGCTGACTGGGAGCAGGTGATGCAGGTCAATGTCAATGGCACCTTCTACTGTTGCCGGGAGGTTGCGGCCCGCATGCGCGAACAGGGCTGGGGCCGCATCGTCAACATCGCATCGGTGGCTGGCAAGGACGGCAATCCCAATGCCAGCGCCTACAGTGCCAGCAAGGCTGCCGTCATCGGCTTGACCAAGTCCCTGGGCAAGGAATTGGCCAAAACCGGGGTGCGCGTCAACTGCGTCACACCGGCGGCGGTCAAGACGGCCATCTTCGATCAGATGACGCCTGAGCATATTGAATTCATGCTCTCTAAAATCCCCATGGGCCGCTTCGGTTTGGCCGAAGAGGTGGCCGCTCTGGTCACCTGGCTGTGTACCGAGGATTGCTCTTTTTCCACCGGCGCGGTCTTTGACCTCTCCGGTGGCCGCTCCACCTACTGATTTCTTCACTGAAAGGTCTTCATGAAACTCGTACGCTATGGTCAAGCCGGCAAGGAAAAGCCTGGACTTATCGATGCACAAGGTCGCCTGCGCGATCTCAGCGGCGTCATTGCCGACATCACACCAGAGCAGCTCTCAGACAAGGCCTTGGCCAAGCTGGCCAAGGTCAAGACCGACAGCCTGCCCCTGGTGCGCGGCGCCAAGCGCATGGGCGCGCCGGTGGCTGGCAGCCGCAAGTTTGTCGCCATTGGCCTGAACTATGCCGACCATGCGGCCGAGGCCGGCATGCCGATTCCCAAAGAGCCCATCATCTTCATGAAGTCGCTCAGCTGCATTCAGGGTCCGGACGATGATGTGATGCTGCCCCGTGGCTCCAAAAAGAGCGACTGGGAGGTTGAACTCGGCGTGGTCATCGGCACCCGTGCCCGCTACGTCAGCCAGAAGGACGCCCTGAACCATGTGGCCGGCTATTGCGTGATCAACGATGTGAGCGAGCGCGAATACCAGATCGAGCGTGGCGGTACCTGGGACAAGGGCAAGTGCTGCGACACCTTCGGCCCCATTGGCCCCTGGCTGGTCACCCGCGACGAGGTGCCCAACCCGCAGAACCTGGCCCTGTGGCTGGACCTCAATGGCCAGCGCATGCAGACCGGCTCGACCAAGACCATGATCTTCGGCGTGGCCAAGCTGATCAGCTATGTCAGCCAGTTCATGACCCTGGAGCCCGGCGATGTCATCACCACCGGCACGCCCCCGGGCGTGGGCATGGGCGTCAAGAAGGACGGCCAGAGCGCGCCGGTTTACCTCAAGCGCGGCGACGTCATGACCCTGGGCATCGACGGCCTGGGCCAGCAGCGCCAGAAGGTGGTGGCTTTCAAGCTGTAATCGCAGACGCACTCTGGCACTTAGGGGCCTGCGCAGCGCTGCCAGGCAGCGACGAATGCGCTCGCTGTCTGGCCCACCGCCTCGGCGCTGCGGCCTGGCGCGTACAGCGCCGAGCCTATGCCAAAGCCGCTGGCACCGGCCTGCCAGTAGGCGGCCATATTGGCGGTGCTGATGCCGCCCACCGGCAGCAGGGGTAGGTCCTGCGGCAGCACCGCGCGCAGGGCCTTGAGCACGGCCGGTGTGATCATTTCAGCCGGAAACAGCTTGAGTGCATGGGCGCCCGCCTGCCAGGCTGCAAAAGCCTCGGTGGGTGTGGCCACACCGGGCATGCAGACCATGCCCTCCTGCAAGGCAGCCTCAAGCACGGCTCTGTCCCAATGAGGCGAAACAATCAGGCGAGCTCCTGCAGCGCGCACCTCGCGCACCTGAGCGGCCGAGCTCACCGTGCCGGCGCCGATCAGCCGGTCTGGATGGGCCTTGGCCAGCCTGGCGATGCTCTTCAGGGGCTGCGGCGAATTGAGCGGCACCTCGATGATCCCAAAGCCCTGGCTCACCAGGTGCAGACCCACTGCTTCGACTTCCTCCGGTCTGATGCCTCGCAATATGGCGACCAGGGGGCATAGCCCCAAGGCCTGTTTCAGGTGTTCGTGCGCGTCCAGGGTCATGGCTTGGATTCCTTGTGGCCCAGGCTGCGTGCCAGCGCCAGGTGGCCGGCCCAGGTCGCTTCTTCATTGATCACGGTGCAGGGCAGTCCCAGGCAATGCAGGGCCAGGCGATAGCGCTCGGTCAGCGCGGCGCTGCCCACCAGCAGCAGCGGGCTGCCGGACTTGCGCTCAGTGGCAATGGCGCGCAATTCTTCGCCGATCAGCAGGCCCGACAGGTGGCTGGCCTGTTGCTCGGGCCTGAGCCTGTCAAACAGTGCGCTGGTGCGGGTGCCAAAGACATGGGCCAGAACTCCCGGCCCTTGTTGCGCCATCTCGACGGCGGCCCTGAACACCGGCTCGTCCAGTGCGGAGGTCGGCACCAGAGTGCGGGCCAGGATGGACTGCTGACTGAGCAGTGCATAGAGCTCGCCGGTCATGAAGGTGTGAAAGCGCTGCACCCGATGCGCCTGTACCGTCACCCATTTGCTGTGGGTGCCCGGCAGGATCATCTCAGCCTGCGCCAGACCGGCCAGCGCGAGGGCGCCAAAGATCTGGATTTCTTCGCCCCGCATCACATCGTCCTGGCCGGCCGCGCCGGCTCCGCCGTGGGTCGGGTTGATGGCATGCAGGCCCGGCACCAAGGCCAGCCTGGGCCGCAGCCACAGCAGCCTGGGCTTCAGATCGTCAAAGCCCGCAGGGCAGGGGCAATAGGGCGCCTCGCGCCAACCTTGGCGGCTGCCAGCCATGCCGGAGATCAGGCACAGGGCCTGTCCGTCGGCCAGCCAGTCGCCTAAATGCTGCTCGAACACCGGTTCAAACTGATCCGGCTGAAGCTGCAAGACACCCTGTTCAAACTGGCGGCGCTGCAGGATCTGCCCCGCTTCGTCCATGAGCACTGCGCGCAGCGAGGAACTGCCCCAGTCCACTGCGATCAAAGGCTGCGCCATTCGGTTCATGTTTGCTCCAGCAGGCGCCGCACCGCATCGGGCCGGGGCAGGGGGCCGACCGCACCATGGCCTTGCACCGCCAGGGCCGCTGCTGCATTGGCATAGCGGGCCGCTTCGGGCAAGGCATCGCCAGCGGCCAGGCGGGCCAGCAGGTTGCCGGCAAAGCAGTCGCCTGCGCCGGTGGCGTCCACCGCCTGTACCGCATGGCCTGGCAGGCGGTGGCGCTCACCCGCGAAGCTGCACAGTGCGCCGTCTGCGCCGAGCTTGAGTACCACCTGCCTGACGCCATGGGCATGGCTCCAGCTGATGATGTCCTCGGCCGTTTTCAAGCCGGTCAGCGGCAGCATGTCTTCCAAGCTGGGCAGGAAGAGATCGCACAGGGGCAAGGCCTGCGCCATGGCCTGCTGCGCCTGGGCCAGGGTCCACAGTTTCAGGCGCAGGTTGGAGTCCAGGGCGACCTGCGTGCCGACCTCGCGGGCCCAGCGCATGGCTGCCAGCACCGTCTCGCAGGCACTGGGCGAGATCGCCATCGAAATGCCCGAGACATGCAGCCATTGGCTGTGCGCGATCATTTCCTGCCAGGGGCCGGTCAGGTCTTGCGGCTGCATGCGGCTGGCGGCCGAGCCTGCGCGGGCGTAGCTGAAGTGGTGCCCCTGTACATCGTGGCTGACGAAGTAGATGCCGGTGGGTGCTTGCGGGTCGCTGATGACCGCTTGGGTATCGATGCCTTCAGCCTGCCACAGGGCGCGCAGACGCAGCGCCCAGGTATCTTGCCCCAGCCGGCTGAGGTAGCCCGCCCTGGCGCCGGCGCGGGCCGCAGCAATCGCCGCATTGCTGGTGTCGCCGCCAAAGCCTTGTAGATACAGCGGCGGCTCGGCCTGGACCTGGTTGAATTCGAGCAGGGGCTCGCCCAGGGCCAGCAGATCCAGAGACTTTTGATCGGGCATGCTCATGTGGGCCTGTTCATAGGGGCCTGCTCATACGGGCCCGCCATCTTGGCATGGAGGGCGCGGCCTGGTCCAAGGTGCTCAAAGCCCCTGCAGCGCGTGCGCCGGGTAGCCCGGCTGGCTGCGGCAGTCGGCGATGTACTGCTCGATGATGGAC
>JBAXEN010000042.1:0-18882 GCA_037140415.1 Betaproteobacteria bacterium | reverse complement strand
GTCACGCTCTGGGGCTGGGCCTGCTCGTCGTAGCGCATGTATTCGAACAGGGCATTGCCGATGCCGTGGACGATGCCGCCATGGATCTGGCCCTCGCAGATCATGGGGTTGATCAGCGTGCCGCTGTCGTGCATGGCCAGGTAGCGCAGCAGCCTGACCCCACCGGTGACGGTGTCGACCTCCACCTCGCAGGCATGAAAGCCGTGTACGTAAGCCATGTCGGTCGGCTCCCAGTGAACCACCGCCTCCAGCCCGGCCCCCACCCCCGGCGGCAGGTCGTAGCCCGGGATGCCTCGCAACACCCTGGCGATGTCGCCATAGCTCACGCGCCGAGACGGATCAGCGCTGAGCACCACGGCGCCATCGGCCAGGAGCAGCCCGCTCTCGGGCACCTGCAGCATGTGCGCGCCCGCACGTCGGATCTTGCCCGCCACCTCCAGCGCCGCCAGGTGGACCGAGGAGCCGGCCGTCACGGTCTGGCGGCTGGCAAAGCCGCCGATGCCCATGGAGATGTGGGCGGTGTCGCCCGAGATCACATGCACGTCAGTCACCGGCACGGCCAGGGCCTGGGCTGCAATTTGGGCCATGGCGGTGTTCAGGCCCTGGCCCATGGCCATGGCGCCTGTGGCCACGGTGATGCGCCCATTGGCCGACACACGCACGCTGCCCGATTCAAACGGCCCGCGGCCTGTGCCCTTGACGCCGTGGGCAAAGCCCAGCCCGATGTAGCGGCCCTGCGCGCGCGCCGCCTGCTGGCGCTGCCTGAACCCGGCATGGTCCATGGCCTGGAGCACCGCTTGCTGAGCGCCCAGGTAGTCGCCGCTGTCGAGCACCAAATGCCGGCCTGAGCGCGCCTTGAGCGGCTTGGTGTAGGGCATCTTTTCCTTGGGAACCAGGTTGCGCTCGCGGATCAGCGCGCGGCCCATGCCCAGCTCACGGGCTGCGCGGTCGAGCAGGCGCTCCATCACAAAAGTGCCCTGGGGGTAGCCCGCGCCTCGCACCGGGATCACATAGGGCTTGTTGGTTTGCACCACCTTCACGTCCATGCGGAAGGCGGGCACCGAGTAAGGGCCTGTGACCGCGGTGCTGGCGTTGTAGGCGCAGTTGATGCCCTGCGGCGTGTAAGCCCCCTGGTCGTGCAGCATGTTGCCCCGGATGCCCAGCACCTGGCCGCTGCCAGTGCAGGCGATCTCGACCTCCCAGAACTGATCGCGCTCCTGGATGGCTCCGAGGAAATGCTCCATCCGGTCTTCCACCCATTTGACGGGTTGCTTGCTGTGGAAGGCGGCGGCGGCCACGGCAATTTCTTCGGGGTAGATCACGAACTTGGCGCCAAATCCTCCGCCCACATCGGGCGCGGTGACGCGCACCATGGAGTCCTGCAGGCCCAGGGCGCGGGCCACGGTAAATTGCAGTTCATGCGGCATCTGGGTCGAGGCCCAGATCATCAAGGCGCCGTGCTGCTGCTCGTAATGCGCGAGCAGGCCGCGCCCTTCCATGGGGTGCGCCCCGCCGCGGTGCTGGCTGAACTTTTCGCGAAACACATGCGGCGCATCGCGGAACACCGCCTCACAGTCGCCGTGGCCGACCTGAAATTCTTTGAGCACATTGCTGGGGGCTTCGAGCCTGACCTTGGGCGCGTCTGGTCGCAGCGCGGAATGAACATCTGCTACGACCGGCAGGGGCTCGTAGTCCACTTCCACGGCGGCGGCGCCGTCTTCGGCGTTGTAGCGGCTGGTGCCTAGCACCATGACGATGGGCTCGCCCACAAAACAGACCTCCGACGGTGTGAGCACATAGGGCGTGATGTCGGGCGGCAGGTCCTTGGTGGGCCAGCCCAGCGGCATGCGCAGCTTGTCGATGTAGCCCGCCATCTGCGCGGCGTCGATGACCGCCTTGACGCCGGGAATCGCCAGCGCGGCGGTGCTGTCGATGCGCTTGATCAGCGCATGGGCATAGGGGCTGCGGACAAAGGCCGCATGCAGCGTACCGGCGGGCTCAAAATCGGCCACGTAGCGGCCCTGGCCCTTGAGCAGCCGCTCGTCTTCGGCGCGCAAGACCCGCTGGCCGATGTGACCGTGTTCAGCGTGGCCCATGCGATGCTCCCTTTTGGGTCAGCGCGGCCATGGCGGCCCTGACGATGTTTTCATAGCCGGTGCAGCGGCAGATATGGCCGGACAGGGCGATGCGCACCTCTTCTTCGCTGGCATCGGGGCTGGTTTTCAGGAGTTCGGTGAGCGTCATCAAGATGCCCGGGGTGCAAAAGCCGCATTGCAGGCCATGCAGCTCGCGAAAGGCCTGCTGCAGCTTGTTGAGCTGGCCGTCGACCGCCAGCGATTCCACCGTTTCGATGTGGTGGCGCTGGGCCTGGGCGGCCAGCATCAGGCAGCTCCTGGCCGCCACGCCATCGACCAGCACCGTGCAGGCGCCACACACGCCGTGCTCGCAGCCCAGGTGGGTGCCGGTCAGGCCCAGGTCCTGGCGCAGGCAATCGGCCAGGGTGGTGCGAGGCTCCACATTCACAGTCTGGGGCCGGCCGTTGACATGGAGGGTGAGGTCATGCCGGCTGGCGGCGTCGAGCTTGGTCATGGGGCTGTCTTGTTCAATGCGGGGGTGGCGCGCTCGAGCGCGCGGTGCACAGCCTTTTCGAGCAGTCGGGCCGCGAGGCGCTGTCTGTACCACTCTGGATACGCGGGGTCGGTGAGCGCCGGGATCTCAGCGGCCTGGGCGCAGGCCTTGTGGATGAGTTCAGGCTCAGGGCGCTGGCCCTGCAGCATCTGCTCGGCCGCCGGCACGCGGCAAGGCACATGGGCCACGCCGCCGAGCGTCAGTGAGCAGCGCAGCACCGTGCCATCGGGGGCCAGTTCCACCAGGGCGGCCGCCGACACGATGGCATAGTCCCCATGCCTGCGTCCGTATTCGACAAAACCATGGCCGCTGTGCGCCGGCCAAGGCTTCAGGCGCACCGAGGTGAGCAATTCGTCGGCGTCCAGGCAGGTGCTCATCAAGCCCAAAGCGAATTCGCGCATGGGCACGGTGCGCTGCGAGCCCTGACGCGCGATGGTGACTTCGCCATCCATGGCCATGGCCACGGTCGGCAGTTCGGCCGAGGGGTCGAGGTTGCAGAGGCTGCCGCCTATCGTCCCCCGGCTGCGGGTTTGGCAATGACCGATATAGCCCACGGCCTCGTGCAGCAGTGGCAGCGTGCGCGCCACCAGCGGCGAATGCTCGAGCTCGCGCTGGCGGGTCATAGCGCCGATGACGATGTCCTCGCCCTCTTGCGCAATGCCGCTGAGCTGCGCAACGCCGTTGAGATCGACCAGGTCATCGACCCCGGCCAGCCGCAGGTTGAGCATGGGCATCAGCGATTGGCCGCCTGCAATGGCGCGGGCATTGCTGCTGCCAGCCAACACGGCCAGCGCCTCGTCCAGCGTGCTGGGCAGGTGCAGGTGAAACGGTGCGGGTTTCATGGGCGGCCTAAATGCGGCTGAGCTCGAGCGAGGAGTGGGTGAACAGGTCTTTGGGGTCGACCTTGTGCGCCGACAAGCCCTGCGCGTGGTGGTAGCGGGTGAAGGTCTCGAGCACATGGTGATTGGCCTCGAAGCCATAGCTCCAGTAGTCGTCGCCCATGTCCTTCTTGGCCTTTTCATAAGCGGCCACGCCCCAGGGCAGGCTGTGGAACAGGTGTCCGATCTGTCCCATTTCGTGCAAGGCCAGCTCCTTGGCCTTGATGAAGGCCTTGAACACATTGACCGGCAACCACGGATGCTGCTCGGCCAGCTCACGGCGGATGCCGATCAGGTGCATGGTCGGGAAAATACGTGTGCGCTGGAAGTAGTCCGCCTCGGTGGCCGGGTAGTCGGGGAACATGCGGTCGATGTTCGGCTCGCCTTTGAGAAAGCACGAAGGTGCGCGGGCGCTGATCACCGCATCGAGCTCCCCGCTGGCCAGCATGCCGCTGAGCGTCTTGTCGTTGGGGATTTGCTGCAGGTCGATGGAGGCCGGCAGTTGCAGCGGCGCGCGCTCACCCCGACCGGCTTCTTCCACGCCGCCGCGGCGCCAGTGCACGCTGGCCGGGTCCAGCCCATAGTCGTCCTGCAAGATGCCCCGGATCCACACATTGGCCGTGATCTGGTATTCCGGCAAGCCCACCTTTTTGCCGGCCAGGTCTGCCGGGGTGCGTATGCCCCGATCGGTGCGTATGTAGATGCCCGAATGCCTGAACAGCCGTGAAACGAAGGCGGGAACGCCGACGTAGGCATGGGCGCCGCGCGAGCTCATCATGGTGTGGCTGCTCAGCGAGATCTCGCAGATGTCAAACTCAGCGGACCGGAAGGCCCGGTGAAAGGACTCCTCGGGCTCGAGCTGAGAGGCAATCAGGTCCACACCCTCGATCTGGACGCGTCCATCGAACAGGGCGGCGGTGCGGTCGTAGTTCGTACAACTCATGCTGAGGGTCAGTTTTTTCATGGGCTTTCGGCGCTTCTGCGCGACTTCAGGGGAGGCAATGGAAACAGGGGCTCTTGCACGGGTGCGCTTCGATCATCGGTGCTGGATGCGCCAGCAAGGCTTCAGTTGCCGGTCAGGTGCGCGTCCCGGCGCTCATAGAGCTTGCCGTCGGCATAGCCCATGGTCTCGGGCCGGGCGCGCCCGAGCATGACCTGGAAGTACACAGGCTCCAGGCTGGTGTTTTCATACCCATGAATCACCCCGGGCGGGCAGGAGATGCATTCCCAGGGCCCGAGCCGGATGTCCAGGCGCTTGCCCGATTCGTCCTGGAGGAAGACGTCGAGGAAGCCTTGCAACACGAAGAAGACCTCCTCGACCTCGTGGGTGTGCGCCGCATTGCCTTGGCCTGGCTGGACAAACATGATGCTCAGGGTGAAGCCGCGGGGAGGAATCACCGCTGCGTCGCCATGTTTGCCAGAGCCGCCTGCGCCAATGAAGCGATGCTGTGCACGGCGGTAGCCATCGATCTTGGCATCCTCGAAGGCCGCCCAGTCGGCCTTGCGATCTTTGAAGCGGGCCACGTGTTGCTGGGCGATGTCTTCAATCGAAGCGTCTTGCAGTTCGGCCGGGCGCGGATGTCTTGCGATGGTCATGGGTGCGAGATGTGAAAATAATTGGAGAATCCATTCTGCAGCAAAGTTGACCATATAGTCAATCAAGAGCCGCCTCGATTTCGTTTCTCTGCAACCGATCTGCCGCCTCGTCCCCGGCGATACTTCCCACCATGGCCACCCCCAAAATTCCCGAGACCTCGCCCGTGCGGCGTGAGAGCTCCCTGCGGACCCGCGAGATGATCCTCAAAGGGGCCACGCAGGAGTTTTCCGAGCGCGGCTTCGACGGCGCCCGCATCGACAAAATCGCGATGCGCGCAGGCGTTAACAAGAACCTGCTCTACCACCACTACGTCAACAAGGATGGTCTTTTTTCGGCGCTTTTGGAGCACATGTACGAGAAGATCCGTGCGCGCCAGCGCGACCTCGAATTGCGCGAGAAGGACCCGGTCGATGCCATTCGCCGGCTGGTGGTCTTCACCGGCAAGATCTGGGTGCAGTACCCGGAGTTCCTGCGCCTGCTTCAGAGCGAGAACCTGAGCGGCGGGCGCCATGTTGCGGTCTCGCCCAAGGTGCCCTCGCTGTATGAGCCGCTGCTGGCCACGCTCAAGGATGTGCTGGAGCGGGGCAGCCAGTCAGGGCAGTTTCGGCGCGACGTCGATCCGGTCGACCTCTACATCTCGATATCGGCCTTGACCGCGCATTACATCAACAACCGCCACACCTTCGAGGCGATTTTTGGTCAGACCCTGATGTCCCCCCAGCGGATCAGGCAGCGCCTGGAGCACGCGGCCGACATGGTGGTGGCCTACCTGTGTACCAAGCCTTAACAAGGCGTCAGCGCGTCAGGCGCATACCGGTGAACTTGAGCTGCGACAGCTCTTGCATGGCGTAGCGCACGCCTTCGCGTCCCGTGCCGGATTTCTTGCTGCCGCCGAAGGGGTAGCAGTCGAGGCGGTAACGGCTGGCCTCGTTGATCCACAGCGAGCCGACGTCGAAATCGTCAGAGAACAGGAAGGCTGCATTCAAGTTGGTGGTGAAGACGGCGCCCTGCAGGCCGAATTCGGAATCGTTGGCCAAGGCCAGCGCATGCTTGACGTCGTCGGCAGGCTCGACCACCGCGATCGGCCCAAACGCCTCCTCGATCCACACCGGTGATTGGCGCGGGGCTGCCACCAAAATGCCCGGGCTGACGGTGCAGCCCTGCTGCACAGGCTCGAGCGCAAAGCGGGCGCCCTGGGCGACCGATTCGCGGGCGATGCGCATCACCCGGTCGGCCTGGGTGCGCGAGACCATGGGGCCCAGGTCGGTGGTCGGGTCCTCGGCCGGGCCGACCTTGAGCGCCTTGGCAGCGGCCACGAACAGATCCAGAAAAGGCGCCAGGACTGCGCGCTCGACGATGACCCGCTGGGCGGAGACGCATTGCTGGCCTGAGGCCTCAAAGGCAGCCCCTGCAATGCGCTTGGCGGCGTCGGCGAGGTCGGCATCGGCCAGCACCACATTGGCTGCGTTCGAGCCCAGCTCGGTCAGGAACTTTTTGGTGCCTACCACCTTGGACAGGGCTTCAGCGGCCAGGTTGCCGCCGGTGAAGGTGACAGCGCGGATTGGGTCCTGGCTGACCAGGGTGAGGGCGGCGCTGCGGTCGCCCGTGACCACATTGAACAGGCCTGCCGGCACACCGCCATCGGAGAAGGCGCGTGCAATCCGCACAGCAGCCCGGGTGGCCGCCGGATGGGGCTTGACCACCACGGCGTTGCCCGCTGCCAGTGCCGGTGCGACCTTTTGGCACAGGAGGTTGGCCGGCGCATTGAAGGGCGTGATGGCGGCCACCACGCCCAGCGGCACATGGCGGGTGAAGCCGAAGTGGCCGGCGCCCGCGGCCATGGCCTCCAGGGGCAGGACCTCGCCGCCCATGTTCAGAACTTCCCGGGCGCAGGCGCGGATGAAGTCGATGGAGCGTTGAACCTCGCCGGCCGCCACGCGGCGTGGCTTACCCACATCGGCCACGATCAGATCGACCACCTCGGCGGCGGCGGCGGCCAGTGCATCGCCGGCCTGTGCCAGCCACTGCGAGCGCTGCGCCGATGTGGCGCGGCGGTGCGTCTGATAGGCCGACTGGGCCAGAGCGACCACCTGCGCGATCACCGCCTCCGGTGTTTCGCTGATTTGGGTGAGGACTTGCCCGGTGCTGGGCGACACCCAGGCGGCGAGGGCGCCGGCTGGAAATGGCTGGCCCGCGCTGTAGGCACAGGACACATCGGCGGAGGAACTGGGGTGAGTCACGGTGGTCTGGGCTCCAAGGAAGAAGGTGAAAGACAGGCCATCTGCCCAGCCCCGCGCACACGGGCTAAGGCGACAGCAGCCTGTGCGAAATTGACCAAATGGACAATGATGCGGACGGCAAGCTCAACTTTGCCGACATAATATCGTCGATCTGAAAGCCGATGTGGACCGCTTGCACCAGGAGGTCTTGCACCCGTTTTTTGCTGGAGCGACCCGCCACCTGCGACCCTGCCCGGCCCGGGGTCGCTCCTGATTCGCGTTTTTTGCCCGCCCGACCCTTCATCAGCGCCATGGATTTAGCCCCTCCCATTCCTGAATCGCTTCGTCAACTCATGGCGCAGGTCGGACCTCGGTGGGGCACCACCATCCAGGCCAACGTCAAGCTCATGATCGAGCATTACAGCGAGCTGCTGCGCCAGGCGCCCAAGCGGGGCCAGGTGAGCCGCAACATCGCCTACGGTGATGACCCGCGTCAGGTGCTGGACGTGTACCAGCCGGCCGGGCAGGCGGCTGGGTCTTGCCCGGTGGTGATGTTCGTGCATGGCGGCGCCTTCGTCGAAGGCGAGAAGGACCGCACCAGCGAGGTCTACAGCAATGTGCTGTGGTATTTCGCCCGGCATGGCGTGCTGGGCATCAATGTGGAATTTCGCCTGGCGCCCGAACACCGCTACCCTGCAGGCACTCTGGACATGGCAGCGGCTGTGGCCTGGGCCCGGCGCGAGGTGGGCGCCTTCGGCGGGGACCCCGAGCGCATCTTCCTCCTCGGGCACTCGGCTGGAGGTGCGCACAGCGCCCACTATGCCTATGACCGCCGTTTCCACCCGCCTGAAGGCAGCGGCCTGGCTGGCCTGATCTGCATCTCCGGCCGCGTGCGAGCGGAGGATTCGGCAGAAAACCCGAATGCCGCCCGCGTGCGGGCCTATTACGCCAGCCCACAGGACATGGAGGAGGGCTCCGCCGTCAACCACGTGAGCGCACAATCGCTGCCCACCTTTGTGGCCATGGCCGAGTACGAAAATCCACTGATCGACGTGCACTGTGTGGACCTGATCTCGCGCCTGACGCAGGCCAGGCGCAGGGCCCCGCCCCATATGTGGCTGCGGGAGCACAACCATACCTCCATCATCTGCCACTTCAACACCGCCGAGGATGCCTTGGGTCGCCAGATCCTGGCCTTCATGGCCGACCCGCGCTGAAGGGGCAATGAGTCCGCAGTCGCTCGGTTACCTGCTCTCGGGCTGTGCGCTCCTGAGTTTCACCACGGCCATTTTGGTGACCAAGAAGGCCACCAGCCTGATGCCGCTGGGCTTAGGCTTTCTGATCGCCACCGCCACCAATGTGCTGTTCGCGGCGCTGGCTTTCGGCGCCCAAATGGCCGCGGGGCGGGCGCTGCCCGAGTGGAATGGGGCGGCCATGGCCTGTTTCGCCGGGGCGGGCGTGCTGTCGACCTACCTGGGGCGCTGGTTCTTCTACGAATCGGTGGTGCTGTGGGGGCCGGCCAAGGCCAGTGTTTTCCAGGTGAGCAATCCGCTGTTCACCGCCCTGGTGGCCTGGTTGGCCCTGGGCGAGGCCCTTGCAGCATCCACTTTCATGGGCATGGCCATGGCCGTGGCGGGCCTGATCCTCATCAGCGTCAATCCCATGCAGGCCGGCGTCCAGCCCGCAGGCTCAGCCCAGGCCAGTGCGTCGCAGGCCGACGCTGGTGCCCGAGGCGCTCGTCTGTGGGCCCGGTGGAGGTCCTCCATCCTCGTGCTTGGCCTGGGCAGCGCCCTGGCCTACTCGCTGGGCAATGTCTTGCGCGGTGCAGCCATCCGAGACTGGAATGAGCCCCTTTTGGGGGGCCTGCTCGGCGCCCTTAGCGGGCTGCTTCTGCATTTTTGTTTCATGCCCGAAAAACGCGAGTTGCTCGGCCGCCTCAGGCGGGCTCCGCAGCTCGGACTCTGGCTGTTTGCGCTGCTGGGGGCCGCCACCATCGCGGGCCAGATCTTCTCGATTGCCGCGATGCGTTATGTGCCGATTTCAGTCACCAACTTGGTGACTCTGTGCTCGCCCTTGCTGGTCATTCCCCTGAGCCGGGTGTTCTACAAGAACGCAGGAAAGACCACCCCCGATGTGGTTCTGGGGGCGGTGCTGACGGTGGCGGGCGTGGGCTGGGTGCTGATGCGCTGAGTCAGCGTGAGCCCTTGGGACTAGTTGGCCTTGGCGCCTGACGCTGCGACCACCTTGGCCCACTTGGCGATTTCGGCGGTGATGAACTGCTCGAAGTCGGCGGGCGATCCGCCCATGATGTCAAAACCTTGGGCCACCAGCGTCTTGCGCACATCGGGCGCCTCCACAGCGCGCCGCGATTCGGCGTGCAGCTTGTCGATGATGTCCTTGGGTGTGCCCGCAGGTGCCACCAAGCCGAACCAGGCGGTGGCCTCATAGCCGGTCAGACCGCTTTCGGCGACGGTAGGCACATCGGGCAGCCAGGGCAGCCGCTTGGTACTGGTCACTGCCAGCATGCGCACCGTGCCGGCCTTGGCCAGTTCCATCACGTTGGGCACATTGGCAAACATGAACAGCGCCTCACCGCGCACCACCGACAAGATCGCTTCGGGCGAGCCCTTGTAGGGCACATGCAGGGCTTCAATGCCGGCCATGGAGCGGAACAGCTCGGCCGACAGGTGCTGCGAGGTGCCCGACCCGCCTGAGCTGTAGGAGCTTTTGGTCGGATTTTTTTTGGCATAGTCGATCAATTCGGCCACCGTCTTGACGGGCAAGGAGGGATTGACGATGAGCGCGTTCGGGTTGGAGCCCAGGGCAGCGATCGCTGCAAAGTCCTTGGTGGGGTGGTGGGTGGGGTTGCTGTAGAGCGAGTGGTTGATGGCGTGCGAGCTGACCGAAGCGAGCAAGACGGTGTAGCCGTCTGGCCGCTGCTTGGACACATAGGCGCTGGCCACGTTCCCCCCCGCGCCCGGGCGGTTTTCCACCACGAAGGCCTGGCCCATGGACTTGGCCATCTGCTCAGAAACAGCGCGCGCGAGCAGGTCGGACGCGGCGCCTGCCGGGGCCGTGACCACCACGCGCACCGGCCGCTGCGGATACGCCCCTTGCGCGCAGGCCAAAGAGGTCAGCAAAGACAGTGCCAAGACGGGCAGGAGTTGTTGAGGCTTGAACATGATTCGGACCGACGGGATGGATGAGTTGACTATGCGGTCAATGATAGCCTCAGTCATCAGGCCAATGCCCAGGGTCTGCGGCGCTCGTCATCACTGCCGGGCCACACACGGGACTTGGCTGGGCAGCGGCTTGACCGGGCCGTGCCCGGGCTTGTCGTCCAGCTTGCTTGGATGCCCGAGGTGTTGCGTCCTTAGCGCGCTTGCGCTGCCGCTGCACCCACGCTCACAGGCTGCGACCGCGTATGAAGCGAAGCAGCAGCGCCACCAGTGCGATGACGAGCAGGATGTGTATCAGGCCGCCCATGGTGTAGGACGACACCAGGCCCAGGATCCAGAGCACGATCAAAATGATGGCCAATGTTTCCAGCATGTGATGCTCCATGTGTCTTTGAAGTGGCGGTCTGTGCCTCCGCCGTGCCGCTCGCCCTCCCCGCGCTTGTGGGTACGCGCCGTCGGTGTGGGGGAGGCTGCAGCATGAGGCAGTTGCTTGACTTTGATCCTAATGAAAGCCCCTGGCCCTGAACCGAGAGACACACCTTCAGCGGCTGTCATCGTTGGAGCGGGAACGGGTGTAGGTGGCTATCGGCCGAGCCCGAACTTGATCAAGCTGACCCCGCGATGCCCGTGCCTGAGGCGCTGCGACCGGCCGCCAGCCCAAGCACTCAGGCGCTGGCCGGGCAGTCCCCGATGCCATGTTTTTGCCGCAGGCGGTACAAGGTCATGCGCGAGATACCCAGCAGGCGAGCCGCGTGGGTGACGTTGTGATCGACACGTCCTAAGGCCATGGCAATGGCCTCGCGCTCAGCCAGGTCACGGACGGTCTCAAGGGCCAGGGCCGGATCATCCTCAGGGGCGCGCAGTCCGAGGTCGGCGGCCGAGATCAGGCGCTGGTCGGCCATCACCACCGCGCGGCGCAGCCGGTTTTGCAGCTCGCGCACATTGCCAGGCCAGGTGTGTGCTGTCAGGGCCGACAGCGCCTCCTGGCTCAAGCCTTCGACGCTGGCATGGGTCAAGCCGGCAAGACTGCTGCGCAAAAAATGCCGCGCCAGCGCCGGGATGTCGGCCAAACGCTCGCGCAAGGGGGGCAGGTGCAGGGGCAGGACGCTGAGCCGATAGAAAAGGTCTTCTCTGAAACGGCCCGCGCTGACCGCACTGCTCAGGTCGATATGAGAGGCGGCGATCACGCGGGTGTCGACCCGCAGGGCGCGGCTGGAGCCGACTTTTTGGATGGTGTGTTCCTGCAAAAAACGCAGCAGGTTCGTTTGTAACTCCAGCGCCAGGTCGCCAATTTCATCGAGGAACAAGGTACCTCCGGCGGCCGCTTCAATCAGACCGGCGCGGCCGTTGGTGGCCCCGGTGAACGAGCCTCGCTCGTGGCCGAACAGTTCTGACTGAATCAGCGACGGGGCGATGGCGCCGCAGTTGACAGCCACAAACGGCCCGCTGGCGCGCCGCGACTGCTTGTGGATGGCTTGTGCGGCCAACTCCTTGCCACTGCCACTCTCCCCGCTGATGAGGACCGGCGCGTCGACCAGTGCTATTTTTCGGATCTGCTGGCGCAAGCCGACCATGGCCGGACTCAGACCGATCATGCCCAAGTCATCGCCCACCGGTGCCGGCGCACCCCCGCCCTGCATGAGGCTGGCCCGGCGCTGGGCGCCGGCCAGCATCTGCTCCAGCGCCAGGCAGGACAGCGGGTGTGTTTGGTGATCGCGCAGATGGTTGATCACCAGCTCGCGCCAGGCGCTCAGTTCCAGCGCCTGGGGCGGCAGCACGCCCACCCATTGAATGGGGTGATGTGGGCTGCGCAGCCCCTGCAGGCCTTGCAGCGTCAGTTGCAGCCGCGCGGGTGAAAGCTCTTCGAGCCACACCAAACCCACCTGTGCCTGCACGCCTGTCCTTGAGCTTGCGGCGGCGACCCTGTCGTCCGATGTGTCGATCAGCTGCCAGCCCTGCAGTCGCAGGTGCTGGGCCATGTCAGCCGCCGGCAAGGACGGGCAGCAGTAGAGAACCTGAGCAAGGGCCATGCAAGGTAGGGGCTCAGAATGAGAAGGGAAGGCGCAGGCTCAGCGACAGGTCCGGGGTGTCGCGCGTCAAGCCGGCAGACAGGGCCAGATTCACCGTGCTTTTTGGGCTGACGCGGTAGGAGTAGCCCAGCAACAGACTCGCCAGTTGAGTGCGCACCGAGCTGGACACTGGCGTGCCGTTTTGCTGGGTTCGGCCCACTGAGTTGAGGTCAAAGCCCATGCTGAAGGCTGTTTTGTCATTGAGTGACAGTCCCATGCCAAAGTTCAAGCCGATCACCCCGCCCGGCTCCACACTGCCGATCGGTTCGCGCTCGCCATTGAGCACCAGGCGGGTGATGTTGCTGCGCTTGAAGCTGTGGGTGTAACTGATGCCCCCGAAAAAGACGGCCGGGTCCGAAGGCAGCAGCCAGGTCAAGCCAGGCTGCAGGGAGTAAAAACCCGAGCCCGTGGGCAGCTCCAGTGGCAGTCCCGTCCCGGTGGTGTTGCCAACGCAGCGGCTTGCGCAGTCGGTGACCACCTCAAAAGGGTCTTTGCCGGTGCGCGCTTTAAAACGCAAGGAGCCGACGAGGTAGGGCAGGCCATCCGTGGGCTGGTTGATTTGGTAGCGCGCGCCGACTTCGGCATCGCCCAGTGTTTTGCCAGAGGTTCTGAAGACGCTGTCGGTGCTCGAGCCGGTAAATATTTCCCGACTGATGGTGTCATCGCGCCGGTACACGTAGGGCAGCTTGGCCTCAAGCTCGAGCCGGCTGCTCAGGCCATAGCGCAGGCCCAGGGCGCCGGTCAGCGTGTTGCGCTTGACCTCCCGCACATCGACCAGCCCAATGAGCAAGGAGGGGATCACGGTGTAGCCCACCAGGGCTACCCGGTTGCTTGACGAGTAGCTGTACGCGATCGATGGCTCGAGAACCAGTGTTCCTTTGCCGGTGAGGATGCCGGGCTGCTCGAAGAGGCTCGAGGCCGCGGCCAGGTTGGAGCCCGATCGCTCGGTCGGTGCGGTTCCCACCCGCACCGGCCGCTGCTCGCTGTCACTGTCCTGGCCGACCGCCGCGCTCTGCGCAAGACTGAAGGCTGGAGTCAGCAGTGCAAGGGCACAGCAGCGCAGGATGAGTTGAATCGGGAATAAGCAATGGCTCTTGTTGTGACTTTTGTCGCGCACTCTGGCACCTCGTATCGAAAAGTTCTTATCTGGCAGAGCCGATTTTGAAAGTCCCGTGCCCTGGAGCGACACAAGCCGTCTTCGATACGGCGTGTCAGACACCGGCTCTGCTGCGGGCTCGCTGGCCACGGCCGTGCGAGCAGGCGGCTGTCTGGCTGGTCTGGGGCTATGGCAGGGCTGTCACAGCTTTGAGCTGGCGGTGCCGCGGGCTCGGTGCACAGGGAAAAGCTGCCATTTCAGGGCCTCGCATCGCCGGCCTCGCTCCAAGGCCGTGTCCGGCCGGTGTGACACGACGGTGTCCTGTGAGGCCCCGAGCACACAGCCCCGCGCATCAGCGAGGCGCTTGTTTGTGCAGGGGTGCGGCCCCTTGCCCATGGATCAGCCGGGTGCTGGCACCGATGTTGCAATGGGTTAGGCCGAATTGCGGCGACGCAACTCAAGCGGGGCCTTGGCCCATTGACTCACTCAACACAGGGAGAAGTTTTCATGAAGTTCACACGCATTGCCTCGGCCGTTGTTTTAGCCTATGGGCTCGGCTCGGCTGCCATGGCGCAGGTCTCGAGCACGCAAAACACCGACGGTGGCAGCACCAGCAGCATGGCCACCGCGCTGACCGATAACTCCAACAACAGCATCACCACGGACAACTCCAACCGCAGTTCCACGGCGGCGGATAACTCCAGTCGCAGCACGACCACAGCAGACAACTCCAACCGCAGTACCACGGCGACGGATAGCTCTAACCGCAGCAACACCACAGCAGATAACTCCAACCGCAGCACCACGGCGACGGACAGCTCCAACCGCAGCACGACGGCGACGGACAGCTCCAACCGCAGCACGACGGCGACGGACAACTCCAACCGCAGCACGACGGCGACCGACAGCTCCAACCGCAGCACCACGGCGACCGACAACTCCAACCGCAGCACCATGACGGATAACTCCAACCGCAGCACCACCACAGCGGATAACTCCAACCGCAGCACCAGTACGGCAAACACCACGACGACCTCCACCAGCAACGCCACCAGCGACAACAGTGACAGCAGCCAAAACAAGAACTCTGGTGCTGCCCGTGCCCAGGGCGAGCGCTCGGCAGCGCTGAACAACGGCTCGACAGGGACCTTCAGCAGTGCCTTCAACACCTCCACCGCCACGGCCAGCAGCGCACTGAGCGGCACGGTGTCGGGCAACACCATCTCTGGTCTGGGTAACCAGGCCTGGAACTCCGGCGCCACCTATGGAGGGGCCGGCCAGGGCGGCAGGGTCGGTCGCGCTGGCGATGCCATGAGTGCCGGCATGTCCACCGGTGGTGCAGCCGCTGGCGGCGTTGGCGGAAATGCCGGCACTGGCGGCTCTGCTGCCAATGGCGCTCTGTCGGCCAGCAGCGAGCGCGCCGACTCCGGCCGCGCCGGTGACGCCACGGGTGGACGGGCCAATGGCGCCAATACCGCCGGTCTGGCCACTTCGGGTGGTGGCAGCGGTGGTGCCGGCGGCAATGGTGGTGCTGGCGGCAATGTCAATGGCACTGGTGCAGGCGGTACGGCCGCTGCGGGCGGCGCTGCAAGCTCTGATGCGGGCGCCAGTATCCGTACAGCCGGCACCGGCACGGGCGGGACCAGTGGCAATGCCACCAGCGGTAGCGCCATGACCGGTAACAGCACCACCAACGGTGGAGCCGGTGGGGCCGGCGGTGTGGCGGCCGGCGGCAATGGCGGTATGGGCGACGCCGGTGTCAACACCGCAACGGGTGGGGCTGCGGGGGTGGCTTACGGTGGCGCTGGCGGTGCGGGAGGCGCGGTCACCGTCGATGGCGGTGTCTTCAATATGTCCAACATGATGAGCAGCGTTGGCCAGTCGGCCGCAGGCATCATGATGGCCAGCCAGAACAGCGGCATGGCCGCCCTGGTGCAGCAAAGCATCAGCGTGCAGTCCAATCTGCGCCTTCAGTAAGTTTTAACCTGCTCGAACGTCCTGCGCAGGCTTTGAGCCTGCGCAGGCTCTCGCCCGCGACTTATCTTCAGGGGAATGTTTATGAAGCTGATCAAGGCAGTCTGCACGCTGCTGGCAGCGCAGGCCGTGGTGCCGGTTTTGCACGCCTATGCACAAGCGCCAGGCCAGATGGCCCCTGCGTCTAGCCCATGGGGCCAGCCGGTGGCCCTGGTTGAATTGGCCCAGCATCGGGGCGGCGCCAGCATCAGCCGAAGCGAGATGATGGTCTCCGGAAGCACGGCGGGCAACAGCGCCTCCCAGGTTGTGACCGGCAATAACTCGATTTCGGCAGGCTCTTTTGCCAACATGAGCGGGCTGCCCTTGGTGGTGCAGAACACGGGCGCCAATGTGCTGATACAGAACGCGGTGATCATCAATTTGCAGATGCAGTAGCCACCCGCTGTGGCACATCCGATGAATCAGACTTCTTTTGTTGCATGCTGCCGTTGGGCGGGCCTGGCCGGTGCTGCGCTGACCCTGGCGGGCTGCCAGACGCTGCCAGCACCCGGCTCCGCGCCCCGCTCGAACGCGGTGGTGGGCGACTTCGCCGTGCCCGTGCTGAGCTGGCGCCAGGCTCGCCTGGCTGGCACGCTGTTGCAGCAGTACGACTTCAGCTGTGGGTCGGCCGCGGTGGCCACCCTTTTGACCCACCACTATGGCTTGCCCACCAGTGAAGGCGCGGTCTTCGAGCGCATGTTTGCGCAGGGCGACCAGGCCAGGATCAGGCGCGATGGTTTTTCCATGCTCGATCTCAAGCGCGCCTTGGCGGCTTACGGGCTGCAGGCCGACGGCTTCGAGCAACCGCTTGAAAAGCTGCTGGAAGCCGGCCTGCCTGCGATCGTCCTGATTTCGGAAAACGGCTATCAACACTTCGTGGTCGTCAAGGGGCTGGCTGGCGAGCGGGTGCTCATTGGCGATCCGGCCAAAGGCACGCGCGCCATCTCGCGCCGCGCCTTCGATGAGGCCTGGCGCAACCGGCTGCTGCTGGTCGTGCACAACCGGCTGGAGTCGGCTCGCTTTAATTTGGCAGCCGATTGGGCCGCTGCGCCTTCATCACCTTTGGCCACGGGCGTGAGCCGGGGCGGTCTGGCGGGCGTGACCCTGCCCAAACATGGTCCAGGAGATTTTTGATGCGACAAGCTCTGGGCCCGTCCTCCTGGGCACACCGGCGCCTGCTGCATTGGGGGTCGCTGGGTAAGGCGGCGGGCCTGCTGTGTGTGGCCCTGTGCGCTGGCTTCGGTGCGCGGGCTGACACGGTGCCGCTTGAGCAGGCCGACCGGGTGTGGCTGGCCGCCAGTGATCGCCATCTCGATGAATTGCGTGGCGGTTTTAGCCTTGGGGATGGCCTGATGGTGTCATTCGGTATCAGCCAGGTGAGCTATATCAACGACCGCTTGGTGGCCAGCACCAGCTTGAATCTGGGCGCGCTCAACCGCCTGACCGCCCAGCAAGCGGCCCTACTGCAAGCGCCCCTCGCAAGCGCTGTGCAAGGCGCAGCCCCGCCACCGTTCGCTGCGCAAACGCAGTTGGTTCAGAACGGCCCCGGCAATTCCTTTGAGCCCACCGCCGCAGGCCCGCTGTTGGCCACGGTGATTCAAAACAGTTTGAACGATCAGCTGCTGCGCACGCAAACCATCATCAACCTCAGCAGCAATGGCCTGGGGATCATGCGCGGCTTCAATTTACAGAAGACCCTGGACCTGGCACTGAGCAATGCCATGGGTGGTCGGTGATCGGCCTGAATGCGGTTGCCCATTCGGGGCCTGGCCTGCAACCATCTGCGACGCCAGGCTGCCGCCGCATCGATGTACCCGCCCGCTTGCCGGCACAGCCTGAGCAGGCTCGCTGACAAGGTCGCGCGAGGCCGTCTTCTACGATAGAGTCTGCTGCACATGCTGCCGCGCACCATCTCGCGCGGAGCAGGGCATGCCGGGAGTCAAAGCAATGCTAAAAAATAAAGTGGCCTTGGTCACCGGTGCGGCCTCCGGCATAGGGCGAGCGGTTGCGCTGGCCTTTGCGCGGGAAGGCGCGCGGGTGCTGGTGTCAGACCTGGCCGCAGACGGTGGCGCTCAGACCGTCGCACTGATTGAGGCTGCAGGCGGGCAGGCCGCTTTTGAAGCGGCCGATGTTGGGCAGCCCGAGCAGGCCCGGCATCTGGTCGATCGCGCGCTGGCCGTGTTTGGGCGGCTCGATGTGGCCTGTAACAACGCCGGCGTGGCCGGCCTGTCCGCTGCGACGGCCGACTATCCCCTCGAGGCCTGGGCCGAGGTGATCAACACCAATTTGTCGGGCGTGTTCTATGGCATGAAGTACCAGATCCCGGCCATGCTTGCGACCGGTGGCGGCGCCATCGTGAACATCTCGTCCATTCTGGGCAGTGTGGCTTTTTCCCATGCACCGGCCTATACCGCTGCCAAGCATGGCGTCGTCGGCCTGACGCAGGCGGCCGCCCTCGAGTACAGCGCCTTGGGCCTGCGCGTCAACAGCGTGGGCCCGGGCTTCATTCACACGCCCATGATCAGTCCCTTGGAGGCCGATGTTCGGGTGCGTGAGAAGCTGATCGCCCAGCACCCGATCGGGCGCCTGGGGCAGCCCGAGGAGGTGGCTGAGCTGGTGCTCTGGCTGGCATCGAGCCGGGCCTCCTTTGTCACTGGGGCCTATTACCCGGTCGATGGGGGTTATCTGGCCCGATGAATACGCCCTGAGCCTCGGGTGACGTTGGCTCATCCGTCGCCGCGGCTTGGCCCTGGCGGGTCTGTTCAGGGCCACCGCGCATGAGCCACGGATGAGCTTGTGTGCAGCATTACTGCCACGCATGAGCTTGCCTTTGCTCGGCCTGCAGCGTATCTTTGCGCTCGAATTTTTCTGCTGTGCTGCGTCGCTTCGGAATCACCATGAATTTTCTTGCCGGCAGGCCTGCTGCGCTTGCTCAACCCATGTATGCCTATCTCCGCAGCCTGGCCATAGGGTGGCTGCTGCCCCTGGCTGGCGTATCCGCTATCGCAGTGGCTTTTTCGATCCATGACCTGTACGAGGATCAGTCGAGCCAAACCCAACGGTGGGCCAATCACGTGGCCAATGAGATCGATCTGGCGCTGATACGCCGGCTGGAGGGTCTGCGCACGCTGGCGGCGCTGACCGGCACCGCAAAGCGGTCTGTGGCGATGGGTGATTGGGCGCAGGCAGCCTCGTCGTATGAC
>JBAXEN010000041.1:0-18929 GCA_037140415.1 Betaproteobacteria bacterium | reverse complement strand
GCAGGCTGCCGGCGTCAAACAGCTGGGCCAACTCGTCTTGGACCCGCGCGCTGAGCATGTCACAGTCTTGCGCCACCACCTGTCCTGCTGGGGTGAGGGAGACGATGACCGATCGGTTGTCCTGGCGCGATCGGCGCCGTGAAATCAGTCGGCGCTTGTCGAGCGCCAGCAGCTGTGTGGAAATGGTGGACTGTGGCAGCAACATCAGCTCGACCAATTCGCCATTGCGCAGCTCGCGGTGTTCAAGCAGCAAGACCAAAATGCGCGCTGAATAGTGGTTGAGCTTGTGCTTCTTGAAGTGCTGGTTGCCGATCGAGGCGACGCGCGCAGCGATTCGGTGAAACAGGAAGCTAAAGCGCTGCTCGAGCAGCGGCGCCGCCGCCTTCGATGGAATAGGCGCTGGCATCAGGGGTTTGGCGAGGCGACGGTTGGCCTCGGTACCAGCTTGTCCAGGTCGCGCGCCATGTGTGCAGCCACCATGCGGTGGAAATGCTGCACGCCCGGTTCGTTGCGCCCATAGGTGAAATGATTGAGCGCGCCTGACTTCAGGCCGCGCTGGATGCCGTAGCCGATGGCATAGTCTTCGTCACGCACTGCCCGCTCCACGATGGCGCTGAAAGCTGCGGTGGCCTGTTTCTGCTCCTCGGTTTCGGGCTTGCGGGCGGCCAACACGTTCTGGCGGGTGATGGTCGATTCGGGCGTTGGCCCGGGGAAGACCTGGCTGACCAGGCAGTGGTCGCCGAGCACGCCTGAGATGGCCAGATTTGGAAAGCCCAGGTGAATGCGGCGGATGTGTGATTCTGCGTCCCATTGCTCCTCGGGCTTGTCCTTGAGCTCCTCCAGCGTGCGACGACCGAAAACAATGCGCTGGTGCGGTCCGTAGGTGTCGTGCAGGGTCAGGTTGCCGATGGTGAATTTACCGACCGTCTGCGGGTGCACCGACGCGTGGTGGTAGGACTCGAGGTAGCCGTCCCAGGCCACCTTCCAGCCGGGGCCTGTCAGTTCGCGCTGCTCGTACAGATACCACTGGTCCAGGCGCAGCCCATTGAGCTTGTCGGCAAAGTCGCCGAGCCAGGCGTCGATGTCGAAGGCCTCGCCGGGGCTCAGGCAGACCCAGATCAGGCCGCAGCGCTCGGCGCAGGGCAGCTCGGTCAGGTTGTGTTGGGTGGCGTCAACCTCGCCGAAGGTCGATGCGCCATACATGGCGCGCAGCTTGCCGCCGTAGTCGAATTGCCAGGAGTGATAGGGGCAGACCAGACGGCGCGAGCTGCCGCTGCCTTCTTTGCAGATCGTGGAGCCGCGGTGGGTGCAGACATTGATAAATGCTCTGGCCACGCCCTCTTCGTCGCGGGTGATCAGCACCGGCACGTCCAGAACGGTCATGGCGCGCCAGGTGTTGGGCGCGGGCAGCTCGATGCTCAGCGCCAGCGCCAAGGGCAAATGGCGAAAAATATGATCCACCTCACGCTTGTAGCGCTCGGGGTCGGCATAGGCAGCAATTGGCATCTCCATGGTGCCGGCTGCCAGGTCGGTGGTGCCGCTTTGCAGGTGGGCCATGGCGCGGCGCGCCAGGGACAGGGATTCAGTATCAGCAGACATGGTGCGACTCCTCGTGCTGGGGGCGGGCGTGAAGCTTCAGCCCGCAGGCCTGTGCTGGCGCTCGAAGTCCTGCCAAGCCGGCAGGTTTTCCGGATAGTCGGCCTGAATGCGGTTGCCGTTGACGGTGATGCGCATCGGATCGGCAAAAACCTGCGGGTACTGCGCCACCGGCACATAGTAGAGGAAATTGAGCACCCGCTGCGCGAACACCCAGCGGCCGTCCAGCCGCCGGTAGGTATCCTCGTAGCGCATCGCGGCCACGCTGCCTTCCTGGTTGGGGCAGGTTTCAGCATGGCTGAGCACCAAGCCGCTGGCCTGATCGGGCTCGGCTGCGTCAAAGCGCACAAAATGGTCATGGGTCCAGTGGTATCCCGGCCCCCGCACCTTGAACAGGCGGATGAACATGGCTTCGATTTCGTCGCGGCCGTTGGCGACCAGCAGCTTGCTCGGTGAGTCCATCTTGGCGTCAGGCGCAAACAGGCTGAGCAGGCGCGGCATGTCGTGCTCGTCGCAGGCGATGGCGTAGGCGCTGGCCAGCTCCTGGATCTCGGCCCGGGCCTCCAGGCGTTCGATGCGGCGTTCCAGGCTCAAGATATCGGTCATGGGGGGCTCCTTCGGATGAGGGGGATCAGGGGGCGTGGCGCGCACGCTCAGCGCTGCGCCGGCGCGGTAGGTACTGGCGCAGCGCACCCACCACACCCTGGCGGAAGAACAGCACGCAGGCCACGAAGATGGCGCCTTGAATCACCGTGACCCAGGCGCCGTAGGAAGCCAAATAGTTGAGCATGGTCACCAGCACCACCGCGCCGATGACCGGCCCGAGCACAGTGCCAATGCCGCCGATGAGCACCATCAGCAGCACATCGCCTGAGGTGGAAAAAAACAGATCGGTCAGCGAGGCCAGCTGAAACACGATGGCCTTGGTGCTGCCGGCCAAGCCCGACAGTGCGGCCGACAAGACGAAAGCCACCAGCTTCAGGCGATCGGTGTCATAGCCCAGCGAGCGCGCGCGCGGCTCGTTTTCGCGCACGGCCTTGAGCGCCTGACCGAGCGGGGAACGGACGGTGCGCTGGATCAGCGCGAAGCCGCCCAGGAAAATCGCCAGCGTTGTGAAATACATGGCCAGCGGCTCGTTGAGGTCGATCAAGCCAAACAGCTTGCCGCGCGGGCCGGTCTGTATGCCGTCCTCGCCCAGGGTCCAGCCGGCCTGAATCGCGTAGAAGTACAGAATTTGTGCCAGTGCCAAGGTGATCATCGCGAAGTACAGGCCTTGGCGGCGTATCGCCAGCTTGCCGATCACCAGGCCGAGCACCGTGGCCGCGCAGGTGCCGGCGAGGATGGCCAGTTCAGGCGTCACGCCCCAGGCTTTGGCGGCCTGCGCGGCGACGTAGGCGCCGCCGCCAAAGAAGGCGGCATGCCCGAAGGCCAGCAGGCCCACATAACCGAAGAGCAGGTTATAGGCGCAGGCAAACAGGGCAAAGCACAGCACCTTCATCACAAACACCGGATAGAGCACAAAGGGCGCGATCAATCCCAGACCGAGTAAGAGCAGCAGGATGCGCCCATCATGGCCGGCGGTCGCCACCGTTGGGCCGCTGTGCTCGTCGTCGACACTGGCCGCATGGCCAACGCTGCGGCCAAACAGCCCCTGGTGCTTGACCATCAGCACCAAGGCCATGAAGACGAACACCACCAGGCTCGAGCCCGCTGGGTAGAACACTTTGCACACGCCCTCGAGCAGGCCCAGCATGAAGCCGCTGGCGATGGCGCCAAAAATCGAACCCATGCCGCCGATCACCACCACCGCAAAGACAGTGACGATCAGGTTTTGACCCATCAGCGGGCTGACCTGGTAGATGGGCGCGGCCATCACACCCGCCAAGCCTGCCAGAGCCACGCCAAAGGCATAGGTGAGGGTGAGCAGCAGTGGCACATTGATGCCAAAGGCGCGCACCATCATGGGGTTCTCGGTGGCCGCGCGCAGCGTAGCGCCCAGCCGGGTTCTCTCAATGGCCAGCCAGGTGCCAAAGCAGATCACGGCTGAAGCCACGATCACCCAGCCGCGGTACAAGGGCAGGTACATAAAGCCCAGATTAACCACGCCCTGAAACTCGTCAGGCACGTTGTAGGGCAGGCCGGCCGCGCCATAGCGCAGCTGCACCAGGCCCTCGATCACCATGGCCAGACCAATGGTGAGCAAGAAACCGTAAGCATGGTCGATTTTGTAGATGTGCCGGATCAGCAGCTTTTCGGTCAACACGCCCACCAGCGCCAGCACCAGCGGTGCAATCAGCAGGGCCCACCAGTAGCTGATGGCCGGCAGGCCCGCTTCAGGGAAGACCGTCGGCAGGTTGAGCAACCACCAGGTGACCAGAGCGCCCAGCATGTACTGCGCGCCATGGACGAAATTGGCGATGCGCAGCATGCCAAAGATGACCGCCACGCCCAGGCTGAGCATGGCGTAGAAAGCGCCGTTGATCAGGCCGATCAGCAACTGGCCGAACACGGCTGCTGAATTGAGGGTCTTGCCGAAGACGATGACTTCAAACATGGCTGTTTTGCCTACAAACCCAGGCGGGCGTGAACCCGCGCGCTCTGGCTGGCCAGCTCCTGACTGCTGAGCTGATCGACCACCCGGCCGCCTTCGACGATGTAATGCCGATCGGCCAGGCTGGCCGCGAAGTGCAGGTTCTGCTCAACCAGCAAAATGGTAAAGCCGCGCTCGCGCAAGGTGCGCAGCGCTGCGCCGATCTTTTGCACGATCACCGGCGCCAGGCCTTCGGTGGGTTCGTCCAGCAAGAGCAGCGGCGCGCCGGTGCGCAAGATGCGGCCAATGGCCAGCATCTGCTGCTCCCCGCCCGACAGTTGGGTGCCGACGCTGCGTCGGCGCTCCAGCAGGTTCGGGAACAAGGTGTAGACATCGTCGAGCGTCATGCCGCCGGCGCGAACCACTGGCGGCAGCTTGAGGTTTTCTTCCACATCCAAGCTGGCAAAAATAGCCCGCTCTTCCGGGCAATAGGCAATCCCGGCCCGCGCTACCACCTCGGGCGGCTGTGTGATCAGCTCGCGCCCTTCAAACCTGACAGAGCCGCTGCGCCGCGCCACGATGCCCATGATGGATTTCATGGTGCTTGTTTTGCCGGCGCCATTGCGACCCAACAGCGTGACCACCTCGCCCGGGTAGACCTCGAACTGCATGCCGTGCAGCACATGGCTTTGGCCATACCAGGCCTGCAAATCCTTGACCGCCAGCAGGGGCTGCCGGTCGGTGCTTGGGGTCTGCCCCTGCGGCTCAGGCATGGGTCACCCCCAGGTAGGCTTCCATGACCGCCGGGTGGTTGGCAACCTCGGCATAGGGCCCTTCGACCAACACCTCGCCCCGGGCCAGCACCGTGATGGTGTCCGAGAGCTTTTCGACCACGGACAGGTTGTGCTCGACCATCAGCACCGTGCGCTCGGCCGCGACCTTGCGGATCAGCGCCGAGATGCGTTCTATGTCTTCCATGCCCAGACCGGCCATGGGTTCGTCGAGCAGCAGCATTTCGGGCTCCAGCGCCAGCGTCGTCGCCAGCTCCAGCGCGCGCTTGCGGCCGTAGGAGAGATCGCCGGCCGCGTGATCAGCATAGACCTGCAATTGCACCGACTCAAGCAGCGCCATGGCCCGGGCATCAAGCTGGCGCAGCTTGTCGTCGCGCTGCCAGAAGCGGTAAGTCAGGCCGGTCGGTTGCTGCAGGGCGATGCGCACGTTCTCCAGCACCGTCATGCGCGGGAAGACCGCAGAGATCTGAAACGAGCGCACCAGGCCGCGCCTGGCCACGTCTTGTGCAGCCAGGGCGGTGATGTCCTGCCCGTTGTGAAAAATCTGCCCAGAGGTCGGCGGCAGGAATTTGGTGATCAGGTTGAACACCGTCGACTTGCCTGCGCCATTGGGCCCGATCAGGGCATGCACGGTGCCGCGCCGCACACGCAGATTGACCTCACGCACAGCGGTAAAGCCGCTGAACTCCTTGGTCAAGCCGCGTGTTTCGACGATGAACTCGCCCGGCACCGCTGCTGCCGCTGATGCCATCAGCTCTTGGCGGTAAATTTGCAGCCGCTTTTTTCCACCGGCAGGGGGGCGCCCTCGGTCAGGTTGAGCACCTTGGCCACCTTCAGGTAGTCCCACGGGCCCTTGCTCTCGGCCGGCGACTTGACCTGGAAAACATAGCGCTCGCGCACCACGCTGCCATTGGCACGCACCTGGCCGTTGACGGTGTTCCAGGTGTTGATGGGAATGGCGCGCACCTGCTTCATCACGGCGTCAGCATCATTGGTGTTGGCGGCTTTGACCGCCTTGAGGTAGTGGGTCACCGCCATATAGGTGTTCATCTGCTGCGGCGTCGGCGGCCGTTGCATCTTGACCTGAAAGCGCTTGGCAAAGGCGCGGGTCTCATCGCTCAGGTCCCAGTAGGTGGAGTCGACGAAGGTCACGCCCTGCGCGGTTTTCAGGCCCAGGGCGTGAATGTCGGTCAGGAAAATCGCCGGCGCGACGATGCGCTTGCCTTGCGCCGTCAGGCCGAACTCGGCAATTTGCTTGATCGCATTGATGGTGTCCTGGCCGCCGCTGGACAGGCCGATCACATTGGCATTCGATGCCTGCGCAGCCACCACCGAAGAGGCAAAGTCGGTGCTGCCCATCGGAAACAGGTTTTGCCCGACCACCTTGCCGCCGGCCGCCTCGACCAGACCGCTGGCCTGGTTGGCCATTTCCCGGGTGCCCGAATAGTCGGCGGTGATCCAGAACCAGTTTTTGCCGCCAGTGGCGACCACGCCGCCGACCGCGCCATTGACCTGGATATGGGTGTCGGTCGACCAGTGCACCGCATAGGGCGAGCAGTGCTCGCCAGTGAGCGAGCTGGCGCCGGTCAGCGGCCAGTCGATTTTCTTGCGTTCGCGCGAGACGCCCCGCACGGCGATGGCCACCGCAGTGTTGACCAGGTCAAAGATGGCGTCGACTTTGTCGACGTCATACCACTGGCGTGCGATGGTCGAAGCCACGTCAACCTTGTTTTGGTGGTTGCCGCTGACGAACTGGATGTTCCAGCCCGGCATGCCCTTGCGGGCATCCTCAATGGCCAGCTCCGCTGCGTGCGCTGAGCCTGGGCCGTAGGCATCGGCCAGCGGCCCGCTCATGTCGCTGAGCACGCCGATCTTGACGGTTTTAGCCGGTGCCTGGGCCGGTGTCTGGGCCTGCGCCGAGATCGCCACCGCGGCCAAGCAGGCCATCCATGCTTTGAGTTTCATGCTTGTCTCCCTTGTAAAAAATCACAACGATCAGCGGATTCGAGCGGCAAGCCTTCATGAAAGGCGAGCTCGCTCAGAACCCGATTGGGCACGCTCGCTCGGACGAGTCTTGGTGTCAGTCTGATGCTTTACATCGGCTCGAATAATATCGAAACCGATGTATTTTTTGGCGATTATAGGAAGCGCCTGCGGCGGGCGTCAATGTTGGGCCGTGGGGCTTACTGCTTGACGATTTGCGCCGCCTTGGCCAGCTCGGCCCATTTGCGGATTTCGTCCTGGATGAATTTGTCGGCCCCGCGCACGCCGCGTTGGTTGGCCGCGGGTACGTTGGCCCCCAATTTGGTGATGCGGGCCTGCACATCGGCGTCGTCGAGTGCGGCGCTCACCGCTTTTTCCAGGCGGTCGAGCACCGCAGGGGGGATGGCCTTGGGCGCGAACAGCCCGATCCAGGCCGGAGCCTGCAGCTCCGGCAGACCTTGCTCCACCGTGGTTGCCACCGTCGGCATGGCTGCGGCCCGCTCGGCACCCATCACCGCGATGGCCCGAATTTGACCGGCCTGCACCGGACCGGACGAGGAGGGCGGTGCGTCGCAGCCGCCATCAATGTGACCACCGAGCAGGTCGGTCATCAGCGCACCGGCCCCTTTGTAGGGCACCATGCGCAGGTCGACACCGGTGGCCAGCTTGAGGAATTCGCACTGCAGGTGGACCGAGCTGCCCACGCCCGGGTGTCCGAAGGAGAGCTTGCCGGGGTTGGCCTTGCCGTAGGCGATCAGCTCCTGTAGGTTCTTCACAGGCAGATCTTTCTTGACCACCACCAGGGCCGGCAGGATCGCAGTGATGCCCAGGTTGGCGAAGGAGTCGGTGGTGTAGGGCATTTTTTCGTAGGCGCTGTAGGCGCCGGCATGGGAGCCCGAACTGCCGGCCACCAGCAGGTAGCCGTCTGCGGCGGCCCGGGCCACCCGCGCAGAGCCTATGGTGCCGCCGGCACCGGCGACGTTTTCCAGCACCACAGCTTGGCCCAGGGTTTTGCTCATGTGCTGCGCGACGATGCGGGTCAGCGCATCGACCGAGCCGCCGGGCGCGAATGAAACGATGATGGTGATGGGCTTGGTCGGGAAGGCCTGAGCCTGCGCGGCTGCCGCGGCGCTCAGCAGGGCCAGTGCCAGGCCGGCGTGCTTGAGGGGGTGGGTGAGGGCGGTGAGCAGCGAGCGCATGGCAGGTCTCCTTGTGTCGACGTTTGAAAAATTCAGCCTGACGGTCATCTTGTGGCTCTGACGATAACCGCATCGGCGGCAGCACAGCCTTGACCGGCGGCGCGCACGATGACGGGATTGAGGTCCAGGCTTTGCACACCCGCTTCGGAATCTGCGATCAGGCGGCCCGCGGCCATGACCGCATCGCAAAGCGCCTCGACATCGCAGGCCGGCTCGCCTCGCACGCCGTCCAGCAGCGGTGCGATGCGCAGCCGGCGCAGCGCCTGCTGGATTTCCTGGCGGCTGGCATCGGCCATGAGCACTTGCACATCGGCCAGGGCTTCGACGTATTTGCCGCCGTCACCGACCGTCACCACCGCGCCGAAGGTCGGGTCTAAATGAGCACCGACGATGAATTCGCGCAAGCCGCGCGCCATCTCGGCCACGATCACCCCGCTCAGGGCGATGCCTTGAGATCGCGCCTGGTCGTGCAGTTGATTCCAGGCCAGGCGCAGGGCGTCTTCGTCCCGCACATTTAGGTGCACCAGCCCGGCCTCGGACTTGTGTGTCACCGCATTCGAACAGCCCTTGACGGCCACACAGCCGCCGAGTTGGTGCAGCGCCGTCAGGGCCTCGCTGACATCCTGGCACAAGCGGTGCGCTACCACCGCGATACCGGCATCGGCTGCCAGGGCCAGGGCCTGAGCCTCGTCCAGTACCTGCGTCTGTTCAACAGGCGCCGCAGCGCGAACCGGTGCCGGCATGCTGCTGCCTCTGTACTTGCGCGATGCGTCCATCAGTTCTTGCTGAACGATGAACTGCTGCAAGGCGCCTACACCTTCGCTTTCGGTGGCAAAAACAGGCAGGCCATAGGCCCGAAACTTTGCAGCCACGCGCGGCTGCGGTGCGACGATCACGATGGGTTTGCCGGTCAGATCGGCGAAGGAGGCTGCGTCGGAGGCGAAGGCGTCCACGTCGTAGCCCCGGCCTGCCACCGGCACCGAGATCAAGAAGGCGTCAGCGCCCGGATCGCGCGCGATGATGGGCAAGATGTCACCGAACAGGCGGCTGTTGCTGAGCAGGGCGGCGGTGATGTCCACCGGGTTGACCATGCTTGCAAATGGCGGCAGCACTGTGGCCAGCTCGGCTTGCGTGCTGGGCGACAACTCTTCAATCTGAAGTCCGAGTTGGGTTGCTGCATCGGCGGCCAGCACGCAGGCAGTACCGGAGTTGCTGATGACCACCAGGCGCCGGCCTGTGGCGCGCCAGCCTTTGAGGTAGAGCTTCGCAGCATGGACCAGGCCCAGCATGTCGGGCACGCGCTGCAGTCCATGGTGGGCCAGGAAGGCGTCGACCACGCGGGACTCGGTGGCCAGGGAGCCCGTGTGGGACAGCGAGGCCTTTTGCCCCGCTGCCGTGGTGCCGCCTTTGAGCACCAGCACCGGCAAGCGACGCTCGCGCGCACGCCGGCCGAGCTCGGCCAATTGGCCGGCCTCGGGCACGCCTTCGAGATAGACGAGCATCAACTGGAGCTCGGGGTCACTGACCACGGCCAGTCCCAGTTCGGAGACGGTCACATCCGACTGATTGCCCACGGCGCTGCAATAGCGGACGCCTATGCCCGCCTCGCGCAGCAGGCCATAGGGGACTGAGGAGCCGCCGCCGCTTTGGGCCACCACCGCGACCGGCCCGTCCTGGGGTTCGGTCTCGATGAACATGGTGGAGAAATTTGCGATCGCGCCGTTGCTGAAGTTGGAGACGCCCTGCGTGTTGGGGCCTATCAGGCGCAAGCCGCTGGCTTTGGCGGCCCTTTGCATGCGCTGCTCCAGCGCTCGCCCCTGAGGGCCGGCCTCGCCAAAGCCCGCGCTCAGGATCACGGCCACATGGGTGCCATGTCGTGCGCAGGACTCGATCGCTTCGACCGCCTGCAGCCCGGGCACGGCAATGATGGCCATCTCTGCCACCTCGGGCAGCGCGTCAAAGGAGGGGTAGCTTGTGACCCCTTGGGTTTGATCGCGCACCGGATTGATCGGAAAAATCGGCCCTTTGAAGCCAAAGCGCAGAAGGAATTGGAGGCATCGTCCGCCGATCTTGTCGGCGTTTTCAGAGGCGCCGACGATCGCGATCGAGCGGGGGGCCAGTATGCTGGACAGGTGTGAATCGGCTGGCATGTCTATCTTATTGTGGGCCGTAGGTGGATCTGCACAGGACAGGCTAAGCTCAGAGCCGCGCTCTCAGTGAGTCTGGGAAACCGCCAGCGCCCTGGGTGCATTCTTTATGATCGCTCCAATGGAGTCTTCTTCCCCAGCATTGTGCATCTGTGTTTATGGTGCGGGTGCCATCGGCGGTAGCCTGGCAGCTCGCTTGGCCCATGCTGGCGCTCAGGTGGCCATCGTGGCACGCGGCGTTCATGCCCGGGCCATCGCCGAGCGAGGACTGACCCTCTTGAGCGGCGAGCAAGAAATTCAGGTGCGGGTGCCTTGTGTCGATCCGGCGCATTGCGATGGTCTTTTTGATGGGGTGTTTGTCGCTGTCAAGAGTGCGTCTCTCCCCGCGCTGGCACCACAGCTGGGCCGGATGCTCAAGCCGAACGGACGGCTGGTGTTTGCCATGAACGGCCTTCCTTGGTGGTTCCCCGATGGCTTGTTGATGCCTCAGTCTGCAACGCTGGCGCAGGCGCTCGATCCTGGCGGGCTGATGCGCCGGCATGTTGACTTGCGGCAGGTGGTGGGCTGCGTGGTTAACTCGTCCAGCGAGGTGATTGCACCTGGCGTGATTTTGAATTCCACGCCGCAGCGCAATCGCTTGATTCTGGGCCGGCCAGATGGCCTTGAGGATCCGCAGCTCGAAGCCATCGCTGCGCTGCTGCGCAGCGCGGGCTACGAGGCACCGAGCACCCCGTCCATCCGCGAGGCGCTGTGGCACAAGATGCTGCTGGCTGTGGCGGCCGGGCCAGTGGCAGCGCTGACCGGCTCTGACCTGGGACGCTTGGCCGGTGACGCAGACGTTCTGGCATTGATGGTTCAGATCATGCAAGAAGGCGCCCTGATGGGCAGGCAACTGGGTCTGCAAGTGCCCGGCGATGCGCTCGATCGCCTGCTTTTCTTCCGGGGGCTCACTACCCGCCCATCTTTGTTGCAGGACTTCGAGGCCGGCCGCACGCCTGAAATCGATAACAGTATCTTGGCCTTCAGTCTGATTGCAGGGTTGCTGAAGGTACCTTCGCCTGCGCTGAACCTGGTGGCCGGGCTGATCCGGGTCAAACGTCAGGCGGCCTAGCCTCTCCAGCGGGAGTGATGGAGTGCGCTTATCCATGAATGGTTTTCTGCCTGTCCAATCCGCGCATTGTCACGGGCGGCGGCTGGCAGCAGAGGTGTGTTGAGCGTTGGAGTGATGCGCCGGCGACAGTTTGGTGCGTCTTGTCGCCGGAGGCCTCCGCTAAACTGGTTCGACGGCAGCTTAGCTGGCCTTGCTGCAATCCCGAAAGAGACCGCATGACGACCCACACGCTCATCGTTGGCGCCGGTGAGGCCGACCGCCGGCCGCGGCCGGGCCGGACCGCCACCGACCTGGCTCTGGAAGCGACCATGGCCGCTCTGGACGACTCCGGTCTGGAAATGGGCGCTATCGACTGTGTTCTCACCGGTCACACGGTGGCCGAGCACCACCTGGACTTCAGCGCCATCGTGGCGCAGGAATTGGGTCTGCGGCCGAAGCTCTCCGGCGGCATGTCGCGCAGCGGCGCCACGGGTACCTCGCTGGTGGCCAGTGCTGCCATGGCCTTGCAAAGCGGCTCCTGCGATACCGTGCTGGCGCTGTGGGCCGACAACCGGGTTTCAGCCCCCGAAGTGGATGTGGTCTCGACTTTCGCCAGCCTGTTTACCCCCTATGAAAGCGCCTACGGCCCGCTGATCGCCACCCACTACGCCTTGCTCGCCAATCGCTTCATGGCCGACCATGGTGTGACGCCGCAGCAGATGGCCTCGGTGGCGGTGGCCTTTCGCGAGCATGCCTCGCGCAACCCCCAAGCCCGCTATCAGCAGCCGATCACGGTGGACGAGGTGCTAGCCTCGCCGATGGTATCAACGCCGCTGCACCGTCTGGAGTGCACACTGGTCACCGACTTCGGCGGCGCGGTGATCATGACCCGCAAGGACCGCGCTCACCAGTTCAAAGATCCGATCGAAGTGCTGGGTTGGGGGCAGTCGGTGACCCATGACAGCATCCTTTGTGACCCGTCCCTGTTCGGGCCAGGCTATCGCGGCGTGCGCGATGCCGGCGAGCGGGCCTATGCCATGGCCGGTTTGCGGCCGCAGGACATCGAGATGACACAGCTGTATGACTGCTTCACCATCACCGTGTTGCTCGAGCTCGAAGGCTTGGGTTTTTGCAAGCCAGGCCAGGCCGGTGCGGCGGTGGCCGAAGGCCTGCTGGGCCGCGACGGTCCGCTGCCCACCAACACCAATGGCGGCATGCTGTCCTGTGCCAACGGCGGTATCTTGCACCTGACGGAGGCGGTCGCCCAGATGCGCGGCACCGCCGGGCCCCGGCAATTGCCGCGCCGTCCTCGGACCGCCTTGGTCCACGGCAACGGCGGCATTCTCGCCAGTCATGCCACGGTGATTCTGGGACAAGGCTAAAACGATGAGTACCCAGCAAGTGTTGGCCGCCAACCCGTTTTTTGAAGGCTGCGCTCGAGGTCAGTTTCTGCTGCAAAAGTGTGGCGCCCACGGCCATTTGCAATACCCGCCTGGCCCGCTGTGCCGGCAGTGTGGTGCGCGCATGAACCAGTGGGTTGAGGCCAGCGGCGAAGGCACGGTGCAGGCTTTCAGCCTGGTACAGCGAGCACCCATGCCGGCCTTCGATGCTTACCTGCCTTACATGGTTGCGGTGGTGCAACTGCGCGAAGGGCCTCTGGTTGAGACCTGGCTCAAGCGCGATGGGCGTACGCCGATGGTCGATGAGCTTGCGATTGGGCAGTCCGTCCGCTTTGGTTTTGAGTCCATCAATGGGCTGGTGGTGCCGGTGGCACTGCTGCAGTAGGGACGATCGGCAACACCCCGCCACGGGAGCCCTTCGTTCAGGCCTGATCCAGCCATCTTCTGCCGGTCACAGGCCTTGTGAGGCTGCGAAGCGACAAGCCTTTCTTGCCATTAATGTGTTGCGCCGATTGCTTTGCCGCAGTGCGCGTTCGCTGGTCCGAAGCAATCAAGCCGGGTTGGCAAATTCCGCTCCGTCGTAGCTCTCGGGCACCTGGACGCGGCCGGACGCGATGGCGGCGGCGACCTGTGCGAGTTGTTGACGGGTCGATTCGGGCACCTCACTGGCCATGGTCAGGCGCACTGCCTGTGGGTTCTGCAGGCCGACCTTGCGTATCTGGCCAGCTGCGAATTGTCCGTTGCGCGCATCATGGATGGCTTCGAACACAGCCATGCTGACATCGGCGATGGCCGAGGCCAGAAAGACCTGGGGGTTGATCGCAACCCAGTCGACCACATTGCCGATTTGCCGGGCGCCGCGCTCGCGGCAGGCCTCGATGGCGCCGGTCCGTCCCGCATTGAGCATGGTGAAGATGATGTCGGCACCGGCGTCGATCTGCGCCAGCGCGACTTTCTTTGACAGGGCGTTGTCGTCCTGGCTGCCTGAAAAATTGGTCAGCACCTTGACCTCAGGCCGGGTGGCTTTGACGCCGGCCACAAAGGCCGCGCGGCCTTTCAGGCCCGGACGCACGCGTATGCCTGACATATGCCCGACCACGCCGCTGCGGGTGCTCAGCGCCGCCAGCACGCCGCCGAGGTAGGCCGACTCTTCTTGCAAGATTTCATAGCTGGCCAGGTTGGGCGCGGTCACGCCACCTTGGGTGACCACGAATCGGACCTGGGGATATTGCGCCGCGACATCGGCACAGGCCTCGTTGTTCTGGCCACCGTGTGCCACCACCAGGTCCACGCCCGAGGTGGCCAGGCTTTGCAGGGCCTGGGCCAGCAGCTCGCGCCGCGGGGCAACCGAGTCGATGAAGCGGGTCTGCACGCCCAGCTCCATGCGCGCCCGCTCCAGACCTCGCCAGCCCGCCTCCATGAAGCCCTTGTCATCGATCTTTCCGGCAAACAGGGCGCCCACTGACAAAGGCTTGCCCGGTGTCGCAGCGCTGGCCATCGCAGGTAAGAGTGCGCTTGCCAAGCCTTGGCTGAAGAGGCGTCTGGAGAGGGGTGTCATGGGGTGTGGAGTGTGTTTGTGATCGGATGGTAGTCGATGGCGAGGGGTTCATGTCCCAGGAAGTGGTGTCAGTTCTTGATGCGCGGCAAGGCGCTGAGGGCCTAGCCCAGCACATTGTTCATTTCGTGAGCGACGGCGCGGCTCAGGTCGGCCAGCCTCTGAATTTTCGGTTGCGTTCGACCTGCCTGTGGACGCCCTGGCGCGCTAGCTGCTTCGCTCTGGCGTCGGTGATGTCGCTGAGGTGCAGGCGCAGCGGCTCGCGAAAGTCCGGCCGGATCAGGGCCAGGCATTGGGCCTTGCCGTAGTTGAAGTGGGTCGGCAGGCCCAGGAGATCGGCCAGCGCTGGCGTCGCAGACCAACGCTCTTGCGTGATGTCCCAGTCCAGGCGGGCGGTGCGAGACGGTGGCTGCGCAGTGTGCTGTTCGACTCGTGCCATACTTGGCAATACCTTTGCCTTAATCGTTTAAGCCCAATGCCTTATTGCTTCACGGGTGGGCAAGCAGCCCGCCTTCATTGCGTCCGGGCCGCGCCCCAGGGTGATGCGGCACCCCTTACATCCCCAGGGTGAGTCCATGGTTTCGACCTATGCCGGCCCGGCCGAGCCTTTTTTTTTCAGCGGCAATCGTTTGTTCGAAGGATTGCCCGCCGATTTGGTCAAGGAGTTCGGCGCGCAGATGGCGCTCATGCGCTTTGAAGAAGGCGAGCGCATCTTCAACGAGGGTGATGCGGGAGACTGCCTTTATCTGCTCTGCAAGGGCAGCGTGCGCATTTCCAAAACCGGACGCGGCGGCCAGCAGGAGACCTTGGGTTTTATCGAGGCCGGCCATTTCTTTGGCGAGATGGCGCTGATCGACGGCCAGCCTCGCAGCGCCCAGGCCACGGCTGCCGGCCAGCCGACCGTGCTGGCCTGTGTGGACCGCGCGACCTTCGAGCGCATCCTGGCGCGCTCGCCCAGCGGCTTGCATATGAATTTTCTGCGCTCGGTGGTGCAGCGCTTGCGCAGCGTCAACAGCACCTTTGTGAGCGAGTTGATGCGATCGGAGCGGCTGAGCACCGTGGGCACGATGGCCAACTCCATCATTCATGACCTCAAGAGCCCGATGACGGTCATCCTGTCTTGCGCCGATCTGGTGCGCATGCGCTCCAACGATCCTGATGTCCATGACTTCGTCGGCCTGATCAACAAGGCGGTCGACAAGATGCTGGACATGACGCAGGAGTTGCTGGACTTCGCGCGCGGCGAAAGCAGTTTGCAGCTCGAACGCCTGCCCGCCCATGCGGTGCTGGCTGAAATTGACGATGAGCTGCGACGCATCATCCCGCCGGCGGTGCATCTGGTGCGTGAGGACGACGCGCGCGCCCACATCATGGTTGACGCGGGACGCTTTGCACGGGTGCTGCTGAACCTGGTCAAGAACGCGGTCGATGCCATGCCGCAAGGCGGCATCTTGCGCCTGACAGTGCAGCAGGGGGACGATGGCCGCGTGGTGTTCCAGGTCAGTGACACCGGCGTGGGCATTTCCGACGAGTTGATGGCCCGCTTGTTTGAGCCCTTTGTGACGCACGGTAAATCCAAGGGCACGGGCTTGGGGCTGGCCATTGCCAAGAGCGTGGTGCAAGCCCATCAGGGCACGATCTCAGTGCGCAGCAAGCTCGGTGCAGGCACGGTCGTCGAGATCACCTTGCCCGCAGTGGGCCCATTGGCTTCGGCCCCTGCTGGCGCGCCAGCCCTGTGAGGCAAGTGGGGCCCAAGTCTGGCTGCTGCGGCCGCCCCTGCGGTTTCATAGGCCTTGCCCCAACACCTGGGCCACCTGGCCAGGGCTGACCCACCCAGGGTCTGGTGGCACAGGCCCGCTTTGAGCGGGTCGGCCAGTGCTTGGAGGCGGCTGCGGCCGGCTTGGGTATTGCCCGGGTGCAGCGTGGCCAGATCGACCCATACCTGGAGTTGGGCCAGTTGGTCATTGCCTATCCCCGCTGTGCCGGCAAGGACCGGGGCTATTTCCTGTGTTACGCGCAGGCGCTGCGTGGTTCATCGGCCTTGCTGTCCTTTCGCAGCTGGGTCACCGCCCAGGGGCAGGCGCATGAGCGGGCCGCGCTCGGGACTTAAATTTGAGGGGCTGGCGCTCCCGGTCCGTGCTGCCCTGGCATTCGCAGCGGGCCGCGCGTATCATCTGAGCGCATCCCTCGCCCCTCCATCTTGCCCTCTGCTTCGGACTCAGACCATGCGTTATCTTGCTTTGCCCTTGCTGGCCTGCCTGCTGTCCGGCTGCGCCGTGGTGGCTGTCGCTGACCTGGCCGTGACTTCGGTGGTCACCGTGGCCAAGGTGGGTGTCAAAACGGTGGGCGCCGCGGTCGATGCGGTGATCCCGGACAAAAAGTCTGACGCCGAAAAATCCAAAGGCCGCTGACTCATGCGCCGAAGCCTGAGGGCTGGCCCCAGGCTGGGTTAGCGCTCCAGCGGTTGCTGCAGCAGGGCCAGGGCGCTGCCCAGCCAGAGCATGCCCGCTGATGCGATCAGCCCCGCGCTCAGACCTGCCGGGCCGCCCAGGCTGTCGGCAATGGAGCCTACCGCCGTGGGCCCTATCACTTGCCCGGCGGCAAACACCACAGTAAAGACGGTGATGCCTTGGGCCCATTGGGCTGGCGGCAGGTTGTGCCGCACCCAGGCGGTCGTCGCGGCCACCACCGACAGGAACACGCCGCCAAACAGCAGGCCCGACAGCAGCAGGGCCCACAGTTGCGCGCTCAGCGCCGCCATCAGCGTGGCCAAGCCCAGCAGGGCATTGAGCAGGGCCAGAGCCTGGCCTTCGCGGCAGCGCTCGAGCAAGCGGGCCCAGATGCGCGCCGAGGCCACCACGGCCAAGCCCAGTACCAGGTAAAACACCATGCGGCTGGACTCGCTGAGGCCCTGCTCGCGCAGCAGCGCGATGACGAAGGTCATGTAGCCGATATAGCCGACGCCAAAACAGCCGTAGCCGGCCAGTATGGGCAGGCTGCGACGCCAAGGCAGGGTGGCTGCGGGGGTGCCGGGTGCCGCTGCCTGTGCCTGGCTGAGGACGCGCGCTGGCCGCCACAGCACCGCGGTGGCGCCAGCGCACAGCAGGGCCAGCGCCCACCAGGCACTGGGCCAATGGCCGCCATGTGCGACCACCGTGGGCACCACCAGAGCCGAAGCCGCAATGCCCCAGCCCGTGCCGCCGTAGTAAATGCCCAGCAGCCAGCCGCTTTTGCCGGGGTGGCCCGCAGCCAGTTGGGTGGTCAGCAGGCCGGCGGTCACGAACAGCCAGGCGCTGGCTACGCCGGCGAGCAGGCGCTGCAGCAGCAGGGGCTCGGCCAGCCTGAAAAATCCGCTCAGTGCCATCAAGGCGCTGGCGCCGACCGCAGCGATCAGTACGGCGCGGCCCGCGCCCCAGCGGCGCAGCAAAGCCGGAGCGCTGAGCGCACCCACCAGATAGCCCAGCGCATTGGCGGTGTTCATGGCCCCGGCCAGGGTGTACGACCAACTCAGGTCCTCGCGCATGATGGGCAGCAGCATGGCGTAGGCAAAGCGGGTCATGCCCAGCGCCACCGCAGCGGCCATGGACAGCGCCAGGGCCAACAGCACCGGGGACGGGGAGCGCTGGGGTGTCATGGCTGCTGGGGGGTGTTCGATGCGTTGTTTGGGGGATCAGGCCGCCGAGGCCGCTGGGGCCGATGCAGTCTAGCTGCGGTGCAAGCGGTTGCCCTGGGCTTTTCGGCCTGTCTTTGGGCTGCCATCCAAGGGTAAGTACTTATGAGGAATCAGAGGAACTTATCGAAAATCCGGTCGATGTGATACAAAAAACATTTTCTACAAGATAATTTTGTTTCATAAAAGGACGGATCCAAAATGTCGCTTTTCGAAAAACACCAGACTTTGATAGAAGGCGCTGTGCAGGCCATTGCGCAGCGGGGCTATTGGTCGCCTTTCGCCGAAATGCCCAGCCCCAAGGCCTACGGTGAGTCAGCGCCAGCGGCTGGGCGTGCTGCATTTGAATCGTATCTGAACCGACGCTTTGAGCTCGACCAGCCCGGCCAAAGTGGCTGGGCCAGTCCCGAGGTCTCGCCCTATGGCGTCGCGCTCGGTGTGAGCTACCCGGTCTGCGATGGGCAGGCTTTGGTTGATGCGGCGCAGGCGGCCATGCCAGGCTGGCAGCGCCTGGGCGCGCGGGAACGGGTGGGGCTGTGCGCGCAGGCCATCACCGAACTCAATGCCCGCAGCTTCGAGATCGCCCATGCGGTCATGCTCACCACCGGCCAGGCCTGGATGATGGCCTTCCAGGCCGGCGGCCCTCATGCCCAGGACCGGGCGCTGGAGGCCTTGGCCTATGCCTGGCAGGAGCAAAGCCGGGTGCCGCAAGAGGCCCTCTGGGAAAAGCCGCAGGGCAAGAACCCGCCGATACGCATGCGCAAGCATTTTGAGATCGTCGGCCGCGGCGTGGCCTTGGTCATCGGCTGCGGCACCTTCCCGACCTGGAACACCTACCCCGGTCTTTTCGCGGCCCTGGCCACCGGCAATGCGGTGATCGTCAAGCCGCATCCGCATGCCTTGCTGCCGGCCGCGCTCACCATCAGGATTTTGACTGAGTTGCTGGCTTCGCAGGGGCAGGACCCGCA
>JBAXEN010000040.1:0-18971 GCA_037140415.1 Betaproteobacteria bacterium | reverse complement strand
AAGCGGGCCAATTGCACCTGCCTTTGCTCAAAGAAAGCATTGAGGCTGGTATCGGCCACCGCGCGGGCGCTGACCGCGGTGGCCACCACACCGGCGAGCACCTGGCGGGTCGATAGTTCTGAGCGCACGCTGGCTTCATACATATCGGGCGTCATGCCCTGGCTGGCCAAAAGCTGCTTGTAGCGCTCGATGTCCAGGCTGCCGTCGCTTTTGCGCAGCATCGCGATTTGCGGGTTGGACTGCAGCTCCTGGGCCAGGCGTTGGTTGCTGGCGCCCAGGTTCAGGCGTTCGGCGGCAGCAGCCATCACGCGCTCGCGCACCAAACGCTCCAGGGAGGAATACTTGGCTTCAGGGGTGTCCAGCAGCTTGATGTCCAGGCCGGGGACCTGGGCACGCAAGCGATCGACCTCCTGTCGGTGCACGCCGTCCCATTCGGCCTGGGTGATGTCGATCCCGTCGACCTGGGCCACCACCGTATTGCCCTGGTTTCGGCCATAGTCATTGAGCCCGAGCAGGACGAAGGACGGCACGATCAGCAGGAACAGCAAGCCCATGGTGATCTTGGAGTGCTTGCGGATGAAATCAAACATATGCGGTTTCCTAAAGCGCGTATAGGGTCAGGGCTACCATGGTGGAGCTGTGGCCGGGACAGGGGCCAAACCGGGCCTGGGCTGTTGACCCGGTGGCCGCCGGTAGGCTTGCGGCCGCTGCGGGTCCAGGGCCAAATCGGCCACCCAACCCGGTACCGCTCCTCCACAAGAGCAAGTGGCAAGAAGCCACAGCCCGTATGCCTCCATCCTACCTCATGCAGGCATCCGGTCACTCTGAATCCGGCATCCGGGCGGGGCCAATTCGGGGCCGCCCGATCAGCGACCGAAAGGAAGCGACGCGGGCCCGTCGTCCGGCAGGCCAGCCTGCAGTTCCTGCGTCAGCTGCGCCTGCCAACGCAAGGCCACGTCAATGAAGTTGCGCAGCAGATTTGCAAAGTCCAGCCCGTCAAGCTTGGAGACCGGCTGGCACAGGCTCAGGGCCAGCAGCGCGCGCTCTGCATCGATGGCAAAAGCCGCGCCATTGCAGTCCTGCAGCAGGAAATTGCACGCCAGCAGGCGGGCATAGAGGGACTCGCGGTCCTGCGCGGGAACGGGCATGAGTGCAGCCCGCAGGTAGAGCAGACCCTGCTCGCCTGGCACCTCGATTTCGATCTCAAGCGCGTTATCGACCTGCAGGCCGATCAGACCGCGCTCGTCCAGTTGCAAACCGACCATGCCCTCGGCCTGGGCGAAATCGGCCAGCCAGTGGTTGACGCTGTCCTGCGGGTTGGAGCTAGGCAGATTCATGCTCGAATCCAATCGTTCAACCCCTTGGCTTTGATGGGCTGGGGCACAGGCTCGTAGAGGGCCGGCAAATGGGGGGGCAACAGCGAAACACTGACCCTCAGGGGCAAGCGGCTGCTGTAGCGCTGAACATAAAACACCAGATGTTGACCCTGGCATTCAGGCAGGCTGATCAGGCTGAGGTCGAAGTCCGGGTAACCAGGCAGGCCGACGCTGGCGCCCGGCCCTTCGGCCAGCGCTCGGCCACGCTCGGCCTGCCAGGACTGGCGGAAGGCGGCAGGATCATCGATGACGCGGCTGGCCCCTTCGTCGATCAGCTCGTTGAGCCATTGCGCCAGTTGCAGATGATGGGCCGGCAGATGCCATTGCGGGGATTCGGCCAATTTTTGGGCGATGGTCTCCTCCATCAGCAGCACTTCGAGCGGCCTGTCGTCAAGCCTTTCTGACTCAGCCCCGGGCACTGGGGTAATGATCTTGCCATCGGACATCATGAGGCGGAGCCCCCAGCGGCAGACGCCGCGGCCTGCCAGGCTACCCAGGAAGAGTTTGCATATTGCTTGGCCCGCTCCGAAACCGAAAAGTGGTCACCATAGGCCCAGCCAAGCTCGATCTTCCCATCGACGTTTGCGAGCGCCAGATGGCAAGGCTTGGAGCCTGTACCCCAGTTCATATCAGCCAGCTTGATGTGCTGCCCCGGTTGGAGTCGCTGCCTTAGCCAGTCCTTCGGATCATGCACTGCGGGGTCGAGGGCCGCTGCCCAGCTTTGCGGCGTGAGGGAAAAAATGTGACCGGAAGTGCCGACCAAGATAGGGGGTTCCTCGGAGCCCACGCCGCGCCCAATGCGCCTCAGACCAGTGACGATCTGCGCAAAAAACTCCTCTTGCTCTTTGCCAGCACCTGCCTGGACCAATCGCACCGCGGAGCCTTCTGCCCCGCCCCACTTCAGCAACTCAAACACTGAGCCGCCAGCCTCGACATTCCAAAGGGGTTGATGGACCAGCGCGTCGCTGGTGTCCGTGCTTGGACTCAGGTGTATCTTTGCGCTTGAAAGATCAATTTGACCGAGTGCCTGGAGGACATGGCGGAGGGCCTGGGCGCGCTCCGGGGTCTGGGCCGCTTTGATGGCGTCTTTCAGGATGGGACGGATCATTTCCTTGAGCTCTTCGACGGACTTCACCTCAACCAGTGGGCCAGCAAAGTTGCTGTCCTGCACCAACCACTTGGTGCTGCCGTCATCCGTTGGGGCGGGCCTGAAAACCAATCGGCCTGCCAGACACTGCCTGAGTTCAGCATCCAGATTGGTGAACAGCCTGCGGGCCAATCCATTTGCAAAGACTCCCATGCCCGCCATACCTTCACTCGGAATGTCCTTATAGACCTGCGTCTTTACTGCATCGCTGCCAAGGAGTGTCTTCACCAGCGAATCAATCAGGCTAGCTTTGAATTTGGCTGGCCTGTCATCCGTGCGCATGACTGCCCGCTCAAATGCGGTCCCCTGCAGCCCCTCCTCAAGCTGATTGCCCAGCGCCTTGACATGGTTGCGAGTAGCCCGAGACGAGCGACTCTGAGCCAGTTCAGCACTGACTTGCCGGACCAAGCCGCGCAGCGTCATCCGCAAATCGTGCTCGCTGTCTATGCGCCGCCATTGCGAGGGGGCGGCCGACCCACCGCGGTCAAACAGCACCCAGCCGCCACGGGAAGAGTGGCCGTCTGAGGCTTGGGCATGGGGAACTTCCGACACAAACTGGTACACCAAGTCTGAATTGATCCGCCTGCTGATGCGGGCTTCTAGTTGCTCGATCAGCTCTTTGTGCTTGATTGGAGAAATCGAGCCCCGAGCGGCACTCAGGCCCTGGATACGCGGGGTCAGCAAGCCTTTCATCAAGGTAGAGTCAATCTCCCCTTGCTGAAGCCTATCAATGCCCGCGCTGGACAAGGAAAACTCCCAGGTGCGCAGGAGCCGGTTTTCACCCAGGGTTGTGACTTGCAGACGCGCAATGACCAGACGGACTGTCTGCTCATACAGGCCAAGATCGACTTGCGCGGGCAGCAGGTCCCGCATGGCTTGCAGATCATCGATCGCCAGATCTATCTGCCCGTCGTCAACCCGCTCGGCCTGACTGAGGCGGTGAAGGTCGGTGTTGAGGTCTCGAATCGCCGCACGCAAAATATCGAGTTGAGCAGCAGGAGAGTTCAGAGGCCGCAGGCGCTGCAGCAGGGACTCCACACGTTCGCTGGTGGGAGTGGCAGCATCGGGCAGATTGAACTTCAGGCCAATGGCGTCGGCCAAGATGTCGCGCACGATGTCGTCGAAGCTGCTTGCAGCCCCCTTTTTGACAACATACTGTTCCCTCAAAAAATCTTGAACCCGCTTGTTGACCTCCTCAAGACTGTTGCCCAAGCCCAGTGCGGCCAATGCCGGGCTCAAGGCTGCATGCAAGAGCTCAAATTGCATTCTTGCACCAGGCCTATCCGAAGAAAAAAGAATCTTGCTCTGCCCCAGTCCCGGGTTGAGCGGCAGCCGCTCGGTGCGCAGGCCAGACTTGCCTTCCACATAGCCACGCTCGATCATGGTTTTGAGCTGCGCGACCATGGTCTGGGGGTCATCAAGCTGATGCCTGATGGCCACCGATGTTGCAAAGCAGCTGCCGACGTCGCCCTGCCGCAGGGGGGTCAAAAGGGCGCCTACCACGGCCATGCGCGCTTGGGCGCTGCTAATGGATTTTGGCGGAGCAATGCCTAGATCGGCCCGAAGCTGGTCCTGGATGACCTCGTTGTCTATTGCTGGCGCCGAGATCGAGCCAATTTGCTGTCGCAACTGAGGCTGGTCTGCCAATGCATTGAGCTGGCCGACCAGAAAACCGCGCAGTGCCGCAGTCGGTGGCTCGCTCTGCAAGGCCGGATCGTGGTCCAAGGCATCGGCCAATTTTTTGAAGAAAGCTCCCGGCATGACATGGCCGGCTGGCGTGATGGCCGCTTGGACCAAACATTTTGTGAACACCGATTGAAAAGATCCGTCGGCCACATCGCCGCTCAGACCCCTCGCACCTAGGATGTCGCAAACGTCCTTCATGGCCTTGAGCTCTGCATCAGTCACTGCGCCCATGAGGCGGTCGTACGCCTGGCCGCGATCTTCTGGCGTTTTCGCCTTGCACAAGGTCTCCCCCGCCTCACGAAGATTGTCAGCAACGCTTTGATCGACATCGGCCTGAGCCCCTAGGTGCTTGGATTGATGCCACAAAGCAAGATCATCAGGCCCACCCGTCAACTCCAGGGACAGAGCCTGTGCCTGGAGTTCCACGGGCAAGGCTTGGTAGGCGAACTCAAAGGTCCCATTGGCCAAGCGCTGGGTCAGCGCAAATTGCTGATCGGATGTCAGCCCGGCCGCTGCCGCAGCCAGACCCGGAACACTTTCAAAAATCGCCTTCGACAAGGGATGGCCAGAGGGCATCAGCGCGAAATCGTTCATGCCCTTGGCTAGCAACGTTTTAGCCAGTTCCTCGGCATTCGTGTCTGCCTGATTGAGCCCAGCGAGCGACGTGGTAAAGCCCGACAAGGTGTCTTTATTCGCCTGGCTCACTGCGCTCCGCAATTGCGTGCGCGCCTGCTCGCGCTCGGCTGGTGCGTTCGCGTTGAGAAACGCTCGCCTGGCTTGGTCAAGCGCAGCGGCGGAGTGTTGTTTGCCGGACACCGCAGCGCCAAGCGACAGGGATTGCTGCCACAAAGCAATGTCAGCAGCCCCGCCCGTCACTTCCAGCTTCAGCGCCTGATCCCGAAGATGCTCTGGGAGATCCCGATAGGCAAACTCAAAGCTTCCATCGGCCAGGCGCGTGGCCAGTTGCCTCTGCAAGCTCGGCGCAAGCGCTTCGGCAGCCTGGGCCAGGTCGGGAAAGTTTTTGAAAATTGCCCTGGAGGTCTGCAAGGCACGATCCTGCCTCGCAACGCTAGAACTCGCCGAACAGGCCCTGAGCTGGTGATAAGCAGCACGCGATACGGTGGTGGCGATGTGGCTGCCGGTACCCGGGATACCGGCACGTACTTGTTCGGGCACGAAGACGGCCAGGCGAAGGTTCTTGTCGCGGTGCAGGTAGACGTTCTTCTTGGCGTCCAAGCCCACTGCCTGACCCGCACGGTCGCTACCGACGTAAATGCGGGCTGGGCTTGGGGCTACGGGGGGCATAAAGGACTGGGGCGGTTCTAAGCCTGGAAGGCCAAAAGACGGGCCTTACACAGGCCAGATTCATTCTGCCATAAAGTCAAAATTTGTAACATTATCCCGCTGCCGATTCAGCCGATCTGGCGAAACCATCGCCTCACCAGTATCGCCTGGGCGAACGAGCACTTGAGCCACCGGTGGCCACCAGATCCTTGACTCTGACCTTGCGGTGACAGCCCAGCCGAAAAAAAACCGCCTGACTTTCATCAGGCGGTTGGGTTCAAAAGAATTTCTCCGTGTGTTGGTGGGTGCTGAGGGGCTCGAACCCCCGACCTACGCCTTGTAAGGGCGCCGCTCTACCAACTGAGCTAAGCACCCCACCTCAACTTGAGGAATTCAGATTATCAGTTCAAGGCGTCCTTCAGTCCTTTGCCAGGACGGAACTTGGGAACCTTGGCTGATTTGATTTTAATCGCTTCGCCGGTGCGCGGGTTGCGACCGGTGCGGCCGGCACGTTTGGTGACGGCAAAAGTGCCGAAACCCACCAAAGAGACTTCGCCGCCTTTTTTCAAGGTGGTCTTGACGGCCGACAAGGTGGCTTCCAGTGCGCGGGTGGCTGCGGCTTTGGAAATGTCGGCGTGTTTGGCGATGTGCTCGATCAGTTCTGTCTTGTTCATAGGTCTCCTCGGAGAAGGCGGTCGTCAGATCGTTGGCGCCCCGTTGGCTGACATCACGGAAAAAGGCGCTGAGAAAGAAGGTGTTTTTCGTGCACTGCCCCGAGTTGGCCAGCGCCCGCCTCGCAAGAGGCCGGGCCACAAGCGCGAATCAGGCTCTAGCGCGCGGACGCGGATTCTAGATCCAATTGCTTGATCCAAGCTTGCATTGAACTTGCATTTCGCATCACCGAAACCCTGGGCGGGTGGCCGGTCAAGCTCAGAGGGCCTCGACGATCGCCCGACCCAGGTCTTGCGTGCTGGCCGTGCCGCCCAGATCGGGCGTGCGCGGTGCACCACTGGAGGGCGCCAGCACCTTTTCGATGGCCTGCAAGATCGCGTCGTGCGCGGCCTTATGGCCGAGAAACTCCAGCATCATCGCGCCGCACCAGATCTGCCCAATGGGGTTGGCGATGTTGCGGCCTGCAATGTCGGGGGCCGATCCGTGCACCGGCTCAAACAGCGAGGGAAAGCGCCGCTCGGGGTCGAGGTTGGCGCTGGGGGCGATGCCTATGGTGCCGGTGCAGGCCGGGCCCAGGTCGCTGAGAATGTCGCCGAACAAATTGCTGGCCACCACCACGTCAAAGAAGTCGGGCCGCTGGACAAAGTGGGCCGTGAGGATGTCGATGTGGAATTTATCCAAGCGCAACTCAGGATAGGACTTGGCCATCTCAGCCACCCGCTCGTCCCAATACGGCATGGTGATCGCAATGCCGTTGGACTTGGTGGCGCTGGTCAGGTGCTTTTTGGGCCGAGACTGCGCCAGTTCAAACGCAAACTTGAGCACCCGATCGGTGCCAGTGCGGGTGAAGACCGACTCCTGAACCACAAATTCACGTTCGGTGCCAGCAAAGGCGCGCCCGCCTATGCTGGAGTATTCGCCTTCGGTGTTTTCCCTGACGATGTAAAAATCAATCTCGCCGGGCTCGCGGCGGCTGCCGTCCTTGCGCACCACCGGCGCAATGATGCCGGGCATGAGCCTCGCCGGCCGAAGGTTGATGTACTGATCGAACTCGCGCCGAAACAGCAGCAGCGAGCCCCAGAGCGAAACATGGTCGGGAATTTTCTCGGGCCAGCCGACCGCGCCAAAGTAGATCGCGTCATGGCCACCGATCTGCTCCTTCCAGTTGTCAGGCAGCATCTGGCCGTGCTTTTCAAAATAGTCCCAGCTTGAAAAGTCAAAGTGGTCGAACTGCAAATCGATGCCGAACTTGCGCGCAGCGGCATCAAGCACCCTGATGCCCTCGGGCATGACTTCTTTGCCGATGCCGTCACCGGCGATCACTGCAATGCGTTTTTTGGCGGTCATAAGAAATTCCTCCAGACAGAAATGAAGCAGGGAAAAATCAGGCCGCAGCGGGCCTGGGTTGGCGCACCACCAGGGCGACGCCGAGGGCGGTCATCGCGGTGCCGAGCAAGGTGGTGGCGGTGATCAACTCATCGAACAGCAGCCAGGCCATCAACGCGGTGGTCGGCGGTACCAGGTAAAAGAGGCTGGTGACCGTGGTGGCGGCGCCGCGCTGTATCAGCAGATAGAGCAGCGAACTGCCGCCCAGCGTCAGGCCCAGTACGGCCCAGGCCATGGCGCCGATGAAATGCACATTCCAAACAATCGCCTCGGTCTCTAAAAAGGTCAGCGGCAAGGTCACGATCAGGGCTGCGCCCAGTTGTATGGCGTTGGCGGTGCGCACATCAGTCGCGCGCAAATAACGCTTTTGGTAGAGCGTGCCAGCGGTGATGGCCAGCAAGGCAAAGACCGTGGCCGACAGGGTCAGGCCCGAGACCTCAATGCCGGCCTGGAGCTTGCGCCAGATCACCAGCACCAGACCCATCAGGCCCAGCAAGAGGCCCAGCCACTGCAGGCGGCTGACCTGGCCGCCCTCCATGCGCGACACCCAGACCGCGGTCAGCACCGGCTGCAGCCCGACGATCAGGGCCGCCAGGCCCGAGCCCATGCCGTGCTCCACCGCGAACCAGACCCCGCCTAAATAACCCGCATGCATCAGCACCCCGGTGACGGCCAGATGCCACCACTGCTGGGGGTCACTGGGCCAGCGCGCCCCCGACAGCACGATCCACAGCAGAAAACAAGCGATGGAAAACACATAGCGCCAGGCTAAAAAGCCCAGCGGCGGCGCATGCGGCAGTCCGTATTTGGCCACGATGAAGCCTGTGCTCCAGATCAGCACGAACACCAGGGGCATGGCGCGCACCCAGGCCGAATCTGCGGCTTCGGCCTTCATCGGGAGCGGGCGCGTATTTCGGGAATGGCCTTTTTCAGGTAATAGACCATGGACCAGACGGTGAGTACGGCCGAGACCCAAATCAGCACCGTGCCCCACCAATGGGTATCAATCAGACCGAGAAAGGGACCATTAAAAAGCAAAAAGGCAATCGCCACCATTTGTACACCGGTCTTGATCTTGCCGATGCGATGTACCGCCACGCTGCGATTGGCGCCTATGGTGGCCATCCATTCGCGCAGGGCTGAAATCGCGATTTCGCGACCAATGATGATCAGTGCCACGAACACGTCGGCACGCTGCAGATCGACCAGCACCAGCAAGCTGGCGCAGACCAGGAACTTGTCGGCCACCGGATCGAGAAAAGCGCCAAAAGCCGAGGTTTGCCCCAGTTTGCGGGCCAGATAACCGTCAAGCCAGTCGGTCAAAGCGAACAACACGAACATGACGGTGGCGATCAGATTGCGGCTGGGCTCGGGCAGGTCCAGATAAAACACACCCACGATCAAGGGGATCGCGACGATGCGCGTCCAGGTCATGATGGTGGGGATGGTGAAGAACATAAGCCCCTGATTTTGGCATGGTGCGAGCAGCAGCTCATGGCAAGACCTGTGGGAGCTGCGCCCTCGCAGCGATGGGCGGTCGATCAAGCAGCAAAAGCTTTTCAAGGGGCGCATTGCGCCGTGGGCGGCGCTCCAACAAGGCAGAGCTTCTCGCCATAGAGCTCGTCAGGCTCAGCGCAGGGCCCGATAGATCTGCTCGGCCAAGGTTTTAGAGATGCCCTCGACGGTGGCCAGGTCTTCGGCGCTGGCCGAGCCCACCCCCGTGATACCGCCAAAGCGACGCAGCAAAGCCGCACGCTTGCGCGGGCCTATGCCGGGAATGTCTTCCAAGCGACTAGTCACGCGCACCTTGTCGCGCTTGGCGCGCATGCCAGTGATGGCATAGCGGTGGGCCTCGTCGCGGATCTGGGCCACCAGCATCAAGGCGGCCGAGTCGCTGCCCAGGTACACCTTCTCTCGCCCGTCGGCAAACACCAGCTCCTCCAGGCCGACCTTGCGGCCTTGTCCTTTTTCAACGCCGACGATCAGGCCCAGGTCCAGGCCCAATTGTTCAAACACCTCGCGCGCCACCCCGACCTGGCCCTTGCCACCGTCTATCAGCACCAGATCGGGCATGCGCAGCCGCTCGTCGGTGGGCTCGCCTTCGCGCTGGGCCTCGGCCAAAGGGCCGTAGCGGCGCAGCAGCACCTGGCGCATGGCGGCGTAGTCATCGCCGGGAATCACCCCTTCGATGCTGAAGCGCTTGTACTGCGCCGCCTGCATGCGGTGCTGGGCAAACACCACGCACGAGGCCTGGGTGGCTTCGCCGGCGGTGTGCGAGACGTCAAAACATTCAATGCGCAGGGCCTGCAGATCGGTCTGCGGCAGGTCGAGCGCCAGCGCCAGCGCGCGGGTGCGCGCCTGTTGCGAGCCCTCTTCGGCCAGCAAGCGGGCCAATTGCAGGTCGGCGTTTTTTTGCGCCATTTCCAGCCAGATGCGCCTTTGCTCGCGCGGCTTGTGCACCGCGTTGATCTTGACGCCAGACTGTTCGGACAGCAGCGCAATCAGCTGCTTATCTACCGCATGGCTGAGCAAGAGGGCCGGCGGCGGGCTCAGGTCGATGTAGTGCTGGGCAATGAAAGCTTCCAGCACCAGGGTTTCGATCTGTGCGTTCGGGTCACCAGGCGCCTGGCCCTCGGGCAGGACTTCGTCGAGAGCGACCAGATCGACCGCGCTTTCAAGGTGGGTCGGGAAATAGGCCCGATCGCCGAGGTGGCGGCCACCGCGCACCATGGCCAGGTTGACGCAGGCCCGCCCGCCCTGCACCCGCACCGCCAGGATGTCGGCGTCTTTGTCGGCCTGCACCTCCATGGTTTGCTGGTGCAGCACCCGCGAGATGGCGCGCATCTGGTTGCGCACCTCGGCGGCCTGCTCAAACTCAAGCTGCTCGGCATGGGCCAGCATGCGCGCTTCGAGCGACTGCAAAATCTCCTGGGTCTGGCCGTGCAGGAACTGCTGCGCATGCTCGGTGTCGCTGGCATAGGCGGCCGCCGAGATCAGGCCCACACAGGGGCCGGAGCAGCGCTTGATCTGATAGAGCAGGCAGGGCCGGGTTCGATTCTGAAACACCGTGTCCTCGCAGGTGCGCAGCCGAAAGACTTTTTGCAGCAGCGCGATGGTGTCCTTGACCGCCCAGGCGCTGGGATAGGGCCCGAAGTAATGGTGCTTGCGATCGACCGCACCGCGGTAGTAAGCCATGCGCGGATAGACCTGGGCCTGTGCGCCCTGCCCATCGGCGCGCGGGGCCTGCACCGCAGTGATCTTCAGATAGGGGTAGCTCTTGTCGTCGCGAAACAAGATGTTGAACTTCGGGTTCAGCGTCTTGATGAGGTTGTTTTCCAGCAGCAGGGCCTCGGCCTCGGAGCGCACCACCGTGGTCTGCATGCGCGCGATGCGGCCCACCATATGCCCGATGCGGGTGCCACCGTGATCCTTTTGGAAATAGCTGCTGACGCGCTTTTTCAGGTTGCGGGCCTTGCCCACATAAAGCACGCCGCCGTCGGCGTCAAAGTAGCGGTAGACCCCGGGCAAGGCCGGCAGCGCGGCCACCTCGGCCAGCAAGGCCTGGCGGGTCGCATCGGCTGGCGGCAGTGCTTCAGACTCGGGTTGGCTCATCGCTGGCGATCTTGCAGGTGCTCCCGCAGCCACTGGGCAAACTCTTCTTCGCTCAGGTCGCCGGCGGCCAGGGCGAGCATGGTCATGACGCATTGCGCGTCATCGGCCACCAGGTCCCAACCATTAAGGGCGAGGAACAACTCCACCGCCACAAAGGCGGTGCGCTTATTACCGTCCACGAAGGGGTGGTTACGGGCCAGGCCAAATCCGTAGGCGGCCGCAAGAGAAGCTGCGTCGGGGTCACCATAGTGGGCCAGGTGCAGCGGCCGATTCATGGCCGATTCGAACAGTCCCTCGTCACGCACACCGCTACCGCCGCCGTGCTCCGCCAGTTGCTCTTCGTGAACCGCCCGCATGACCTGAGCATCCAGCCAGACCCAAGCGCTGGGCACCGAACTCATTTGGCCAGTTCCCGCAGCACCTGCCGCCGGTTCTTCATGATCTTGCGCGCCGCATCCATCTGGACTTCAAAATCTGCGTCATAAGGGGTCATCATGACCGCACCATTGGCCGCCTCGGTCACAAACACCGTGTCGCCTTTTTCCAGCTTCAGTCGCGCCAGCAGCTCCTTGGGCAGGATCACGCCCACGGAATTGCCGATCTGGGTGAGTTTGAGAGCGGTCATGACGGACTCCTTGTTTTAACAATTGTTATATTAACGGATTCTGCCCCCTGGACACAAGCATGCGCCCCACCCTGCTCTGGGACCTTTTTTGCACCGTGATCGACAACCACGGTGACCTGGGCGTGTGCTGGCGCCTGGCTCGGCAGCTGCGCGATGCCGGCCAGCGGGTGCGGCTGTGGGTCGACGACGCCTCGGCGCTGGCCTGGATGGCGCCGAAGGCCGATCAAGAGGCCGGCATAGCGCTGCAAAGCTGGCAGCAGGCAGGCGATGCAGGGGCGCTGCAGGGCCTAGAGCCGGCCGATGTCTGGATCGAGGCTTTCGGCTGCAATTTGCCCGAAGCATTCATCGTCCACGGCGTACACCAGCACCCACGCCAGCCGCTTTGGATCAACCTGGAATACCTGAGCGCCGAAGACTGGGTGCCGCGCTTTCACGGCCTGAGCTCGCCGGTGATGAGCGGGCCGGCAAAAGGCTGGATCAAGCGATTTTTTTACCCCGGATTCACACCGCAGACCGGCGGGCTGCTGCGCGAGGCCGATTTACTGGAGCGACAGAGGCACTTCGATCGCAGCGCATGGCGGGCGGCCCATGGCGCGGCGGCGGGGCAGCGCCTGATCAGCCTGTTCTGCTACGAGCCGCCCGCCCTGCCGGCCCTGCTCGAGCGGCTCACTGGCGAGGCTCATCACCTGCTGGTCGCGCCAGGCAGACCCCTGGCGGCGATGCAGCGGGCGCTGGCCGAGTCTTCAGCCGCGCCGCGCTGGAGCGCCCTGCCCTACACCCGTCAGGACGGCTTTGATGAGATGCTCTGGGCCTGCGACCTGAACTTCGTGCGCGGCGAAGACTCGCTGGTGCGCGCCCTCTGGGCTGGCCAGCCCTTCGTCTGGCAGATCTACCCGCAGGCCGATCAGGCCCATCATGCCAAGCTCAACGCCTTCCTGGACTGGCTGGCGCCGCCGCCCAGTCTGCGGCGGATGCATCATCTGTGGAACGCAGTGGCCCAGGGCGATATGCCCGAGCTCGATGCCGACACCTTGCTGCTCTGGGGCCAATGCGCCGCAGCGGCCCGCCAGCGCCTGCTGACGCAGGGCGATCTGCTGGGCCACTTGCTGGGCTGGGCCCCCGCCTAAGCGTCACGCTCAGCCGTCGCAGAAAGACCACAGACCTTCGGGCATCAGCGCCCAAACACCTTGCGCAAGATGTCGCTGCCGGTGGATATCGGATCGCGGCGGATCTTTTTTTCTTCCTCGCCGATCATCAGGTACAAGCCATCGAGCGCCTTGCGGGTCACATAGGTCTGGATGTTGGCGTCCTCCTTCTTGACCAAACCCAGCCCGCTGGCCTTGCCGGCCACCGCGTTGTATTTTTCGGCCAGAGAAACCTGCTCGGTGGCCTGGGTCACGATGGGCAGAAAGCGCTCGTTCAAGGGCGCACGGGTGCGCCCCGCAAAAAAATCGGTCACCGAGGTGTCGCCGCCCTGCACGATGCGCACCGCATCCTGCACCGACAGGCTCTTGACCGTGCTCAGCAGCATGTCTTTGGCCTGCGGCACGGCCGACTCGGCGGCCCTGTTCATGGCGGTGACCAGCTCATCAACCCGTTTTTGCTGGCCCAGGGCCTTGAGGATCTTGGCGCCATCGTTCAAGTAGCCAGGCAAGGCAATGCGAACCAGGGCATTGCCCAAAAATCCGTCGGTCCGCCCCAGCAGCGCAAGGGCCGACAAAGCGCCCCGCTCCAAGGCCGCCTTCACCCCCGCAGAGGCGTCGGCATCGCCAAGCGAAAAGGCGTAGGCCCCAGGCCCCCCCAAGCTCAGACCGAGGCCGGTCAGGCCGGCTCTAGAAAACTGACGTCGCTGCATGGCTGCTCCTAGGCTGATCGTTCTCGATCTTGCCAGCCATGCCTCAGGCCGGCAAGTTGCAGAGGGCTGCGCTTACAAAAATTCACATAACACCACCCCATCGGGGTCTGACCCCCACCACCCCATCGGGGTCTGACCCCAATTAACCCAATTAACCCGAACTGGGGTCAGCCCCCCGTTAATTGGGGTCAGACCCCGATTTCACCGATTTGAGATGTCAATTTCGGTCGGCTTCGGACGGCCAAGCAGCCCCCCACAGCGGCAAGCTCTGCCGGTTAGAATGCAGGGTTTGACACTTCGCCCCGAGGTGTCACCTGACCTTCCCAAGACTTATGAAAATCGCCCAAGAAATCCGCGCAGGCAATGTGATCATGCACGGCAAGGACCCGATGGTGGTCCTCAAGACCGAGTACAGCCGCGGTGGACGCAATGCAGCCACGGTGCGCATGAAGCTCAAGAGCTTGCTCAACAACTTCGGCACCGAAGTGGTGTTCAAGGCCGACGACAAGATGGACCAGGTCATTCTGGACAAGAAGGAGTGCACCTACTCCTACTTCGCTGACCCCATGTACATCTGCATGGATGCCGAGTACAACCAGTACGAAGTTGAGGCCGACAACATGGGCGACGCGCTCAATTACCTGGAAGACGGTATGTCGCTGGAAGTCGTCTTTTATGACGGCAAGGCGATTTCTGTGGAACTGCCCACCAGCGTCGAGCGCGAGGTCACCTGGACCGAGCCTGCCGTCAAGGGCGATACCTCGGGCAAGGTGCTCAAGCCTGCCAAAATCGCCACGGGCTTTGACGTGCCGGTGCCGATTTTCGTGGCTCAGGGCGATCGCATCGAGATCGACACCCGCACCGGCGAATACCGCAAGCGCGTCTGATCAGCGCCTGACCGCAACAAAGGCTCCGATTTCGGGGCCTTTTTTTTCATTCACCTGCCCGGCCATGACCCGCACCGACGCCCCCTTGGCACTGTTGGATCTGAGTGATCTGCCCCTGCCCATGCGGATGCAGCCGGGGCTGCGGCGCTGCGAGCAGGTCCAGCTGCACCGACTGCGCCCTGGCAGCGCATTGCAGCGGGAAAAACAGGCTCTGGTAGCGGCCGGCTGGAAGACGCTGGCCGTACCCGGCTTTGACGCCACTGCGATTGAACAAACGGTGCGCGCGCTTGCCGGTATCGAGCCCGAAGTGCCTGGCCCCCTGGCCCTGCTCATCGAAGAAGACCTGGCACTGCTCGACGGCGCCAGCGGCACCCTGCCCTGGCTGGCGGTCTGCACGCCCTCGCACTGGGCACCTGAAGACAAGCTGGGACTGCACTGGTCAGCGGTCCACGCGCCGGTGGCCGACAACGCGGCGCTGATGGCGGCCCAACGCCAGTTGATCGCACTGTCGACCAACGGGCAATGCTGGCAGCGTTCGGTCTACACCCTGGCCAGCATCGACCGCTATGACCAACACCCTCTGCGCGCACCCCGCCACCCCTGGCCTGAACCGCTCAGCACTCAGGCCCTGGCCGAGCATTGCTGGCTGCGGGTCGAGCGGCAGGGGTTTTTTCCGGTCCAGGGCAAGCCGGGACAGGCGGTGTTCAGCATCCGGGTGCAACTCGAGCGGCTCGACCGCAGCGCCAGTGAGCCTGCACGCGCGCAACGCCTGCATGACTGGCTGGCCAGCATGAGCGAGGCGGTGGCTGATTACAAGGGCCTGAGCTCGGCGCGCGAGCGACTATTGCGCTACCTGGCCGAACAGGCCCGCTGAGTCGTTCAGAACCAGCACAACAGGAGGCCTTACCTTGCCCGTTCTGGAGCGGCTGCTCGAAATCATCATCCCGGTCTTCATGATCGTGGCCGTGGGTTACGCCTATGCGCGGCGCTATCGACCCGACATGAGCGTGTTCAACCGCATCGCTCTGGAGGTCTGTACGCCGATGCTGACCTATTCGGCACTGGCCTCGCGCAACTTCGAGATCGAGCGCTACCTCCCGCTGCTGGCCGGCGGCGCCTTGCTGATGGCCGGTGCCGGCTTGCTGGCCTGGCCGCTGGCCCTGCTGGCCCGGCAGTCGCCGCGCACCCTGGTGCCTGTGGTGATGTTCAACAACTGCGGCAATATGGGCCTGCCCCTGGCCCTGCTGGCTTTTGGGCCGCAGCACATCGGCGCAGCGGTGGCCTTGTTTTCCATGAGTAACTTGATCCATTTTTCCATCGGCTCGCGCATCACCAGTGCCCATGCACGCACGCTGGACCTGCTGCGCAGTCCGATGATGCTGGCCGCCTTTCTGGGCTTTGTCAGCGCTCTGACCGAGGTGCGGCCGCCGCAGGTGCTGCTGACAGGCATGAAGCTGATGGGCGATGCGGCCCTGCCTATGATGCTGTTTGCACTGGGCGCGCGCCTGTGCGTTTTTGAGCTGCGCGCGCTGCGCAGCGGCTTGTTGGGCGCGCTGGCCCGGCCCATCGTCGGTCTGGTCGTGGCTTGGCCCCTGGTCATCTGGCTGGGGTTGGAGGGCACCGCAAGGGCCCAACTGCTGCTGTTTGCGGCGCTGCCACCGGCAGTGCTGCAGTTCATGCTGGCCGAGCGTTACCAGCAAGAACCCGACAAAGTAGCAGCCATGATCATGCTGGGCAATGTGCTGGCCCTGGTTTTTGTGCCGCTGGGCCTGATTCTGGGCAGCAGCTGAGCTCCAACAAAGCCTGAGTGCGCGCGCAAAGGGTCTCGACCCTGGTCCACAATCTGGCCCATGGAGAACACACAAAACCTGTCCACGACGCGCTTGGCCGACGCCTGGGCCGAATTACAGGCCCATGCCCAAAGCGGCACGCCCTTGCAGGCCGATGCCTATCGCCTGGCCTTTGCCGATCCCGAGTTCCTGCTGCGCCGCGAGACGCGCGGCTTTCGGATGCAGCTGGAAATGCTCAAGCCCGACGTGGAGCAGCAGCGCCTGGGCATCGAGAGCACCATCGTGGTCTTTGGCAGCGCCCGTTTTGTTTCAAATGAACAGGCCCAGCGCGATCTGCAGCAGGCGCTTGCCAGCGGCGAGCAGGCCGAGCGCGCCAAGGCCGAACGCCAGTTGCGCAACGCCGTCTATTACGAACAGGCCCGCCAGTTTGCGCAGCTGGTGGCCCGCCACAGCAAGGCCTGCGCACCCGACCAGCAGATCTTCATCTGCACCGGCGGTGGCCCCGGCATCATGGAAGCGGCCAACCGCGGCGCTCATGAAGAGGGCATGCCCAATGTGGGACTGAACATCGCATTGCCGCACGAGCAAGGCTCCAACCCCTATATCACACCGACGCTGAACTTCAAGTTCCACTACTTTGCGCTGCGCAAGATGCACTTCATGATGCGCGCCAAAGCGCTGGTGGCCTTTCCGGGCGGCTTTGGCACGCTGGACGAATTGTTTGAGGTGCTCACCCTGGTGCAAACGCGCAAGGCCAAGCCGGTGCCCATCTTGCTCTACGGCAGCAGCTACTGGAAGCGCTTGTTCAATGTGGAGGTGCTGCTCGAAGAAGGCGCCATCTCGGCGCAAGACCTGGAGCTGTTCCATTACGTCGACAGCCCGCAGCAGGCCTGGGAACAGATCAAGAGCTTTTACCGGCTCTGAGACCCCGGCCCGTCGGCTTCGGTGTGCTTGCTGTCTCTCACCGACCGCAGGCCCCAGGCCACCCGAGAGCCGCTTGCGACCACCGCAGCGACCATCCAAAGCACCCCCGACAGGCCGATCAGCGAGCTGACCGTGCCCAGTAGCAGCGGCACGGCCACGCCGGTGGCAGTCACTGCCATCAGACGCAGGCCCAGTGCCTCACCGTGGCGCTCAGGGGGTGTGACCTGATGCAAGATGCTCATCACCATGGGCTGCACCACCCCCAGCACCATGCCCATGCAAAAGGAGCAGGCCCCCATGGCCAGCGCCGAGGGTAGCAAGGGATAGACCGCGAACAGCAAGCCAGCGCTGATCATGGCGGTGACCATCACCGCCCATTCACGGATGCGATCGGCCAGCAGGGGCAGCAGCAGGCGCACCAGCCCGGTGGCCACCGCGAAAGAGCCCAGAATCATGCCGATCTGCGAGGCGCTCAGGCCGCGCTCGACGCCCAGCAAAGGCACCACCAGGCTGTGCACATCCCAGCTCGACGAGACAAACCAATTGACCATCATCAGGCGCGCGACGCCGGGCTCGCGCAAGAGTTGCCAGGCCCGCCAGGCCGAGGGGCGCTCGCCCACAGGTTTGTCCCCCAAGACTTCGCGCACCGGCCGCAGCAGGAGCCAGGTCACCAGCGGCACCACCGCCATCAGCGCAAAGGCGGCCTGAAAGCCCTGCACGCTGCCTGGGCTCGGGCCGGCATGGTCAATCAGAAAACCCACCGCCAGCGCGCCCCCCAGATTCGATACTGAAGGGCCAATGGCCAGCCAGCTGAAGGAGCGGCGCAGTTGCGCGCCGCCTTCGGACAGGCGGCCAACCTGGCGCTGCACCGTAATGACCGCCGCGCCCGCCGCACCGCCGGTCAAAAAAGCGGTGACGCATAAAACGCCGAACACCGGCCACATCGCAGCCAGAGCGCCGCCCAAGCAGGCGGCCATCACCGCAAAAACGATCGGCCGCTTCAGGCCGTGCTGGTCGGCGTAGCGTCCGACCGGTATGGCCAAAATCACCTGAGCGAGTCCGAACAAGGCCAGCAGCATGCCGATGGCCGCAGGGCTATAGCCTTCGCGCAGTGCCAGCAGGGGCGCAGCCATGCGGTTGCCGGCCAGCGTTGAGTGCAAAAAGATCTGCGCGCAGATCAGCCGCAGCAGCTCCAAGCTCACGGGGTCACCGCCCTTTGCGCGCTCAAGCCGCTCACCGACTCAGCCTTCCTGTGCATCGGCGGCATCGGCGGGGTCTGCTGGTAGCAGCAAACGGGTTTGCTCCTGCGGCAAGGCCTGCCCCTGCTTGAGCGCCCGGCCCATGACCCGGCTGCGCTGCTCGGCGCTGTCGAGGGTGTTGAGCACCGTCTGAGTCTGAGCCTTGACCCGCGCCAGCACATCGCCGAACTTACCGAACTCGGTCTTGACCGCGCCCAGCACCTGCCAGACTTCGCTCGAGCGTTTTTCCAGCGCCAGGGTGCGAAAGCCCATTTGCAGGGAATTGAGCATGGCCAGCAAGGTGGTCGGTCCGGCAATCACCACCCGGCATTCGCGCTGCAAAGACTCGACCAGCCCGGGCCGGCGCAGCACCTCGGCATACAAGCCCTTGCTGGGCAGAAACACAATGGCAAAGTCGGTGGAGTGCGGTGGGCTGATGTTTTTCTCGCTGACCGAGCTGGCCTGCAGCCGCACGCTGCCCTCCAGGGC
>JBAXEN010000039.1:0-19320 GCA_037140415.1 Betaproteobacteria bacterium | reverse complement strand
GTACACGATGCCAGCTTCATCGGGTCGAATCAAGATGGGTTGGCCGGACGGATACCCTGAGCGCGTCGTAGCGCTCAAGGTTGGCCTGTGCCGGTGTGTTCAGATGCAGCTGTGTTTCAATTTGAAGCCGCTCGAGGGTTGGCTCCTTGAGTCTGCCCAGCACATTCAGAATGTGCTCTGCGCTCACCCGGCCAGCTTGCAAGGCCAACTCGGTTGCCACCAATACTGCCTCAAGTCCGTGTAAGTTCACGGCCCCCAACACCTGCGCCATCACGCGGTCACCACCGGTGTGTTTGAGCAGTTGGCGCTGCAGCTCTTGCAAGGGAGCGGGCATCTCTTTGAATGGCGCACCATTGCGCAGGGCACCAGGCTTGCGCTGAATAAGCTCAATGTAGTGCTGCCAGTCGTAGATGGTTTGATCACGCTCAAAGCTGCGGGTCAGCCTCACGAGGCTACCGTCTTGGGCCACCACCAACAAAGTTTCTGGATACACACGCAAGCTCACCATCTGATTGACCCACTCACATGGCACGCTGTAGCGATTGCGCTGGTACGTGATCAAGGATGTGGAGCTGACCCGTACAGGTTGCTCCACATAGCCGTCAAAGGGTCTTGGGCATGGCATCAGCCGAGCCGCTTCGTCTTGCCACACATCGGCAATGGTCAGCTCCGGCCACTGGGGATGGGCCAACTCGCTCCAAGAGGTTTTGCATGCGGTTTGAAGCCATGCATTAAGTTCTGCCAGATTGGTCCAGTGTGTCTCGGCCGCTTCTCTCAGAACGCCTCGGCGCCTGTCTTGTACGTTCTTCTCCACGATGCCTTTCTCCCAACCAGCTGCTCTGTTGCAGAACTCGTGCTCAAACAGGTAGTGGCCCGTCATCGCTTCAAAGCGGGCGTTGACGGTGCGATCTTTGCCTTGGCCCACTTTATCGACCGCCGTTCTCATGTTGTCATAGATGCCGCGCTTTGCCACACCGCCAAAGACGTCAAAGCCTCTGGCGTGAGCATCAAACAGCATCTCGTGGGTTTGAGTGAAGTAGGCCACCAGCAAGAATGCACGGCTTGCCGCTAGTTTGATGTGAGCCACATCAAGGCGCCTTCTCAGGCCGCCAATGACCAGGTACTCACAGCTCCAGTCAAACTGGAACGCTTCGCCCAGCTCAAAGTGCATGGGCACAAAGCCTGCACCCCGGGGCTTGCTTTGCTCTTCTCGCCAATCTTTTGCAAAGCGGTAGACGGTTGTGCTGCTGCCCGAGTACCCCATGGCCTGCAGCGCTTCATACAAAGCTTTAACGCCTCGTCGCTCTCGCTTGTTTCTATAGCTATCGGCTTTGAGCCAATTGCTCAATTGGTCCTTGAAGGGATCCAGAACACCATAGGTCGGCTGCCGCTTAGGGTATCTGGGCACAGTCACCTCTGCCGCTTGGAGCCACCGGGTTGCGGTGTTGCGAGAGATGCCAAGTTGACGGCTAGCTTGCCGGATGGAGACCTTGTCGCGAAGGACAAGTCTGCGTAATTTGCTCAAAGTTCCCACGTTGATCACTCCTTGCCCATCCTTGCTCAAAAATTAAGCAGGTTAGGCGATTGGGGTGGCTCAAATTTGGATGCAAATTCTCTTCAATATGGCTCAGTTTTGGATGCCATTCAACAGAAGGTCTTCGCCTACGCATCAAGGATGTGGACTTTGATCGCCGGGTGATCGTGGGTTGTTTCCGTCACCCACGCTGTCGGTCGATACGCGCTCGGGCGTGGAGCGGCGGCAGGGCCAGCCCGCTGGATGCGCTGCTCACAGGCTGAGCAGGACTTACAAACGAACGGGAATACCCCGCTCAGCCATGCGCGCCTTGGCCTGCCCCACGGTGTAGTGGCCGTAGTGAAAGATGCTGGCGGCCAGCACCGCGTCAGCCGCACCTTGTTGGACCCCGTCGGCCAGGTGATCGAGGTCACCCACCCCGCCCGACGCAATGACCGGCACACTGACGGCATCGCTGACCGAGCGTGTCAGTGCCAGGTCAAAGCCGCTGCGGGTGCCATCACGGTCCATGCTGGTCAGCAGGATCTCGCCGGCGCCGTAGTCGGCCATCTGGCGGGCCCAGGCCACCGCGTCCAGGCCCACATTCTTGCGCCCGCCGTGGCTGTAGACATCCCAGCCTGGCCCCATGGCCTGACCCTGCGCGTCCAGGCGCTTTTCGTCCTCGGGCGTGCGGCGCTTGGCGTCGATGGCCACCACGATGCACTGGGCGCCATACTTCTGGGAGGCCTCCCGGATCAGCTCGGGGCGGGCAATGGCGGCCGAGTTGAAGCTGGTCTTGTCGGCCCCGGCATTGAGAAGGCGACGCACATCGTCGACACTGCGCACGCCGCCACCGACGGTCAGCGGGATAAAGACCTGCGAGGCCACCGCTTCGATGATGTGCAGGATCAAGTCGCGCCCGTCGCTGGTGGCGGTGATGTCCAGAAAGGTCAGCTCGTCGGCGCCCTGTTCGTTGTACCGCGCCGCGATCTCGACCGGGTCGCCTGCGTCTCGCAGCTCAACAAAATTGACGCCCTTGACCACGCGACCACCGGTCACATCAAGGCAAGGAATGATGCGTTTAGCAAGCATGGGCAGGTTTGAGGCAGGGCGAGCAACAGACGCAATGCCTGTGTGAAAGGGGGCCGCTGGGGAAGCGCGGTCAGCCGTTGAGTTCGTCGGCGCGCGCCTGCGCGGCCGCGAAGTCAAGGTCGCCAGTGTAGATGGAGCGGCCGCAGATGACGCCCTCGACGCCCTCGCCCTCGACCGCGCACAGCGCGTCGATGTCGGCCATATTGGACAGCCCCCCCGAAGCGATCACCGGGATGGTCAGCGCCTGCGCCAGCTTCACCGTGGCCTCAATATTGATGCCGCTGAGCATGCCGTCACGGCCGATGTCGGTGTAAATGATGGACTCAACCCCATAGTCCTCGAATTTACGCGCCAGATCAACCACCTCGTGCCCGGTGAGCTTGCTCCAGCCGTCCGTGGCCACTTTGCCGTCCTTGGCATCGAGTCCGACGATGATGTGCCCGCCAAAGGCGGTGCAAGCGTCTTGCAGGAAGCCCGGGTTCTTAACAGCGGCGGTGCCTATGATGACGTAGCGCAGGCCGGCGTCGAGGTAGCGCTCGATGGTGTCGAGATCACGAATGCCGCCACCGAGCTGCACGTCAATCTCGCTGCCGACTTCCTTGAGGATCTTGCGGATGGCCGGCTCGTTCTTGGGTTTGCCGGCAAAGGCACCGTTGAGGTCAACCAGATGCAGACGGCGGGCACCCTTGCCCAGCCAACTGCGCGCCATCGCCGTCGGGTCTTCACCGAAATGGGTGGCTTGATCCATGTCGCCCTGCTTGAGGCGCACACATTGGCCGTCTTTGAGATCGATGGCGGGAATCAGCAGCATGGTATTGGGCTCAGTCCAGTCTAAAAATCGGCAGTAGGTTCAGGGCAGCAGTGACCCGTCTCAGGGCCGCCACTGGAGAAAATTGCGGTACAGGGCCAAACCGTGTTCGGCACTTTTTTCGGGGTGAAACTGGGTCGCGAAAATATTATCCCGAGCAATCGCGGCGGTAAAGCGTCCACCATAGTCTGCCTCGCCCACAGTGTGGCGCGCATCAGACGGCCGGGCGTAATAGCTGTGCACAAAGTAGAACCAGGCTTCTTGCGGCACCCCGGCCCACAGGGCATGGGGTTTACCCGAATCGCTCAGGGTTTGATGGACCTGGTTCCAACCCATCTGGGGCACTTTGAAACGACTGCCATCGGCCTGCAAGCGGCCCTCAAGGTCAAAGCGCAACACCCGCCCCGGGATCAGACCCAGGCTTGGCGTATCGATGCCGCCCACTCCTTCTTGACTGCTGTCGAGCAGCATTTGCATACCCACGCACACACCGAAAAGGGGCTTGTGGGCCGCCGCATGCAAGACCGCCTGGCGCAAGCCGGCCTGGTCGAGCGAACGCATGCAGTCGTGCATCGCGCCTTGCCCGGGCAGCACGACGCGCTCGGCGGCCATGATCTGCTCGGGGTCAGAGCCCAGCAACCCCTGGTGGCCGGTGGCCTGGGCCACATGCACCACGGCCTGCGAGACCGATCGCAGATTGCCCGAGCCGTAATCGACGACAGCGACTGTGGGAGTGGACATCATGAAGACAGCGTAGCCGAAGGCTCGCCTGGCCGGTGGTTCAGAGTGAGCCTTTGGTGGATGCGATGGTGTTGGCCGCCCGCGGATCGATCTCCAGCGCCATGCGCAGCGCCCGGGCAAAGGCCTTGAACACCGTCTCGGCCTGATGGTGGGCGTTGTCGCCGCTCAGGTTGTCGATATGCAGTGTGATGAAGGCGTGGTTGACCAGGCCCTGAAAGAATTCGTAGGTCAGCTGGGTGTCGAACTGACCAATCATGCCGCTCTTGAACGGCACATTCATGTGCAGACCCGGGCGACCGGAAAAATCCACCACCACACGTGACAGCGCCTCGTCGAGCGGCACATAGGCATGGCCATAGCGGCGGATGCCCCGCTTGTCGCCGACCGCCTTGGCCAAGGCCTGGCCCAGGGTGATGCCGACATCTTCGACGGTGTGGTGACCATCGATGTGCAGGTCGCCATCCGCGTGTATGTCCAGATCGATCAGCCCATGGCGGGCGATCTGGTCCAGCATGTGGTCGAAAAAACCGATACCGGTGGCCAACTTGGCCTGACCGGTGCCATCGAGGTTCAGTGCGACGGTGATCCGGGTCTCGGCGGTATTGCGGCTGACCTGTGCGGTCCGGGGTGAGGAGGTAGCGCTCATAGGCTTTGGGTCAATGCTTTGAGCAACTGCCCGTTCTCGTCGACGGTGCCGACGGTCAGACGCAGGCAATTGGCCAGCAAAGGGTGCATTTTAGAAATGTTTTTCACCAGCACCCCGCGCGCCTTGAGTGCCTCGAACACCGGTGTCGCGCGATCACCGCTGCCTTCAATGCGAACCAGCACCATGTTGGCGTCGCTGTTGAAGGGCCGCAGACCGTCGATAGCTGCCAGCGCGGCGATCAGGCGCTCGCGTTCGGCCACCAACTGCGCGGCCTGCTCGGCGAACACAGCGCGGTGCTCAAGCGCGAACAGCGCGCACTCGTAATTGAGCACGCTCACGTTGTAGGGCGGGCGTACTTTGTCGACCTGATCGATCAGCGACTGTGGCCCCAACATATAGCCCAGACGCACGCCAGCCAATCCAAATTTGCTGAGCGTACGCATCAAAAGCACATGCGAGTGGCGGGCGATGCGGTCGATATAGCTCTTGCTGGCAAACGGTTGATAGGCCTCGTCCATCACCACCAAGCCGCCCTGCTCACCAACAGCCTCAATCACCGCCTCGATGGCTGCATCGTCCCAAAGGTTGGCGGTGGGGTTGTTCGGGTAGGCCAGATAAGTGATGGCCGGCTTGTGCTCGGCAATGGCGGCGAGCATGGCCGGCAGGTCCAGCTCGAAATCGGGCCGCAAGGGCACGCCGATGAACTGCAGCCCTTGCAGCTGCGCACTCATGGCGTACATCACGAAACCAGGCTCGGGCGCCAACACCTTGGCGCCGGGCAGATCGCAGGCCATGGCCAGCAGCGAGATCAGCTCGTCCGAGCCATTGCCCAGCATCAAGGCGAAGCCGGCTGGCATCTGTGCGTACTCGGCCAGCGCTGCCCGCAGATCGTTGACACGGCCACTCGGGTAGCGGTTGAGCGCGAGAGCGCCCAGGCGCTGGCCCAGCGCCTGCTGCAACTCGAGCGGCAGGCGGTAAGGGTTCTCCATGGCGTCGAGCTTGACCATGCCGGCCGAGTCCTGAACCGCATAGGCGTGCATGGACTGCACATCCTGCCGGATCAGGCGGGCGATCTTGGGCTCCAGACTCATGCGGGCCTCCTCATCGGCGGCACCGGTTCCAGTCGCAGCTCAGCAGCACGCGCGTGGGCCTGCAGGCCCTCACCATAAGCCAGCTCAGCAGCGGTGCGCCCCAGGCTTTGCGCGCCGGCTTGGCTGACCTCAATCAGGCTGGAACGCTTTTGAAAGTCGTAGACCCCCAGCGGACTGGAAAAGCGCGCTGTGCCGCTGGTGGGCAGCACATGGTTGGGCCCAGCGCAGTAGTCGCCCAGCGACTCGCTGGTGTAGGCGCCCATGAAGATCGCCCCGGCATGGCGCAGCAGCGGCTCCCACTGGCCCGGCTCGCGGCTGGAAATTTCCAGATGCTCAGGCGCGATGCGGTTGCTCAGTTCGCAGGCCTCTTGCATGCTGCGGGTGTGGATGAGGGCGCCGCGGTCATTCAGGCTCTTGGCGATGATGTCGCGCCGGGGCATCTCGGGCAGCAGGCGATCGATGGCCTGCTGCACCTGGGCAATATAGGCCGCATCGGGGCACAGCAAGATGCTTTGCGCCAGCTCGTCGTGCTCGGCCTGACTGAACAGGTCCATGGCCACCCAGTCGGCCGGCGTGCTGCCGTCGGCCAGCACCAAAATTTCCGACGGCCCGGCAATCATGTCGATGCCCACCGTGCCGAACACCCGCCGCTTGGCGGCAGCCACATAGGCGTTGCCGGGGCCGGTGATTTTGTCGACCGCGGGCACCGTGGCCGTGCCGTAGGCCAGGGCCGCGACGGCCTGAGCACCACCGATGGTGAAAGCGCGGCTGACGCCGGCCACGTGGGCAGCGGCCAGCACAAGTGGGTTTTTCTCGCCCCTGGAAGAACCGGCAGCGGCGTCCCTTCGGGCCGGCGTGGGCACCACCATGATGATCTCGCCCACGCCAGCCACATGGGCAGGAATGGCGTTCATCAGCACCGAGGAAGGATAGGCGGCCTTGCCACCGGGCACGTAAATGCCCACGCGGTCCAGCGGCGTGACTTTTTGGCCCAGCAAAGTGCCCTCCGAATCCCGGTAGCTCCAGCTCTCACCCGAGGCCTTCTTCTGCGCCTCGTGATAAGTGCGCACTCGGGCTGCGGCGGCCTGCAGGGCCTCGCGCTGCGCAGCGGGCAGGCTCTCGAAGGCGGCCTTCAATTCAGCTGGGGTCAGCTCCAGCGCCGACATATCAGGGGCGGCCAGACCATCGAAGCGCTGGGTGTACTCAAGCACCGCCGCATCGCCCCGGGCCTTGACGTCGGACAAGATGTCGGCCACGCGCTGCTCGATGGCGGCGTCGGTGTCGGCCGACCAATGCAGACGCCTGGCAAACAGCGCCTCGAAATCGGCCTGCGCGGTCGACAGCAACAGGGGCGCGGCTTTCATGGCGCGGGCGCCGGCCGCTGGGCCAGGGCGGCAGCAAATTGGTCGATGATGTGGCGTATGGGCGCTTGCTTGAGCTTGAGCGCAGTCTGGTTGACCACCAAGCGCGCGCTGATGTCCATGATGCGCTCGACCTCGACCAACTGGTTGGCTTTGAGCGTGCTGCCGGTAGAGACCAGGTCAACAATCGCGTCGGCCAGACCGGTCAATGGGGCCAGTTCCATGCTGCCGTAAAGCTTGATCAGGTCCACATGCACGCCCTTGGCTGCGAAAAAATCGCGCGCAATCGCCAAGTACTTGGTGGCCACCTTCAGGCGAGAACCCTGGCGCACGGCTGCGGCGTAGTCAAAGCCCTCGCGCACCGCCACGCTGATGCGGCAGCGCGCAATCTGCAGGTCCAGCGGCTGGTACAGGCCGTCGCTGCCCGATTCGAGCAGGGTGTCCTTGCCGACCACGCCCAGGTCGGCGCCGCCATATTGCACATAGGTCGGGACGTCGGTGGCGCGCACCAGCACCACCCGCAGATCGCTGCGGTTGGTCGCCAGAATCAGCTTGCGCGAGCGCTCAGGATCGTCGAGCACCTCGATGCCGGCCGCACGCAGCAGCGGCAAAGTGTCGTCAAAAATGCGTCCCTTGGACAGGGCCAGCGTGATCATGCGAACCTCTCAATATCGGCGCCGATGCCGCGCAGCTTGGTTTCCATGCGATCGTAGCCACGATCGAGGTGGTAGATGCGGTCGACCACCGTCTGCCCCTGGGCCACCAGGCCGGCAATCACCAGGCTGGCCGAGGCGCGCAAATCGGTGGCCATCACGGTGGCGCCCGACAGTCGGCTGACGCCCTCGATCAAGGCCACCTTGCCATCGATCTGAATGTGGGCGCCCAGGCGCACCAGTTCATTGACATGCATGAACCGGTTCTCAAAAATGGTTTCAGTGACCTTGCTGCTGCCCTTGGAGATCGCATTGAGCGCCATGAACTGGGCCTGCATATCCGTGGGAAAGCCCGGGTATTCGGTGGTGCGAAAGCCTTGGGCCTTGAGCTGGCCCCGGCTGCGAATGCGGATCGCGCCTTCGTCCGATTCAATCTCTGCGCCGGCAGCCTGCAGCTTTTCAATCACAGCCTCCAAATGGTCGGCCCGGCCTTGGCGCAGCTCCACCTCGCCGCCGGTGGCAGCCACCGCACACAAAAAGGTGCCCGCCTCAATCCGGTCGGCCACCACCTGGTGGCTGCAGCCGTGCAGCTTGGAGACGCCCTGGATGCGGATCTTGCTCGTGCCGTGGCCTTCGATGCGGGCACCCATCTTGATGAGCATGTCGGCCAGGTCGGCAATCTCGGGCTCCTGCGCGGCGTTTTCCAGGATGGTTTCGCCCTCGGCCAGGCAGGCGGCCATGAGGAAGTTTTCGGTGCCGGTCACGGTCACCATGTCGGTGGTGATGCGCGCGCCCTTGAGCCGGCTGCGGCCGGCCGCCAAACTGGCCACCATATAGCCGTGCTCAACATGAATTTCAGCACCCATGGCCTGCAAGCCCTTGATGTGCTGGTCCACCGGGCGCGAACCGATGGCGCAGCCGCCAGGCAGCGAAACGGTGGCCCGGCCAAAGCGGGACAGCAAAGGGCCCAGGGCCAGCACCGAGGCGCGCATGGTCTTGACCAGGTCATACGGGGCCTCGGGCTTGTCCAGTCGGGTCGCATCGATGCGCACCGTGGTCGGGTCGCTCGCATCTCTGGCCGCAGTCACGCCCATGTTGACGATGAGCTTGAGCATGGTCGCGACGTCCTGCAGCCGCGGCACATTGAGCAAGGTCACGGGCTCGGCCGTCAGCAGCGCGGCGCATAGTTCGGGTAAAGCGGCATTTTTAGCGCCCGAAATATCAACGCTGCCAGCCAGCGACCGCCCCCCTTTGATGAGCAGCTTGTCCATTCAGCGGCCGCCCTGGGCTGCCCACTCTGCGGGCGTATAGGTTTTCATGGACAAGGCGTGTACCTCGTCGGTGTGCATGCGCTGGCCCAATGTGGCGTAGACCCGCTGATGGCGCCAGATGGGCCGTCGGCCTTCGAATTCACCCGACACCACCACGGCTGACCAATGGCGGCCGTCGCCGTCTACCGAGACGTGGGTGCAGGCCAGGCCCTGGGCAATCAGATTTTGAAGTTCGTCGGCGGTCATAGCGCTTGCCTTAACTGCGAATTTTGAAACCGATGCGCAGCAGGTGCAAAGCCACCGCGCTCATGACCAGGCAGGCCGTGCCCACCAGAGCCAGACTGAGCCATGGCGAGACATCGCTGTGCCCCAGAAAACCATGGCGAAAGCCGTCGATCATGTAGAAAAATGGATTGAAGTGGCTGGCCTGCTGCCAAAAATCGGGCAACGAATGGATGGAGTAGAAAACGCCCGACAAAAAAGTCATGGGCATGATCACGAAGTTCTGAAAGGCTGCCATCTGGTCGAATTTTTCGGACCACAAGCCTGCAATGATGCCCATGGCCGAAAGAAGGCCTGCGCCAAGCACCGCAAAGACCGCAATCCACAGGGGCGCGGCCCAGGGCAGATCGGAAAACCAGAGCGTGACCATCAACACCCCCAGGCCCACCACCAAGCCACGCACCATCGACGAGAGCATGTAGGCGCAAAACCAGTTCCAGGGGGTCAAAGGGGTGAGCAGGATGAACACCAGGTTGCCCATCATCTTGCTTTGAATCAGCGACGAAGAGCTGTTGGCAAATGCGTTTTGCAGCACGCTCATCATCACCAGACCAGGAATCAGGAAGTCGGTGTAGCCCACGCCGGGATAAATCTGCACCCGGTCCTGCAGCACATGACCGAAGATCAGCAAATACATCAGCGCGGTCAGCACCGGCGCCGCGACGGTTTGAAAAGCCACTTTCCAAAACCGCAGCACTTCCTTATAAAACAGGGTCATCCAGCCGCTCATGCCAGGTCCTCCGCCGTCGCGGGAACGCCGGGCTGGCAGTTCATGACCTCCAAGAAGACGTCTTCCAGGTCGGCCTTGCGGATCTCGACATCCTGGGGCTGCAAGCCCGCTTGTCGCAAGATCGCCAGATGGGTTTCGATTTCCTGCGCGTCGTGTGCCGGCAGTTGCACCACACGCCCGGTGACCCGGGCCTTGACAGCCAGCGCCGCTGGCAGCTCATGGTCGAGCTTGAAGCGCATCACATTGGACGAGGCGTTTTGCAGCAGGTCGCAGGTGGGCGACAAGGCCACCACTTTGCCGCCTTTGAGCATGGCAATGCGCGCGCACAGAGCCTCGGCTTCTTCCAGATAGTGGGTGGTCAGCAACACCGTGCTGCCTTGTCGGTTGAGCCGGGCGATGAACTGCCACAAGGTCTGGCGAAGTTCCACATCGACGCCAGCCGTCGGCTCATCGAGCACGATCACCCTGGGCTTGTGAACCAGCGCCTGTGCCACCAGCACCCGGCGCTTCATGCCGCCCGAGAGCTGGCGCATATTGGCTCCGGCCTTGTCGGCCAGGCCCAGGCATTCGAGCAGCTCGTCAATCCAGGCCTCATTGCGGCGCACCCCAAAATAGCCCGATTGAATGCGCAGGGTCTCGCGAACGCTGAAAAACGGATCGAATACCAACTCTTGCGGGACCACACCCAGGCAGCGACGGGCCTGGGCAAAATCGGCAACGACATCGTAGCCGTGGACCTTGACTGCGCCACCGCTCGCACGCGAGAGCCCGGCCAGGATGCTGATCAAGGAGGTCTTGCCGGCGCCGTTGGGCCCGAGCAGGCCAAAGAACTCGCCTTCCTCGATGTCGAAGCTGACCTGGTCCAGAGCTTGTACGACGGCGCCACTGCCGCGCGATCGATACTGTTTGGAGACGGACTGAAAGGATATGGCGGGCATGAAACCCGATATTTTAGGCTGCGCGGGCTGCACCGGCCCCGAAGCCGCCCAGACAGCCCCTCAGGCCGCAGGCAGAAGGTCGCCCACCCCGTAGAGCCCAGCGAGCTTGCGCAACCGCTCGGGCAGGCGTTCGACCTCGAATTGCCAGCCCATGGAGACCACGTCGCGTCGGCAATCGAGAAGCACCGCCAGCACCGAGGAATCGAATTGCTCAAGCGCCCCAGCATCGACCCGCACCACCGGCGCGCCCCGACTCAAGCGCAGCGCTTCACGCAGGGCCCGCGCGCAGGCGTTGGCCCGGGCATGGTTGACCACCGCCGGCAAGCGCAGTTGGGTGACGGCGGGCAGCGCGGCAGGGGGCATGGCCCTTAGCCTTTCTTGGCCACGGTGCCAGCCTTGTTGCGCTCGGCCAAGGTGGCGATCAGACCATCGATACCGCGGGCCGTGATTTCCTGGGCAAACTGGGAGCGGTAGGTTTCGACCAGCCAGACGCCCAGCACATTGAGGTCATAAATGCGCCAGCCGGCCGGTGTTTTCTCCATCCGGTAATCGATCTGGATGGGGTCGCCTCGGCCGACAACCTCCGAGCGCACGATCACCTCGGTATCGCCCGGGCTGGCGCGCAGACCCTTGACCGATACCGTCTGGTCTTTGACCTGGCTGAGCGCGCCAGAGTAGGTGCGTACCAACAGGGCCTTGAACTCCTCCTGCAGCCGCTTTTGTTGTTCCGGCGTGGCCTGGCGCCAGCTGCGGCCGACGGCGGCGGCGGTCATGCGGTTGAAGTTGATGTGCGGCATCACCTTGCCGTCGACGAAGGAGGTGATCTTGCGAAGATCACCGGCTTGCACGTCCTTGTCGTTCTTGATGGTCTCGAGCACATCGCTCGACAGCCGCCTGATCAGTTGATCGGGCTCTTCCTGGGCCTGCGCCAGGGCGCCCAAGGAAGTCAGGGCAGCGACCGCCAGAATCAGGGCGCTTCTACGGATCATTTGAAAACTCATGGCCAGTCTCACAGTCAAAGGCACGGCGCGGGCTCAGCGGGCCGGCGCAGATGGTTCAGGCAAGTCATAGCGCTCCTCGGGAGCGGGCGCTACTTTGGGCAGGTCGCCGGTGCCGCGCCTGCGTTGCAGGTGCGCGTCACGTACAAAGGTGTATTTGTCCAGCGCGGCCGCGTCAATAAAGCGGCCGGCGTCCAGCACGCTCGAGCGCAGGTTGACCAAGCGCAGTCCCGTCAGTCCGCCACGGCTGGGACCGTCGTCTACGGTTCCGACCAAGTCACCCTTCCAGTCCACAGGCAGGGCCGCAGCATCACGCAGGGTGGACGGGCCCAGGAGGGGCAGCACCAGATACGGGCCACTGGCCAAGCCCCAATGGCCCAGGGTTTGTCCAAAATCTTCACGGTGGCGCGGCAGGTTCACGCCCGAGGCCACATCGATCACACCCAACAGCCCCACCGAGGTGTTGATGCCGACCCGCGCCAGCGTCTGGGCCGATTCTTGCGGCTTGAGTTGCAGCACATTGTTGACCAGCGACCAGACATCAGAGATGTTGCCAAAGAAATTGCTCACCCCCGTGCGCACCAGTTCAGGCACGGCGGCGCGGTAGCCGCGCGCTACCGGCAGGAGCACCGCATCGTCGACTATTTCATTGAAGCGCCACACCTGACGGTTGTACCCCTCCCAGGGGTCACGCGGATCGAGCGCAGCACCCGTGCTGACGGTGGCACAGCCGGCCAGGCCCAACTGCAGACCCAGACCCAGCACCAGCAAGCACAGGCTCCAGCGCAGACGCAGGAATGCGATCATGGCTTGGCTCCCGCCGCCGGCGCCGCATCGGCAGCCTTGTTGTAGAGAAACTGGGCGATCAGGTTTTCCAGCACCACGGCTGACTGCGTGGTGGTGATGAGGTCGCCCGCGGCCAGGTTCTTGTCGGCCGCACCGGCCTCCATGCCGATGTACTGCTCGCCCAGCAGGCCACTGGTGAGAATCTTGAGTGAACTGTCCTTGGGAAATACATAGCGTTTGTCGAGCGACAGACGCACATTGGCCTGGTAGTGGGTGTCGTCAAAGCTGATGGATTCGACCCGGCCGACCACCACGCCGGCGCTTTTGACCGCCGCGCGCGGCTTGAGCCCGCCGATGTTGTCGAAGCGGGCGAGCACCGTGTAGCTGTTGTCCGTCAAGCTCAGCGTCAGCAAATTGGCAGCCTTCAGAGACAAAAACAGCAGAGCGGCAGCGCCGATGACGACGAACAGACCCACCCAGGGATCTTTGCTGGAGCGTTGCATAAGGGCTTTCTGGAAAAACCGTTCCTTGAACTATGAACGGAAAAGAGTTGTTCTGCGCTGACACGGTCAGCAAAGCTGAACAAATTACTTGCTATTTTCGCATGCGACAGATTCGCTGCATCTCGCTTACAAAAATTCAAAGACTGAACATCGCTGCGGTCAGCAGAAAGTCCAGCCCAAGCACGGCCAGCGAGGCCTGCACCACGGTCAAGGTGGTGGCGCGTGCCACACCCTCAGGCGTGGCCTGGGCTTCAAAGCCCTGGTAGAGCGCGATAAAGCTGACCGTCACGCCGAAGACCAGGCTTTTGATGACGCCGTTGCCCACATCACGCAAGGCGTCGACGCCGCCCTGCATCTGGCTCCAGAACGAGCCCGGGTCGACGCCGATCATCACCACACCGACCAGCCAGCCGCCCAAAATACCGACCGCGCTGAATACCGCCGCCAACAAGGGCATGGCGATGATGCCGCCCCACAGGCGCGGCGCCAGGATGCGACTGACCGGATCGACGGCCATCATTTCCATGGCCGACAACTGCTCGCCGGCCTTCATCAGTCCAATCTCGGCGGTCAAGGCCGTACCCGCACGGCCGGCAAACAGCAGGGCGCTGACCACCGGACCTAACTCGCGCACCAGGCTCAGGGCCACCAGCAGGCCCAGGGCCTCGGCCGAGCCGTAGCGCTGCAAGGTGTAATAGCCCTGCAGACCCAGCACAAAGCCGACAAACAGGCCCGAGACGGTGATGATGGCCAGCGAGTAATTGCCCAAGAAAAAAATCTGGTCTCGCACCAGGCCAAAACGTCTGAGCGTGGCCGGTGACAGGGCCAGCAGCTGAGCAAACAGCCTAGCCGCATGCCCGACATCGGCCAGCTTGACGCGGGCCGCCAGACCGATCGACCCCAGAGCAGCCGACAGATCGGGGCGCTTCACCGCGCCTCCTTGCCGCGCACGGACCGCGAGCGCGGGCCGAAGTCGGTATCGGCATCGACCGCCGGGTAATGAAACTTGACCGGTCCCTGGCTGAGCGCGTTGACAAACTGATGCACCAGCGGATCGCTGGACTGCCGGACTTCCTCAGGTGTGCCTTCGGCTGCGATGCCGCCATTGGCCAGGATCACCACCCGATCAGCAATGCTGAAGGTCTCTTCCAGATCGTGCGACACCACAATGCTGGTGATGCCCAGGGTGTCGTTGAGCTGACGGATGAGCTGGGCGGCGGTGCCCAGAGAAATCGGGTCCAGCCCGGCAAAGGGCTCGTCGTACATGATGAGCTCGGGGTCCAGCGCGATCGCGCGGGCCAGGGCCACCCGGCGGGCCATGCCGCCAGAAATCTGGGAGGGCCGCAGGTCGCGCGCGCCGCGCAGTCCGACCGCGTCGAGCTTCATCAGAACAATGTCGCGGATCAGCGCGGGCGTCAGGCTGGTGTGCTCGCGCAGCGGGAAAGCAACATTGTCATAAACGCTCAGATCGGTGAACAAGGCGCCAAACTGAAACAGCATGCCCATGCGCCGGCGCATCGCATAAAGAGCAGCGTTGTCCATCGTGCCCACGTCCTGCCCATCAAACAAAACCTGACCCGCATTGGCGCGCTGTTGGCCGCCGACCAGGCGCAGCACCGTGGTCTTGCCGCCGCCGGAGGCGCCCATCAGGGCGGTGACCTTGCCGCGCGGCACAGTCAGGTTCATGCGGTCAAGGATGACGCGCTCGCCCCCGCCGCCCGGATAGGCGAAAGTGACCTGCCTGAACTCAACCAGGGCTTGGGCGGTAGCGGGAATGTCTGACATGGCTGCGGGCCGGCGGCACGAGCGCCGGCAGGGGCCACATCATAACGGCCGACCCAGCCCTCAGCGTGGCAGGTCCGAGTGCCCCATCAGGAACTCATCGACAGCGCGAGCCGCCTGGCGACCCTCGCGGATGGCCCAAACGACCAGGGATTGGCCACGGCGCACATCGCCCGCCGCAAACACCTTGGGCACATTGGTCAGGTAGCCGCCGGTAAAGTCGGTGCTGGCCTTGGCGTTGCCCCGGCCGTCCTTGTCCACACCAAACCCGTCGAGCAGGCTGGCCAAGGGATTGACAAAGCCCATGGCCAGCAGCACCAGATCGGCCTTGTGTTCCTGTTCGGTGCCTGGCACTTCCACCAGCTTGCCGTCCTTGACCTCGATGCGCACCGTGGTCAAGCCGGTGACCTTGCCGGCCTTGCCGACAAAGGCCTTGGTCGAGATGGCGAATTCGCGCTGGCAGCCCTCCTCATGACTGGAGCTGGTGCGCAGCTTGAGCGGCCAATAAGGCCAGACCAGGGGCTTGTTCTCCTGTTCGGGAGGCTCGGGCATGACTTCAAATTGAGTCACGCTGGCAGCCCCATGGCGATTGCTGGTACCCACGCAGTCGGAGCCGGTATCGCCGCCACCGATCACGATCACATGCTTGCCTGCGGCAGACAGCTGGCCCTTGAGCTTGTCGCCCGCGTTGACCTTGTTTTGCTGCGGCAAAAATTCCATGGCGAAGTGCACGCCGTCGAGCTCCCGCCCGGACACCGGCAAGTCCCGGCTTTGCTCGGAGCCAGCGGCCAGCAGCACCGCATCGAACTGTTGGCGCAGCTGGTCGGGGCTGATGGTGGTTTGGGCATCGTTGGTGACCTTGCTGCCCGGGCCTTCGGCCGGCAGGCTGCCGATCAGGGTGTTGACCTTAAAGACCACGCCTTCGGCTTGCATCTGCTCGATGCGGCGATCGATGTGGGTTTTTTCCATCTTGAAGTCAGGAATGCCGTAGCGCAACAAACCGCCGATGCGGCTGTTCTTCTCGAAAACGGTCACATCATGGCCGGCGCGAGCCAGCTGCTGGGCCGCGGCCAAGCCGGCCGGACCCGAGCCGACCACCGCCACGCTGCGCCCGCTCTTGTGCTTGGGTGGCTGCGGCTGCACCCAGCCTTCGGCCCAGGCGCGGTCGATGATGGCGTGCTCAATGGACTTGATGCCCACCGGATCGTCATTGACATTGACCACGCAGGCCGCCTCGCACGGCGCCGGGCAGATGCGGCCGGTGAATTCCGGAAAGTTGTTGGTGCTGTGCAGCACGGTGATCGCATTCTTCCAGTCGCCCTGGTAGACCAGGTCGTTGAAGTCCGGAATGATGTTGTTGACCGGGCAGCCGCTGTTGCAAAACGGCGTGCCGCAATCCATGCAGCGGGCGGCCTGCTTTTTGGACTGCTCCTCGGTGAGGCCGACCACGAATTCCTTGTAGTGCTTCAGGCGCTCGGGCACTGGCTTGTAGGCCTCCTCGATGCGCTCAAATTCCATGAAGCCTGTGACTTTTCCCATGATGTTTCCTTTGCTGCGTCGGGTGCTTCAGGCGGTCACCGGCTTGGCGGCCTGGGCTGCCTTGCGGGCGTGGATCTCGCCGAGTGCACGTTTGTATTCGTTGGGGAAGACCTTGACGAACTTCAAGCGGGCGCTGTCCCACTGATCCAGCAGGCTGCGGGCGCGCTGGCTGCCGGTCCACTTGAAATGGTCTTCCAACAGCTTTCGCAGCTGGGCTTCGTCGGTTTGGTCGCGATGCCACACCTTGCGATCGACCTGCGCCTGCTGCTCAGCCGTGCTGAGCACTTTCTCCAGGCTGACCATGGCCGGGTTGCAGCGGGACGCAAACTGGCCGTCCTCGTCATACACATAGGCCACGCCGCCTGACATGCCGGCGGCGAAGTTGCGGCCGGTCAAGCCGAGCACCGCCACCGTGCCGCCAGTCATGTATTCACAGCCGTGATCGCCGGTGCCCTCGACCACCGCGGTCGCGCCCGACAGACGCACCGCAAAGCGCTCGCCGGCCACCCCCGCAAAGAAGGCTTCGCCGCTGGTGGCGCCATACATCACCGTGTTGCCGACGATGATGTTTTGCGCCGCCGCACCCCGGAAGTCCAGGCTGGGCCGCACCACCACCCGGCCGCCTGACAGGCCCTTGCCGGTGTAGTCGTTGGCATCGCCGATGAGGTACAGCGTGATGCCCTGGGCCAGGAAGGCACCGAACGATTGGCCACCCGTGCCCTCGAGCTGAATGCGCAGGGTGTCATCGGGCAGCCCCTGTGGGCGGCGGCGAATCAGCTCGCCCGACAGCATGGCGCCGACGGTGCGGTTGACGTTGCGCGTCACCTCCATGAACTGGACCTTCTCGCCGTGCTCCAGTGCCGCGCGGGATTTCTCGATCAGCCGCACATCAAGTGCTTTGTCCAGACCGTGGTCCTGCTGCATGGTGTGCAGGCGCGGCGCCTCGGCCGATGCTGCCGGCTGGTAGAACAAGCGGCTGAAATCGAGACCGCTGGCTTTCCAGTGCGACAGGCCTTTGCTCATGTCGAGCAGGTCAGCGCGACCGACGAGATCGTCAAACTTGCGTATGCCCAACTGGGCCATGATCTGACGGGCTTCTTCAGCGACGAAGAAGAAGTAATTGACCACATGCTCAGGCTTGCCAGCGAATTTCTGGCGCAACACCGGGTCCTGGGTGGCCACCCCAACCGGGCAGGTGTTGAGGTGGCACTTGCGCATCATGATGCAGCCCTCGACCACCAAGGGAGCGGTGGCGAAGCCGAACTCATCGGCGCCGAGCAGGCCGCCGATGACCACGTCGCGGCCGGTCTTCATCTGACCGTCGGTCTGCACCCGGATGCGGCCGCGCAGGCGGTTGAGCACCAGGGTCTGCTGGGTTTCGGCCAAGCCAATCTCCCAGGGCGATCCAGCATGCTTGATCGAGGACCAGGGCGAGGCGCCGGTGCCGCCGTCGTGACCGGCGATCACCACATGGTCGGCCTTGGCCTTGGCCACGCCAGCGGCAATGGTGCCTACCCCAATTTCAGAGACCAGCTTGACGCTGATGCTGGCTTTGGGCGTGACGTTTTTGAGGTCGTGGATCAGCTGGGCCAGGTCCTCGATGGAATAGATGTCATGGTGCGGCGGCGGCGAGATCAGCCCCACGCCTGGCACTGAATATCGCAAGGCACCGATGTACTCAGACACCTTGCCGCCTGGCAACTGGCCGCCCTCGCCGGGCTTGGCGCCTTGCGCCATCTTGATCTGGATCTGGTCGGCCGAAACCAGGTATTCGGTGGTCACGCCAAAGCGGCCGGAGGCCACTTGCTTGATGCGCGAGCGCAGGCTGTCGCCATCTTGCAGCGGCAAATCGACCTCCACACGGTCGGCACCGATCACGCTCTTGAGGCTCTCGCCCTGTTTAATGGGGATGCCCTTGAGCTCGTTGCGGTAGCGGGCCGGATCTTCGCCGCCCTCGCCGGTGTTGCTCTTGCCGCCGATGCGGTTCATCGCCACCGCCAAAGTGGCATGGGCCTCGGTGGAGATCGAGCCCAGGGACATGGCGCCAGTGGCAAAGCGTTTGACGATCTCGCTGGCCGGCTCGACCTCCTCGATCGCAATGGCTTTGGCAGGGTCAAAGCGGAACTCGAACAAGCCGCGCAGGGTCAGGTGGCGCTTGCTCTGGTCGTTGATGATTTGAGCGTATTCCTTGTAGGTGCTGAAGTTGCCAGCGCGGGTGCTGTGCTGCAGCTTGGCGATCGCGTCGGGCGTCCACATATGCTCTTCACCGCGAGCGCGCCAGGCGTACTCGCCGCCGGCGTCAAGCATGGTCGCCAGCACCGGGTCATCGCTGAAGGCGGCAGCGTGCATGCGCAGCGCTTCTTCGGCGATTTCAAACACGCCGATGCCACCGACCCGGCTGGCGGTTCCGCTGAAGTATTTTTCAATGGTCGCGTCATTGATGCCGATAGCCTCGAACAACTGCGCGCCGCAGTAGCTCATATAGGTGCTCACGCCCATCTTGGACATGATCTTGGACAAGCCTTTGCCTATGGCCTTGACATAGTTGTAGATCACCTTCTCGGCCGACAAATCACCCGACAGGTC
>JBAXEN010000038.1:0-19360 GCA_037140415.1 Betaproteobacteria bacterium | reverse complement strand
TGAAGTAGGTGAACATGAAGAAGCTCAGCCAGTCGGGCGTGGCTTCGTTGAAGGCCTGCAGGATGCGGGGGTTGTCTTCCTGGCCCGAGCGGCGCTCGAGCAGGGCTTCGGCTTCCTCGCGGCCGTCACGGCCGAAGTACTTGTGCAGCAGGTAGACCATGGCCCACAGGTGGCGGCCTTCTTCCACATTGACCTGGAACAGGTTGCGCAGGTCGTACTGGCTGGGGGCGGTCAGGCCCAGGTGGCGCTGCTGCTCGACCGAGGCCGGCTCGGTGTCGCCTTGCGTGACGATGATGCGGCGCAGGTTGGCGCGGTACTCGCCAGGGACGTCTTGCCAAGCGTTTTCGCCCTTGTGGTCGCCGAAGTGAATTTTGCGGTCGGCTTCACCGGGGTTCAGGAAGATGCCCCAGCGGTAGTCGGGCATCTTGACGTGGCCGAACTGGGCCCAGCCTTGCGGGTCCACGCTCACGGCGGTGCGCAGGTAGACGTCGAAGTTGTGCGAGCCGTCCGGACCCATGTCCTGCCACCAGGACAGGTAGTTGGGCTGCCAATGCTCAAGCGCGCGCTGCAAGGTACGGTCTTCGCTGAGGTTGACGTTGTTCGGAATCTTCTCGCTGTAATCGATGGACATGACAGTTTCCTCGGTTTGATCTCAATGGGGATGGGGTGATGCGGGGCTGCTGGGGGCTTAAACCCGATTCCAGTCGAAGGCGGCTTTGTCGCCCTTGCCGTAGACCTTGAGCGCGCCCTTGTCGCCAACCGCGTTGGGGCGCTGGAAGATCCAGTTCTGCCAGGCGGTCAGGCGCCCGAAGACGCGGGTGACCATGTTTTCCTTGCCGTTAAAGCGCAGGTTGGCTTCCAGGCCGGTGAGCGAGTCGGGTGACATGCTGACCCGCTCCTCAATGGCCAGACGGGTCTCGTCGGCCCAGTCGATGTCGTCGGGGTTGGCGGTGACCAGGCCCACGGCGAATGCGGCGTCGGCATCGAGCGACTTGCCAGCTTGCGCGCGCACAGCATCCAGAGCGGGCTGCTCGTCATAGAAGCGGCGGCCCAGGCGGCTTTGGCCGGTGGCCATGGGGTAGAGGCCAAAGTTGGTCTCGCCCACGTTGATGACGGGGGCTTGGGCTTCGTCGTCGGGCAGGGCCAGCATATAGCTGCGGTCGCAGGCCAGGGCCAGCTCCAGGTAGGAGCCGGCAAAGCAGGAGCCGGGCTCGATCAGCGCGAACAGGCTGCGCGAAGACACGTCCAGGCGGCTGAAGGTGCGGCGCAGGTAGCCGATGGTTTGGCGCACCAGCCAGTGGTCCTGATGGGCCATCAGGAAAGCGTCCATGGCCAGTACCGCCTGGCTCTCGCCGGAGGTCTTGATCAGCCACAGGCCGATGTCCAGCTCGTTGGTGCGCATGTGCAAGATGGCGTCTTCCAACTCGCGGGCCAGGGCCAGCGGGAACCACTGGTCGCCCAGAGCCTCGGCAGCGGCCATGTCCTGGGGCTGCGCGCCGCTGGGGCTCTTGACCACAAAAGTGGCCAGGCGCTTGGCGCGGTCGATCTCGACAGTCACATGCTGATAACGGACAGCGTCCGCTTCGAGCGTGCGCTGCAGCGGGGTGAGAGCCACGCCCTGGGCGCTGCCCGGTCGCTGGCTCTTGGCCGCCAGGGCCAGCGCCCGCTCCTTGACCCTCTCGCCGAACACCGCGGGCTTGGCCACCGCATCGACCAAGCGCCAGTCCACCGCCTTCTGGCCACGCACGCCTTCGACGCTGGTGCAGAAAATATCGGCCAGGTCGTGGCGCACTTTGCGCTTGTCGGTCACCCGGGTCAGGCCGCCGGTGCCGGGCAGCACGCCCAAGAGCGGCACCTCGGGCAGACTGACGGCGCTGGAACGGTCATCGACCAGCACGATCTCGTCGCAGGCCAGGGCCAGCTCGTAGCCGCCACCGGCGCAGGCGCCGTTGACCGCAGCCAGGAATTTCAGGCCTTCGTGTTGCGAGGAATCTTCCAGGCCATTGCGGGTCTCATTGGTGAACTTGCAGAAGTTCACCTTCCAGGCATGGCTGGAGACGCCCAGCATGAAGATGTTGGCACCAGAGCAAAACACCTTGTCCTTGGCGCTGGTGACCACCACGGTCTTGACCTCGGGATGCTCGAAGCGGATGCGGTTGACCGCGTCATTGAGTTCGACGTCCACGCCCAGATCGTAGGAGTTGAGCTTGAGCTTGTAGCCCGGGCGCAGGCCGGCGTTCTCATCAATGTCGATCTTCAAGGTGGCAATCGGGCCTTCGAAGCTGAGCTTCACATGGCGGTATTGCTCGGGGGCGGTGCGGTAGTCCACCTGGGGCTGCGTCGTGCTCATGGTCGGGTCTCCTGAGGTCAAGGGGTTTGAGAAACTTGCAAGAAAGTGCAATTCAGATTTCAATGAAACGCATGATAGTGCATTCAAATCTCATGTCAAGCACTTTTTTGCATGTTTTTCGAATCCCCCCCTTGCCCCTCGTTGACGGTCAAGCCCAGGGTCTGTCGCACCATCTGCCTGAGCAGATCAAAGGTGGGCGCCAGCGGCTGGCTACTGGTATCGAGCCGCAGTTGCGCCTTGGAGTAGAAGGCTGCCCGGCCGACCAGAATGCCACGCAGGTCTTCCATCGCTTCCCGACTGGCCGCCATGGGCCGCATATCGCCCTGAGCCACAACCCGCTGCATATGGTCTTCGGGGTCAGCCTGCAGCCAGACAGTGGTGCAGTGGTTGAGCAGGAGGTTGAAGGTGGCCGGCTCCGACACCAGACCGCCGGGGGTGGCAATCACCGCCTCGGGGTAGATCTGTAGCGCCTCTTCCAGCGCCCGGCGCTCGTAGCGCCGATAGGCGTTCTGACCATACAGCGCCTGGATTTCAGAGACACTGCAGCCGGCAAATTTCTCGATCTCGCGGCTGAGTTCAACAAAGGGAAAGCCCAGGTCCTCGGCCAGCAACTGACCCAGGGTGGACTTGCCAGCCCCACGCAGGCCAATCAGCGCCACGCAGGTCTTGCGCGCCACCTCGGGCCCGCCACTGCCCAGGAGCTGCCCCATGGCCAGACGCACCCGGCGTAGCTGCGCCTCATCGCGCCCGGCGAGCAGCTCCCTGATGAAAAGCCATTCAGGTGAAGAAGTGCTCACATCCCCAATAAGCTCCGCCAATGGGCATTGCAGCGCCTCTGCAACCTGCAGCAGAACCAATATGGAGGCATTGCCCTCGCCGTACTCCAAATTGGCCAGATGCCGCTCCGACACGGCAGCCGCCTGTGACAGTGCCTTGCGCGTCATGCCACGGCGAGAGCGCAGGCCGCGCACCCGCTCTCCCAGCGCGACCAAGAAGGGGTTCTTGACCTCCGCAGAGACGGCGGCGGAGTCGTCGGCTGCCGCAGCGCTTGCAGAAACTGGGGTTAACCCTGAATTTTGCAATATAGTGCTTGACATGCTCAAGCCTCAGCTTTATCGTTCATATACGCACAATAATTCATATCTTGGCTCTTGGCAAGCACCCTGATGCCAGACCCGACCGCAAAGAGGGAAAGATGACACCCGAACTATTTCGCCTCCAGATCGCTGAGTTGAGCGCCCAACTGGCCGGCCGCCCGCTCGATGCCGAGTTGGATCAGTGGCTCAACGCTGAACACGGCCCACGAAGCGCCAGCTATGACCGTCTGCGCGCCAGTTGTGAGGCCGGCGTGGCGCAGGGCTGGCTGGCCCAGCGTGAAGGCGGCGGCCTGCGCTATGGCCGCATCTTCAAGGCCGCCGACGACCTGCATGGCTTTTCGGTCGATGTGGTCGACATGAAGGACATCGCCGGCCCACACCATGTGCATCCCTTGGGTGAGATCGACCTGATCATGCCGATGGACGAAGCTGCCACCTTTGACGGACGCAGCGCCGGCTGGCTGGTCTGCCCGCCCGGCAGCGCCCATCGCCCCACCGTCCGGCAGGGCCGCGCCCTGGTTCTCTACCTGCTGCCCCAGGGCCGCATTGAATTTACCGCCGAGCCGGCTTGAGCTGGCCGCGTCCCTGTCTTTCAACCCCGGCTGCGCTCTGCGGGCCACCGACCAAGGATCGCTTTCATGACTGAACTTCTTGCCAACCATGTGTGCGGACGCTGGCAAACCGGCACCGGCCCGGGTGCCGCACTGAGCGATCCGGTGCTGGGCACCGAACTGGTTCGGGTCGATGCCACCGGCCTGGACCTGGCGGCGGCCTTCGCCTATGCCCGCCACACCGGCGGAGCTGCGCTGCGGGCCCTGAGCTATGCGCAGCGGGCCGGCCTGCTCGAAGCCGCGCTCAAGGTGATGCAAGGCCAGCGCGACGCCTACTATGAGATCGCTACTGCCAACAGCGGCACCGTCAAAAACGATTCGGCGGTCGATATCGATGGCGGCCTCTTCACCCTGGGCCAGTACGCCAAGATGGGTCTGGGCCTGGGCGATCGTCACCACCTGCTCGACGGCGATGCGGTGCGGCTGGGCAAAGACCCGCTGTTTCAGTCGCGCCATGTGCTGCTGCCCAGCCGCGGGGTGGCGCTGTTCATCAATGCCTTCAATTTCCCGGCCTGGGGCTTGTGGGAAAAGGCCGCACCGGCCCTGCTCTCGGGCGTGCCGGTCATCATCAAACCGGCCACCGCCACCGCCTGGCTGACCCAGCGCATGGTCAAGGACGTGATCGACGCCGGCGTGCTGCCGGCCGGTGCGCTGTCGGTGATCTGCGGCTCCTCGGCCGGTCTGCTCGACCCGCTGCAGCCCTTTGACCTGCTGTCCTTCACCGGTTCGGCCGAAACCGCCGAGTTGATCCGTTCGCACCCGGCGGTCACGCGCCACTCGGTGCGCGTCAACATTGAGGCCGACAGCCTCAATTCGGCCTGGCTGCTGCCCGGCGCCGGCGCCGAAGCGACGGACCTGCTGGTCAAGGAGGTGGCGCGCGAGATGACGGTCAAGTCGGGCCAAAAGTGCACCGCCATTCGCCGCATCCTGGTGCCGCAATCCCAGGCCGATGCGCTGGCCCAGGCCATCAGCGCGCGCCTGGCCAAGACCACAGTCGGCAACCCGCGCAATGACAGCGTGCGCATGGGCGCCCTGGTCAGCCGGGCGCAACTCCATTCGGTGCGCGACGGCTTGGCCCTGCTCCAGCAGCAGGCGCAGGTGCTGCACGACGGCAACAGCCATGCGCTGATCGACGCCGACGCAGCGACCTCCTGCTGCATAGGCCCGACCCTGCTGGGCCTGAAGGATGCGGCCGCCAGCGCCGCGGCCGATCTGGTGCATGGCCACGAGGTGTTCGGGCCGGTGGCCACGCTGCTGCCCTACCGCGATGAGGCTCAGGCCTTGGACCTGATACGCCGTGGCCAGGGCTCGCTGGTGGCCTCTCTTTATGGTGACGACGGTGCGGCGATGGCGCGGGCCGCCTTGGAACTGGCCGACAGCCACGGCCGGGTGCATGTGATCAGCCCGGATGTGGCCGCCAGCCAGACCGGCCACGGCAATGTGATGCCGCAGTCGCTGCACGGCGGCCCAGGCCGCGCAGGTGGCGGCGAGGAACTCGGTGGCCTGCGCGCCCTGAATTTCTACCACCGCCGCGCCGCCGTCCAGGCCAGTACCGCCGTGCTCGAGCATCTGACCCCAGCGGCGGCCTGAATCAGACCGCCGGCACCGCATCCAAAAACCAGCGCGGCGCCGCCACCCCTTCTTGAGGAGACACAGCATGAATTCCCCCGCTCTTGACCGTCAGACGGTGCCCCCGCCGGCGTCCCCCTTCAACTTTGCCCAGCACCTGATCGCGCTCAATGCCGAGCGGGCGAACAAGGCCGCTTACATCGACGACGCCGGCACACTGAGCTACGGCGAGCTGGCCGAGCGAGTGCGCCGCTGTGCAGCGGGGCTGTTGGCGCTGGGCCTGCGCCGAGAAGAGCGGGTGCTGCTCTTGATGCACGACAGCAGCGACTGGGTGGTGAGCTTTCTGGGCGCGCTGTATGCCGGCGTGGTGCCGGTGGCGGTCAACACCCTGCTGACCGCCGACGACTATGCCTACATGCTGCAGCACAGCCGAGCGCAAGCGGTGCTGGTCTCGGGGGCGCTGCGGCCGGTGATAGCGCAGGCCATGGACCGGAGCGGACACGAGGTGCGCCATGTCATCGTCTCACGCGCCGGTACAGCCGTGGCCGCGCCAGCACGGGACTTCGAGGCGCTGCTGGCCCAGCACAGCCCGCTGGCCGAGTGCGCGCCGACCCAAGGCGAGGAGCCGGGCTTTTGGCTCTACTCCTCCGGCTCGACCGGCCGCCCCAAAGGCACCACCCATACCCATGCCAACGCCTACTGGACCGCCGAGCTCTATGGCAAACAGATTCTGGGCCTGCGCGAAAGCGATGTCTGTTTTTCAGCGGCCAAGCTGTTCTTCGCCTATGGCCTGGGCAATGCGCTGTCCTTCCCTTTGAGCGTGGGTGCGACGGTGGTGCTGATGGCCGAGCGCCCCACGCCCGATGCGGTGTTCAAGCGCTGGACCGAACAACAACCCACCCTCTTCTTTGGCGCGCCCACCGGATTTGCCGGCATGCTGGCCTCGCCCGCCCTGCCGAAGAAGGAGCAGGTGGCGCTGCGCTTGTGCTCCTCGGCGGGCGAAGCCCTGCCAGCGGACATTGGCGAGCGATTTACCCGCCACTTCGGGGTGGAGATCATTGACGGCATAGGCTCGACCGAGATGCTGCACATCTACCTGTCCAACCGGCCGGGGCAGGTGCGCTATGGCACCACCGGCTGGCCAGTGCCTGGGTATGACATTGAGTTGCGCGGCGACGACGGCGCGCCGGTGCCTGACGGCGAGCCGGGCGACCTCTACATCAAGGGCCCGAGCGCTGCCCTGCTGTACTGGGGCAACCGCGACAAGTCGCGCGAGACCTTCCAGGGCGCCTGGACCAAGAGCGGCGACAAATATGTGCGCAACGCCGACGGCAGCTACACCTACTCGGGTCGCAGCGACGACATGCTCAAGGTCAGCGGCATTTATGTCTCGCCCTTCGAGGTCGAGGCCACCCTGGTGCAACATGCCGCGGTGCTGGAGGCTGCGGTGGTGGGCATGGTCGACGATGAAGGTCTGACCAAGACGCGAGCCTATGTGGTGCTCAAGCCCGGCGCCAGCGTCGACGAAGCCGAGCTCAAGGCCTTCGTCAAGGAGCGGCTGGCGCCCTACAAGTACCCCAGGCGCATCGACTTCATTGCCGAGCTGCCGAAAACCGCCACCGGCAAAATACAGCGCTTCAAGCTGCGCGAGCTGCAAGCAGCCTGACGATGACACCCCGGCCCACCTGCTTGCTGGAGATCCGCTGGGCCGCACGGCCGGTGCTGATCGAATACCAATGGGTGGGCTTGCCCGAGGGGCCGGTGATGGTGTTCCTGCATGAGGGGCTGGGTTCGGTCTCGATGTGGCGCGACTTTCCGGCGCAACTGTGCGCTGCGCTGGGCTGTCGGGGTCTGGTGTACTCGCGTCCCGGCTACGGTCGATCGAGCCCGCGTCCCGCCGGTGAACACTGGGGCCCAGACTTCATGCACCGGCAGGCCGGCGAGGTACTGCCAGAGTTGCTGAAGGTCCTGGAGGTCAGCGGGCCGATCTGGCTGCTGGGCCACAGTGACGGCGGCTCGATCGCCTTGATCTATGCGGCGCAGCAGGCGGAGGCGGGCCAGGGCGCTGACGCGCAGGCCCTGGCCGGGCTGATCGTGATGGCGCCGCATATCCTGGTGGAAGACATCTCCCTGCGCAGCATTGCGCAAGCACGGGGCGCCTATCTGCACGGCGGCTTGCGCGAGCGACTGGAGCGCCACCACGCCGACCCGGACTCGGCCTTCTGGGGCTGGAACCAGGCCTGGCTGGCGCCGGACTTTGCGCAGTGGTCGATTGAGTCTGAACTCAGTCGCATACAGACTCCTGTGCTGGCCATTCAGGGCCTGGAAGACGAGTACGGCACACTGGAGCAGATTCGCGGCATCGCCCGCCGCGCCACTCGGACCGAGCTGCTGGAAATGCCCGACTGCGGGCATTCACCCCACCGCGATCAGCCGCAGGCCCTGATCGCAGCAATATCCCGGTTTTTTGAAAAGCACAGCCGACCGGCTTGATCGACTGCCGCATCGCCGCGAGGGCGCGGCTCCCACACCGCCCAGCCCAAGCCGCCGCCAATCTCACCCTGCCCCGCCTGTGTTACCGTGGGACTCCATTGGCTCTCTGCAAGGCTGCCATGCAAGTTCGTCTGCTCTATGTCAGCAGTGCCGTAGGCCCCCAAACCACCACGGTCACAGGCTCCATTCTTAAATCCGCCCGCGCGTTCAACCAGGCCCACGACATCACCGGGGTTCTGTGCCAAGGTCAGGGCCTGTTTCTCCAGATGCTCGAGGGCCAGCGCAGCACGGTCAATCGGCTGTATGCGCGCATCCTGGCCGACCAGCGCCACAAGGATGTGCAACTGCTGGACTACGAGGAAATCTCCGTGAGGCGCTTTGGCGCCTGGGCGATGGCACATGTGCAGCTATCGGCCTTAGACCCGATGATCCAAATGCAACACCCCGAGTTCGACCCCTACAGCGCCTCCGGCAAGCTGGTACTGAGCGAGCTCGACGAGCTGATCGCCGCGGGCCAGATCCTCGACGAGCTGCCGCAAGATTGAGGCACGAGCACCATGAATGAATCTGTCTGGCTCGACACCGACGTCCTCATCGTCGGCGCCGGCGGCACCGGCCTGACCGCCGCCGCAGCGATAGCCTCACACGCCCCTGCCCTGCGGGTCACCGTGCTCGAACGCGATCTCGCGCGTCCCTGCAACAGCGCCATCGCCAGCAATTTCATCCCTGCGGCCGGCACCCGGTTTCAACGCGCGGCCGGCATTGATGACACGCCCGAGCTGCTGCTGGCCGATATCCTGAAGAAGAACGGCGGCCATGTCGACCTGAACCTGGCGCGGGCGATCTGCGAAAGCTCGGCCGAGACCCTGCATTGGCTGGTCGATGAGGTCGGACTCGAACTCGAGCTGGCGCCCGAACTGACCTGGCTGGGTCACAGTGTGGTGCGCATGCATGCGCACCCGGAGCGCGGAGGCCCGCCGGTGCTCGCTGGCCTGCGCCGCTTTGTCGAGGGCTGCCACCAGGTCGAGATCCTCGACCAGACCGTCTGTACCGGCCTCACAGGCGATGCCCGCTCCGGTATCACCGGGGTGAGCGCCCAGCGCGCAGGGCAGAACCTGCAGATCCGCGCCTCGCGGGTGGTTTTGGCCTGCGGTGGGTTTGGCGCCAGGCCCGAACTGGTGGCCGCGCACATTCCGGAAATGGCCAGTGCGCCGCACATCGGTTCGGCCAAAGACCTGGGCGACGCGTTGGACTGGGGCCAGGCGCTGGGCGCCGCGTTTGCCCTGATGGGCAGCTATCAGGGGCGCGACTGCATCTTTGCAGACGGCACCCGGGTGACGCCACCTGTGCTCAACCAGGGCGGCATCGCGGTCAATGCCACTGGGGAGCGTTTCGTCAACGAGTTGCAGGACTACTCCAGCCTGGCCCGGGTCTATCGGAGCCAGCCCGGACAGGTGGCTTACTTCATCTGGGATCAGCATATTCAGGAGCAGGTGGCCGGCGTGCTGGTGATGCGCCAGGCCATGGAGCGCGGGGGCATCGTGCAGGCGCCGAGCGCTGCAGCACTGGCGCAGACCTTGGGTTTGCCCGCGGCGGCACTGGAGGCAAGCTTGCAGCAGTGGGCCGAACAGCCGCGCGGCAGCTCTGACGCCTTTGGGCGCACTCCTCCCGAAAGGGCCCTGGCGCCTCCCTACTACGCCGCCCGCATCACCGGAGCGGTGGCCCACACCCAGGGTGGTCTGGTGGTCGATGCGGCTGGCCGGGTCCTTCAGAGCGATGGCCGGCCGATTGCCGCGCTGCACGCGGGCGGCAATGCCATCGCCGGCGTCTCCGGCGACTCCTGCACCGGCTACCTCAGCGGCAATGGGCTGCTGGTGGCCTACACCAGCGGCTACCTGATCGGTCGGGCGATTGCCTCTGAGCTCTCACACTTGGGCGCACCCCTAGGCGCTGCCCCAGCTTGAAGCGGTAGCGTGGGCTTGCCCCGGGCCCCGCTCTGGCAGGCTTTATGAACCTGCGTCGGTCGCAAGCGACTTGATCGAAAACTGCGGATAGATGCGCGCCACCAAGGGGCCAGCCGGGTCCCAGGCCAGGCAGCCGCCCATGGGCAAAGGCGCCTTGCCGGCCACTTCATTGGCCTTGTTCAGCCGCCGCGCCAGGGTCTGAAATGCCACCGTGCCCATGTTGAACAGCAGCTCGCGCAAATGGGCGCAGCCCCTGACCTTGCCGAGCCGCTCATCGATGGCCTGACGCCAACCCTTGCGCAGTGAGCAACCGATGATGCTGCTCATGGGCGGGCGTGCGTTCAGGCATTCGGTGTGTGGGATATCGTCCATGCTGACCTGAATGTCGCGGACGATGAAGTCCAGATCAATGACCAGCCGGATCGCCATGCCGTGTATCGGCTGGCCGGGCTCCCAGCGGCCTTCGCCCATCACATCAAAGCCAAACGTCTTGGTGTCGAGCAGCGTGGCCTCGATATCGATCAGTCCATCTTCGCGCTCGAAACCCTCGTAACGCACCTGGCGCGTATGCAGCAACTGACGCGGGGAAGAAGGGGGCAGCGGCATGCTCAAACACCTGTGCGGGAACGACGATGCCCAAGTATCGGGCACAGCCCACCGGCCGGCTGCCCTGCGGGCGACAGCGAACAGCCAAGCCTCGGGTGGCATCTTTTCCTGGATGTGGGAGCGTCGCCCCGGGCACGATAGCGGCTATTGATCCTGCGCCGCTTCGCTGCGAGGGCGCAGCTCCCACACCCCCTCCAAGCCTCGGGGGCCCTTTGAACTGGCACTGCTTTGGGTGAGCGCTCAGTTGCAGAAGCACTCACTTGTGGGAGCGTCGCCCCGGCGCGATAAGGCTATCGATCCTGCGCGGTATCGCTGCGAGGGCGCACTGCCCTGCGGCATGCAAGCCGCGTCAAAACACCTCGGTATCAACCTCGCTGTTGGCCTGCGCGTTGTAGCGATCACCATGCACCGTGCGCTGGTTGATCAGCGCTTCAAGCCTGGCCATCACATCCGCCGAGAGCTTCACACTGGCCGCGCCCAGGTCGTCCATCAGGTGGTCCACGCTGCGCGTGCCGGGGATGGGCAGAATGTTCGGGCCTTTGTGCAGGAGCCAGGCCATGGCCAACTGCGAAGGCGTGCAGCCGACTTCGGCCGCGATCGCGTGATAGGCCGGCAGCAAAGCCTGGTTCTTGGCGTAGTTTTCAGGCGTAAAGCGCGGCATCGCGCGACGTATGTCTTTGGCCTCGAAGGCCGTCACATCCAGCGGTGTGCCGCACAAGAAACCGCGAGCCACTGGGCTGAAAGCGACGAAGCTGGTGCCCAGTTCCTGGCAGGCCTGTAGCACCGCGATTTCCGCATTGCGGGACCACAGCGAATACTCGGTCTGCAGCGCTGCAATCGGGTGTACCGCATGGGCGCGGCGCAAGGTGGCGGCCGACACCTCCGACAGGCCGATGCTGCGGATCTTGCCCTCGCGCACCAAGTCGGCCAGCGCGCCCACACTGTCTTCGATGGGAATCTTCTTGTCCCAGCGGTGCAGGTAGTACAAGTCGATCACATCGGTGCGCAGGCGCCCAAGAGCCTCCTCGCAGGTGGCTTTGAGAGTGGCTGGCCGGCCGTCGATCACACGCACCTTCACGCCCTGCTCGTTGGGCACGCCGGTCATGCCGCACTTGCTGGCCAGCGTGAAGCGTGAGCGATGCTTCGAAAGGTATTTGCCGACCAGCGTTTCACTGGTGCCCATGCCATACAAGGCGGCGGTGTCAAAGTGGGTGACGCCGGCATCGAGCGCAGCCAACAGCAGCCGCTCAGCTTCATCCTCAGAGATCGGGCTGCCATAGGCATGGCAGATGTTCATGCAGCCCAGGCCGATGGCGCTGACGCTGAAGGGGCCGAGTTGGCGTTGTTGCATGGGGTGGCTCGCAAAAAAAAGTCGGTGAGGCGCTTACCCTCACCCCGGCCCTCTCCCAGAGGGAGAGGGAGTGAAGGTCAAGCGTTGAGTTGCTGTTCGAGCTGGTGCAGCACCTGGTAGCAGGGCAGCACCTGGGCCACGCTGGCGTTGGGCTCACGGCCTTCGCGGATGGCGGCGAAGAACTCGCGGTCCTGCAGTTCGATGCCATTCATCGACACGTCGACCTGGCTGACATCGATCTTTTCTTCCTTGCCGGTGAACAGGTCGTCGTAACGCGCCAGGTAGGTCGCGGTATCGCCGATGTAGCGAAAGAAAGTGCCCAGCGGGCCGTCGTTGTTGAAAGACAGGCTGAGCGTGCAGATCGCGCCATTGGCGGCCTGGAGCTGAATGCTCATGTCCATGGCAATGCCCAAGCTCGGATGGATCGGGCCCTGGATGGCATTGGCTTTGACGATGGGGCTGCCGGCCTGGTAGGCGAACAGGTCCACCGTGTGGGCGGCGTGGTGCCAGAGCAGGTGGTCGGTCCAGCTGCGCGGCTGGCCCAGCGCGTTCATGTTGGTGCGGCGAAAGAAGTAGGTCTGCACATCGAGTTGCTGGATGTTGAACTCCTTGGCCACGATCTTCTTGTGCACATACTGGTGGCTGGGGTTGAAGCGGCGGGTGTGGCCGCACATGGCCACCAGAGAGGTCTGCTTTTGCAGCGCCACCACTTTTTCGCCGTCCTTGAGCACGTCGCACAGGGGAATTTCCACCTGCACATGCTTGCCCGCTTCCAGGCAGGCCAGCGATTGGCTGGCGTGCATCTGCGTGGGTGTGCACAGAATGACCGCATCGACTTCCTTGATCTTCAGACTCTCGGCCAGATCGGTGGTGACGTGCCCGATGCCGTACTTATTGGCCACTTCCTGGGTTTTGGCCAGTTCGCGGCCGATGAGCGAGACGACCTCGACATCGGCAATGTTTTTGATGCCGTCCAGGTGCTTGATGCCGAAGGCGCCGGCGCCGGCGAGTGCGACTTTGATGGTCATGGGGATTCCTGTGGTGTGAAGGATTCGGGATGGTGTGGGGGTGCTTGGTGGCGTGGCCGTCTGCGTGCGTCCATCACTTTTTGTCGTGCGCGTCGGGAAGGTCTGGCACGGCTCGCATGAAGCGCTCGAAATCGGACCGTTTACCCTGGGCCGCTTCGTTGCGCAGGTAATCAAGCGTCATGACCGCAGCCAATTTCTCGGCTGCTGCGCTGGCAATGAATTGGTTGACCGAGACGCCATCACGCGCTGCCAGTTCACGGATCTTGGCATGGGTGGAGTGGGGCAAACGAATGGTCAGGGCTGTCATGGCAGTCTCCGCAAATGGTCCAGGAACTGGGCTGGTGTGGCAACTTGCAAACCCAGTTCGCCCACTTTTTGAAAATCGCGAACGTTGTGCGTCACCACGTACTGGCTGCCGCTGGCAACGGCGCACTCCAGCACCATGTCATCGTCCGGGTCGCGCAAAAACGGTCGCCAGAGGTAGTACACGTCCTGCAAATGGGCCACAGACAGCAGGTAGTGCAAAAACGCCAGCGCATCGTTTTTGCCCATGCCCGGTGGCCAGTGTTCGGGGCGGCTCATCACGTCTTGCCACTCGGTGTACAGCGCCACACCCAGCGCGATTTGAAACCGTGCATCGGGCAGAAGAGACAGCAAGGAGAAGCTGGCTCCCTGCCTGGATCGCACCGCGGCAATCAAGACGTTGGTGTCCAGAACGACTTTCATGGTTACACCAGTATAACCACTGTGTAGTCATCCCTGTGTCCTGATGAGTAGGAACGAGCCGCAATGCACGCCCAAGACCACGACAACCTTTCACGCTGCAACGCATGAGCTCGGACAGGCCGTGCTCAGCTGTTCTCCAGGATGGCGTGCCCCACAGCCGTGTTGGATGCCGGCACATGGTAGAAGCGGTGTTTGACCTGGGGCAGCGGGCCGGTGATTTGCTCGCCGTTGACATCGGCCATGGCGCCGCGAGCGATCAGCCACATCACCAGCTCAATGCCCTCGCTGCCGGCTTCGCGCACATAGTCGATGTGCGGGGTCTGGGCGCAAGCGACCGGGTCGTTGATGAGCTTGTCCAGCCAGGCGTTGTCCCACTGCCGGTTGATCAGGCCGGCGCGTGCGCCCTGCAGCTGGTGGCTCATGCCCCCGGTGCCCCAGATGTGTACCTTGAGGTCCTGGTCGTAGCTTTCCACCGCCTTGCGGATGGCCTGGCCGAGCTTGAAGCAGCGCATGCCGCTGGGAACCGGGTACTGCACCACATTGACCGCCAAAGGGATGACCGGGCAAGGCCAGGCGCCCGCCTTCGGGTCGCGCTCGCCGCACATCAGCGACAGTGGCACGGTCAGGCCATGGTCCACATCCATCTTGTTGACGATGGTCAGGTCAAAGTCCTGCTGGATCACGCTTTGCGCAATATGCGAGGCCAGCTCCGGATGGCCCTGGACCACCGGCACCGGGCGCGGGCCCCAGCCTTCGTCGGCCGGCTGGTACTGGGCGGCGGTGCCAATCGCAAAGGTCGGGATCATGTCCAGGCTGAAGGCGGTGGCATGGTCGTTGAATACCAAGATGACGACATCGGGCTTGTTGTCCGTCATCCATTGCTTGGAGTACTCGTAGCCGGCAAAGACCGGCTTCCAGTAGTCCTCATGGGTCTTGTGCAGGTCCAGGGCCGCGCCAATGGCGGGCACATGCGAGGTGTAAACAGAGGCGGTGATGCGGGCCATGGATCAGGCTCCTTGTATGTTGAGGGTCTTGCCGGCCGAGCCCTGCGGCTGGCGCTCGGGCTGGGCATCGCCGCCCTCGCCCAGGCGGCGGTTGCCTTCAACCGAGCGGCCACCGCGGACCATCATGTCGCGGTACTCCAGCTCGGTCATTCCGGTCATCGAGCCGGCCATTTGCTGAAAGCTCTTGCCATCGGTGGCGCCGATTTTGGCCAGGAAGTAAATGTTGCCGCCGGTGCGTATACACCAGTTCAGGTCGCGCGCGAGCACGGCCTGCTTTTGCTCTTCGGACATGGCCCACTCGTCGAGGTAGGCCCGCTCATTGGCCTTGAAGCGCTCGCGGTTGTCGGCCTTCATCAGGCTCATGCAGAACTGGTTGAGCCAGTAGCCTTTGCGGCTTTGCTCGGCGTCAAAAATCGTGGTGCCGGGCACATCCAAATACGGTTTGTCTAAAGCCATGTCAACTCTCCTTGTCTTTTTCCCTCTCCCTCTGAGAGAGGGTCAGGGTGAGGGCATGCGGCCTGGCCACACCACCTCGCTTGCACCACCGCGCCCCCACCCCAGCCCTCTCCCAGAGGCAGAGGGAGGAAGGCAGGGCTTATTCAGCGGACTTCCTCCGGCCAGTACAGCCGCATCGGGTTGTCGACCAACAGTTTTTTCTGTATCTCGGCCGTGGGCGCGATCTGCGCGATGTAGTCCACCAGCAGGCCGTCATCGGGCATGTGGTCTTTGAGGTTGGGGTGCGGCCAGTCGGTACCCCAAAGCACGCGGTCTGGGAACTCTTCGATCACGCGGCGGGCAAAGGGCACCACATCCTGGTAGGCCGCCTGCTCGCCATTCAAAGCCTTGGGGCCGGTGAGCGACAGGCGCTCAGGGCAGCTGACCTTGCTCCAGACGTTCTTGTGTTCGCGCATGAACTTGAGGAACAGGCTGAATTCGGGGCCGTCGATGGGCTTGCTCACATCGGGTCGGCCCATGTGGTCCACCACCACGGTGGTGGGCAGGGCGGTGAAGAAGTCCCACAGCTCGGGCAGATCCACCGCCTCGAAGTAAATCACCACATGCCATCCGAGCTGGCCAATGCGCCCGGCAATCTCCAGCAGCTCGTCCTTGGGCGTGAAGTCCACCAGGCGCTTGACGAAGTTAAAGCGCACGCCGCGCACGCCGGCGGCATGCAGGCTATGCAGTTCTTCGTCGCTGACCGAACGCTTGACCGTGGCCACCCCGCGGGCCTTACCGCCCGAGGCTTGGCAGGCATCGACCAGGGCGCGGTTATCAGCGCCATGGCAGGTGGCCTGCACGATCACATTGCGCGCAAAGCCCAGGTGATCGCGCAGCGCAAACAACTGGGCCTTGCTGGCATCGCAGGGCGTGTACTTGCGCTCGGGCGCATAGGGAAATTCGGCACCGGGGCCGAACACATGGCAGTGCGCATCGACCGCACCTGCAGGCAGCGTGAAGCGGGGTTTGCTGGGGCCGGCGTACCAGTCCAGCCAGCCGGCGGTCTTGGTGAAGTCACCTGGGGTGGGTTTGCTCATGGTTCTTTCGTTGGGGTTCAATCGGGTTTAATTTGGTTGTCGCGCACCAGCTTGTCATAGCGCACCCGCTCGGCGCGGATCAGGCTGGCAAACATCTCGATGCTGCCGGGCAGCACCTCGCCACCGACGGCGGTCATGCGCTCGCGCACCTCGGCCGTGGCCAGGGCTTTTTGCACCTCGGCATGCAGCTTGGCAATCACCGGCTTGGGGGTGGCAGCCGGCGCAACCAGCCCGTACCAGACCGAGGCCTCGAAGCCGGGGTAGCCGCTTTCGGCGATGGTCGGGACATCCGGAAAAATCGCGGTGCGGTTGGGACTGAGCACGGCCAATACCTTGAGCCGGCCGCTGCGCACATGCGGCTGCACCTCCAGCGCATTGACCGCCACCAGCGGGACCTGGCCGCCGATCACATCGGTGATGGCCGGCGCGCCGCCCCGGTATGGAATGTGCTGCAGGCCCAGGCCTGCGCGCGCGGCAAACAGCTCGATGGCCATGTGCGGCGTCGAGCCATTGCCCGGCGACGCAAAGGCAATGGAGCGGGGCCGGGCCCGGGCCGCCTCCACCAGTTGGGCCACGGTGGCAAACGGCGCAGCCGGGTGGGCCGCCAGCACCACCGGCACCCGGCCGATCAAGGCGACCGGCGCCAAGTCGCGCTCGGGGTCGAAGGGTGCAGGCTGGTACAGCGAGGGGTTGGCGGCCAGCGCGTTGGCCGCCATCATCAAGGTATGGCCGTCGGCCGGCGCCTCGATCACCGACTTGACCGCGATGTTGGTGCCCGCGCCAGGCTTGTTCTCGACCACAAAGGGCTGGCCCAAACTGGCCTGCAGGGCCTGGTTGATGGTGCGCGCCACGGCATCGACCGCGCCGCCCGGCGCATAGCCGACCACCACCTTGACCGGCTTGCTGGGGTAGCCGGTCGGCTGAGCCTGCGCGCCCAGGCTGGTCGCGAGGGCGGCGACCAGGGTCATGGCGGCGTGGCGGCGGCTGTAGAGCGAATTCATCATGGCATCTTCCTGTGTAGCGTTCAGTCTGTGGCCAGCCCGCGCAGCCCGGCACGCTGCGCCATCGCGTCGATCTGGCCGCTGGCCTGGGCGCGCTGGGCAAAGTCGCGCAGCCAGGGCATGGCCGAGGCGCGACCCTGGGGCACCGCCAAGGCCAGATGCTCCAGTCCCCAGCGGCCGGGCAGCACCTGAGCGCCGGTCTGATCGGCCAATTCAAACAAGATGCCTTTGTTGGTGGCAAACAGATCGATGCGGCCGGACTGCAGCTCGCGCGCCGCCTCGGCCAGTGAGCCCAGCGGCACCAGGCGCGCCTGTTTGAGCAGGCCTGGCAGTACCGCCTGCGAGCTGCTGCCCTGGCTCACACCCACCCGCACCCCCGGCTGGTCCACCTGGGCCAGTGAGCGTATGGCCGAGCCGGCCGGCGCCAAATAGCCCAACTCGAGCCGCACCAGCGCAGGGGTGAAGTCCACCTCCCGGGCGCGGGCTTCGGTGGCGTTGGTGAAGGTGACATCGACCTGCCCGACCTTGATCGCCTCCAGCACCTGGGCCACACGGCTGAACTCGACCATGCGCACAGGCACACCGAGCTCGCGCGCCATCAGGGTGCCCAAATCATGGCTGATGCCGGCTGCTTGGCCGCTGCGGGTGCTGACCAGCGAGGTGGGGCTGCCCGCGTACACGCCCACTCGCAGCACGCCGGTGGGCGCCAAGGCGCTGCGCACCTCGGCCGGCGCGCTCGCCTGCTGTGCAGGCGTCCAGGCGCAGCCGAGCGCCAGCAAGGGCAGCGCCAGAGCGAGCAGACGGCGACGCATGCGCAAGGCCTCTTTAATCGATGTAGCGCAGACCGGCAGCGGCCAGCGGCTCGCGCATTTTGTACATGTCCAGGCCCAACACGCCGGCGCCGAGCTTGGCGCGTTTTTCGCCTTCGTTGGCCTCGCGCGCCTGCGCGGCGGCCAGGGTCTTGGCCACCAGGGCTTGGGGCACACAGACCACGCCGTCGTCGTCGGCCACGATGGCATCGCCGGGCTGTATGGACATGCCGGCGCACACCACTGGGATGTTGACCGAGCCCAGCGTCGCTTTGATGGTGCCCTTGCTGGAAATCGCCTTGCTCCAGACCGGAAACTTCATCTCGGTCAAGGTCTTCACATCGCGCACACCGGCGTCGATGATGAGCGCGCGCGCGCCCCGGGCCTGGAAGCTGGTGGCCAACAGATCGCCGAAATAGCCATCGGTGCATTCAGCGGTGATGGCAGCGACCACGATGTCGCCGGGCTGGACCTGCTCGGCCGCCACATGCAGCATCCAGTTGTCGCCCGGGTGCAGCAGCACGGTGACGGCCGTGCCCGAGACCTGCGCGCCGGCATAGATGGGCCGCATATAGGGCTTGAGCAGGCCCACCCGGCCCATGGCCTCATGGACAGTGGCCGAGCCCAAAGAGGCCAGCGCGTCGGTGGCTGCGCGGTCAGCGCGGGTGATGTTGCGGTAGACAACGCCAAGTTCGTACATATCAGAGTCCTTTGTTTTTCAGGGCGGTATCGAGGCGGCCGAACACCCGGCGGGCATTGCCTTCATAAACCTTGTAGCGCTGCTCGTCGTTGAGGTTGGCGGTGGCCTGGATGTAGCGCTTGGTGTCGTCGTAGTAGTGGCCGGTCTCGGGGTCGATGCCGCGCACCGCACCGATCATCTCGGAGGCGAACAGGATGTTGTCCACCGGGATGACCTTGGTGAGCAGGTCGATGCCGGGCTGGTGATAGACGCAGGTATCAAAAAAGATGTTGTGCAGCAGGTGCTCGCTCAGCAGCGGCTTCTTGAGCTCCTGCGCCAGGCCGCGAAAGCGGCCCCAGTGGTAGGGCACCGCACCGCCGCCGTGCGGAATCAGGAACTTGAGGGTGGGGAAGTCCTTGAACAGATCACTGGTCAGGCACTGCATGAAGGCGGTGGTGTCGGCATTGAGGTAGTGCGCACCCGTGGTGTGAAAGCAGCTGTTGCAGCTGGTCGAGACATGGATCATCGCGGGGATGT